>NZ_PVLV01000487.1 GCF_002982015.1 Streptomyces solincola
GGACCACCGCCCCCGCCCGGCCCCCACAGCCGGACGGGGGCGGTTCCCGTGCGCCCGGGGGTGCGCCGGAGGCGCCGGAGGCGGAATGAGCCGCCGGGCGCGGGGTAGCAGGGTGCCGGAAACGGCCCGCGAGCCGTCCGGAGGGCGGGAGGACATGACACCAGAGGACCGTCGGACACCTGACCGCCGCGACACCGCGCCGCCGGGGACCCTCAGCCGCAGCGCCGGGTACGCGGGCGAGCCCGGCTGCATCGCCGAGGCCCGCGCGCTGGCCGACCGCTTCCTGACCGAGCTGGCCGCCGAATGGCTGGCCCCGGTCTCCGACCGCACCGCCGCCGACGTGCGCCTCGTCGTCAGCGAGCTGGTCACCAACGCCGACCGGCACACCGGCGGCCCCTACACGCTGGAGCTGGAGGGCTGCGCCCGCTGGCTGACCGTCACCGTCAGCGACGCCGGCTGCGCCCGTCCGGTGTTCCACCGCAGCGACCCGGGCCGGGTGGGCGGCCACGGCATGGAGATCGTGCGCGCGCTGAGCACCCGGCTCAGCGTCAAGACCATCCCGGCGGGCAAACGCGTCCGCGCCGAGTTCGCCCTCGCCCCCGAGGCCGGGCCACGCGCCGCCGGCGCCCGCCCCGCGGACGCCGCCGCACCGGGCCGGTCCGTCCTCGGCCCGCCGCCGCACGGCCGCCCCGGCCCGGACCGCCCGGTCCGCGGCCGCACCGCCGCCGAGGGCACGGTCCAGCCGCCGGCCCCCCGCAAGCCGCCGATCCTGCCCCGCCGCGCCCGCAGCGACGAACCCCCGGTCTGACGGGAGGCGCCCGGGGGCTCAGCCCCGGCTCTCGGACCCCTCCCGGCCGTGCCAGTCCAGGCACATCACCAGGGCGTCGTCCGGTGTCTCGGTGCGGCGGTAGGCGGCCAGCTCACGCAGCAGCGCACCCGGCGCGGAGGCCGCCGGCAGCAGGCTCGTCGCCTGGATGCCGCGTACCAGCGCCTTGGGCGCGTACGGCTCGCTGTCCGGCGACACCGCCTGGTACACCCCGTCGCTCACCACCAGCAGCCGGTCGCCCGGCAGCAGGTCGATCTCCTGCATCCGGTAGTCCGACTCCTCGAACATCCCCAGCGGGAACTGCGCGTCCAGCGCGATGCGGTCCACGCTGCGCCCGCGCCGCCGCCAGAGCTGCGGCGAACCGGCGTCCACCGCGTACGCCCGCCCGCTGTCCAGGTCGAAGCTCATCAGCAGCGTCGACACGTACAGCGAGCCCCGGTACTGCGCCCACACCGCCTGGTCGGCCAGCGCCGCCTGGTCGGCGATGTCCACCCCGGCCCGCCGGGCGTTGCGCAGCGCGTTGACCGTCAGCGTGGTCAGCAGCGACGCCGGCACACCCTCGCCCATGCCGTCGGTCACCGCCACGGTCAGCCCCGCCGAGTCCGAGGACCAGTCGAAGTTGTCGCCGTGCACCGCGTACGCCGGCTCCAGGTGCGCGCCGATCTCGTACTCCGGCTGGGAGAACGCCCGCCCCGACAGCAGCTGCCACTGCATCTCGGCGGCCAGCGTGAGCCGGCTGGCCCGCCGGGCCAACTGGTACAGGTCGGTGTCCCGCTCGGCCACCACCATCTCGTGGCCCAGCACCTCCGCCACATGGGCCAGCTCACCGGCCGCCGCGTCGGTGGAGCGGTCCACCGGCAGACGTACGGCCAGTACGCCCAGCCGCTCGCCGCGCACCGTCACCGGCAGGTGGTGCACCACCTCGCCGTCCCGCGGCGGCTCCGCCCGCGGCTCCTGGCTGCCGAAGACGCGCCCCGCGGCGCTGCTGTGCAGCGGCACCGAGCCCGCCCGCTGCTCCGTCCCGCCCACCGGCTGGAGCACGGCCAGCCCGAAGTCGGCCAGCAGCAGCGTCGTGGCCGTGGCGCCGTGGCAGGCCGCCAGATGGTCGCGCACGACGTCCACCAGCGCGTGCGGGGCCGCGCCGCGCAGCGATCTCTCGAAATCCGCCATGGAGCTCACAGTCGGATGGTGCCTTCCTCTAGGTGCGTCGTGGGCCGGGGGATGCGGGCGCGCCCCCGGTGTCGCCGGCCGGTGACCCGGGTGGCCCCCAGGGCGTTCGGTGACCGCCGTGGGTGCGGACGGGGTGGCGGGCGGCGGCCGGACGTGCCGCGACCGGCACGCGGACTCGTCCGTTTGGCCAGGACGATCCCGGGTATCCGCTCTCCGCCCGTGCGCTCCGCGCCAGGTGGCGTGCCGACCGGTTCCGGGCCCCGCGGGCCGGATCCCGGTCCGTCCGCCCGGGCTGACAAAACGCGCCGCCGGGTGACACAGTGGATCGGTGCCCCGCTTCCCCAGTACGCCACGCCCCCACGACCAGGCGGCGGCTGACGTGTGCGCGGCCGCAGAGCTCCTGGAGGTGGTGTTGGGGCGCGGCCAGGAATCGGCGCCCTCCGGATCCGTCTCACCGTCGCAGTTGCGGGCCCTGCTGGTGCTGGAGCAGCACGACGGGATCAATCTGCGCGCCTTGAGCGACGCCCTGCACTCGCGCAGCTCCTCGGTCAGCCGCCTCTGCGACCGGCTGGGCGCGATGGGCCTGGTGACCAGGGAGCCGAGCGCCACCAGCCGCCGCGAGGTCGAGCTGCGGCTCAGCGGGCGCGGCCGCACCGTCCTGGCGGACCTGCGGGCGGCCCGGGCGGGGGAGGTCGCGGCGGTGCTCGCCGGCATGGAGCCGGGCGAGGTCAACGCGCTGGTGCGGGGACTGCTCGCCTTCCAGACGGCCGCCCGGGCGATGCGGGACGTCGCGAGCGGGTCCGGTGCGCGGGACGGCCGTGCGGTGGCCGACAGCGCCTAGCTTCATCATCGGGTCCCGCTTTCCCTTCCCCCTGGTTCGCCTTGGATTACCGGCTCCGGAGTCCGGGCGGCGTGATGACACGACGAGGGCAAGACTGTTGCCATAGGGAGAATGTTGTCAAACGGCAACAGTCGATTCTATGGTGGGCCCGTGCGTCCTCCCCAGCCTTCCGAACGAGCCCTGAGCATCAGCGAGCGGACCGAGAGCGGTGCCACGATCATCGTGGTCGGCGGCGAGGCGGATCTGCAGAGCGTGGAGCCGCTTCGCCTGGCGCTGCGGCACGCCGCGGCGGGCGCCGAACCGCTGGTCCTTGACCTCTCCGAGGTCGGCTTCGCCGACTCCACCATGCTCAACCTCCTGCTCCACGCGTCCGTCGACCTCGGCCCCCGGCTGCGCATCGCCGCGCCGTCGCCGTTCGTGCGCCGGCTGTTCGAGCTGACCGGAGTGGACGGCGTCCTGGCGCTGTACGACGGGGTCGCCGAGGCCCTCGCGGCCGGCGCCCCGGAAGCCTCCGACTGAGCCGCCCCCGGGACCTCCGGCCGGCCAGGGCCCGGACCTCCAGCCGGCCGGCACCCGGATCTCCGGCCGGCCAGGGCCCGGCACCCCGGGCCCGGCCGTACGGGATTCCGCCCGGTGTCACACCCGGCGCCAGCGGGCCATGGCGAAGCAGAACACCCCGTACAGCGCCAGCCCCACCGCCACCGCGACCAGCAGCCACGGCCCGGCCGGAGTGGCGGCGAAGGACCGCAGGGTGTCGTCCACGCCCTTGGCCTGGTCCGGGTCGTACACCCAGGCGGCGCGCGCCGCGAAGCCGCCGGCCGCGATGAAGACCAGGCCGCGCGCGATGCCGCCGGCCACGCCGGTCACGTCCACCGCCTGCCGGGCCCGGCGCGACATCTCACCGAGCTTCAGGTGCTTGTGGTACGAGCGCATCGCCGCGCGCACCGCGTTCACCACGCCCGCTATCGCGATACCCACGCCGACCGCGCCCACCAGCCAGCGCCCGGCGGGCAGTTCCATCGCCCGGGCGGTCACGTCCTGGGACTGCTGGTCGCTGGAACCTCCGCCTCCGCTGCCCGCCGCGAACGCCAGCACCGAGAAGGCGACGAACGCGTAGAACACGCACCGCCCGGCCGACAGCAGCCGCTTGCCGGTCTTCGTCCCCCACAACGCCTCGGACAACTGCCACAGCGCCATGCCCACCAGGCCCACGCCCACCGCCCACAGCACCACCGATCCCAGCGGCTTCTCGGCGACCTCCGCGAGCGCCCCGCCGCGGTCGGCCTGCCGGCCGTCGTTCTCGCCGAACGCCACCCGCACCGCCAGCACTCCGACCAGCAGGTAGATCACGCCCTTGGCGGCGAAGCCCCAACGGCCCGCCCATTCAAGGACCTTGCTGCCGCGCCGGTCGCGAGCCACACCCCGGGCCCTGCCCTGCACCGTGCTCCACGCACTCATCTCGACGCCCCTCTCAGCGGTCTGGTACGCCGTCTGCCCGGGAAACCGCCCGGGACTCGGCGCTTCCCGCCGACGGCGAACGGTCCGTTTGGCGGGCGTGAGCGCGGTTATCCGCAGGGCATGGCTGAGACGACGAACAAGACGACACAGAGCCGCACGGCGACCAAGGACCGCGCCACGAGCGCCGCCAAGGGCGCCACCCGATCCGCCAAGAGCGCCTCCGAGTCCGCGACCGGCTCGGCCCGCTCCGCGGTCGGCAGCAGCAAGGAGAAGCTGGCCGGCATCGGCGGCGCCACCGCGGAGAAGGCCAAGACGGCCGCCACCTCCGTGGGCGCCGCCGCCAAGAAGACCGCAGGCAAGGCCGGTCTGGTCTGGACGGTGGTCAAGGCCCGCAAGGTGATAGCCGCCGGCGCCGGCGCCGGGGCGGCGGCCGTGGTGGCCTCCTCCTACGCGCTGGGCCGCCGCGCCGGCCTCAACCAGCGAGGCCCGCTCTCCCGCCTCACCGGCGGCCGCCTGTAGTTCGCCGGCCGGCACCGGCCGGCACGAGGTCGTCCCGGCGAGGAGTGGCCGGTTCCCGGCGGCGTACCGCCTTATCGCGGTGCGCCGCCGGGGCCGCGCCTGCCACAGTGGGCCGCTATGAGCGACTCGCTGCGCACCGCCCACACCGGTGAACTCCCGCCCCGCACCCTCGACGCGATCCGCGCCATGCTGGACGCCGCCTTCGACGGCGACTTCGGCGACGAGGACTGGGACCACGGCCTGGGCGGCGTCCACGCCTGGGTCCGCGACGAGCGCGGCGTCGCCGCCCACGGCAGCGTGATCATGCGCCGCGTCGCGCACGCCGGCCGCTCCCACCGCGTCGGCTACGTGGAGGCGGTCGCGGTACGCCCGGACCGCAGGCGCCAGGGCCTGGGCGGCCGGGTGATGGCCGCCCTGGAGGAGGTCATCGACGGGGCGTACGCCTTCGGCGCGCTCTCCGCCTCCGAGGACGGCGTCGAGCTGTACCGCGGACGCGGCTGGCAGCTCTGGAACGGCCGGATCGAGGCGTACGGGCCCGACGGCGTGGTCCACCTGCCCGACGAAGAGGACTCCACCTATCTGCGCCCCTCGCTGGGCCGGCTCCTGCCGGCCGCCGAGGACGGCGCCCTCGCCTTCGACTGGCGCGACGGCGACGTGCTGTAAGCCCGGCACCGTGATCTCACGGCCTGTAAGCCCGGCGCCGTGATCTCACGGCTGTGAGCCCGGTGCTGTGCTCTCACAGCTGTGATCCCAGCCGTACCAGTCGGCTGGTCGACCACGTTCCGTACTCACCGTGATGCTCTGGCCTTGGCTGCGTCTCAGATAGTAGGAAGTCCGAGTAATCGTGGAGACAGGTGCTCCGCTTCCCTCTAGCGTGGGTCGAGCCGGACCCTTCCGCCCCGCTCCATCGAGCGGGGCGGAAGGGTCCGGCTCGACCCACGCTAGAGGGAAGC
>NZ_PVLV01000488.1 GCF_002982015.1 Streptomyces solincola
TCGACTGGCTCCTGCCGTGACCGCGCCCCGCACCCCTGCGCCCACCCCCCGTACGCGCACCCGTACCCGTATCCGCTCTCGTGCCGCCGACGAGGGAGGCGACGCCGCGCGCCGCGCCCCCTCGTCACGGCGCGCCGCCCGCGGGGTCGCCTCCGCCGACGGCCGCCGCCGGGCCCCCAAGCCCTCGGGCCGGGGGCTCACGCCCGCCCGGCGCTCCTCCCGTACCGTCCGCACGCCGACGATCCTCCAGATGGAGGCCGTGGAGTGCGGCGCGGCCTGCCTCGCCATGGTGCTCGCCCACTACGGGCGGCATGTGCCGTTGGAGGAGCTGCGGATCGCCTGCGGGGTCTCCCGGGACGGTTCGCGGGCCGGCAACCTGCTGAAGGCGGCCCGCGGCCACGGGCTGCGTGCCCGCGGCATGCAGATGGAGCCGTCCGCGCTGGCCGGGACGCCCGCGCCGGCCATCCTGTTCTGGGAGTTCAACCACTACGTCGTCTACGACGGGCCGGGCCGCCGCCTCGGCCGCCGCGGCGTGTACGTCAACGACCCCGGGCGGGGCCGCCGGCTGGTCTCCGACGAGGAGTTCGACGCGGCGTTCACCGGAGTGGCGCTGGTCTTCGAACCGACCGCTGAGTTCCGGCGCGGCGGCCGGCCGCCGGGCGTGCTGGGCGCGCTGCCGGCGCGGCTGCGCGGCACCACCGGCACCCTGCTGGCCGCGCTGCTCGCCAGTCTGCTGCTGGTGGCGGTGGGCGCCGCGGTGCCGGCGCTCAGCCGCACCTACATCGACCTGTTCCTGATCGGCGGGCAGGACGCCGTGCTGCCGGTGCTGTTCACCGGGATGGGCGCGGCGGTGGTGCTCACCGCCGCGCTGACCTGGCTTCAGCAGAACAACCTGCTGCACGGGCGGCTGATCTCCTCCACCCTGGGCGGTGCCCGCTTCCTGCGGCATCTGCTGCGGCTGCCGGTGTCGTTCTTCGCCCAGCGCGGCCCGGCCGACCTGGTACAGCGCCTCCAGTCCAACGACACGGTCGCCGAGACGCTGGCCCGCGACCTGGCCGCGGCCGGGGTGGACGGCGTTGTCGTGCTGCTCTACGCCCTGCTGCTGTGGAGCTACGACCCCCAGCTCACCCTGCTCGGCGTGGGCGTGGCGCTGCTGAACGTGGTGGCGCTGCGGATCGTGGTGAGGCTGCGCGCCACCCCCACGCAGAAGCTGCGCGCCGACAGCGCGAAGCTGGCCGACACCGCGTACTCCGGCCTCCAGTCGATCGAGACGCTGAAGGCGACTGGCGGCGAGGACGGTTACTTCCGCCGCTGGGCCGGGCAGCACGCGGCGACGATGGAGGTGCGCCGGCGGCTGGGCGTGCCGAGCGCCGCGCTGGCCGTGGTCGCCCCCACACTCGCCGCGCTCAACAGCGGCCTGATCCTGTGGATCGGCGGACTGCGGGCGGTCGAGGGGCAGTTGTCCGTCGGTCTGCTGGTCGCCTTCCAGGCGCTGGTCACCCGGTTCACCGCGCCGATCGCCCGGCTGGGCGGGGTGGCCGGCCGGGTGCAGGACCTGGCCGCCGACGTGGCCCGGCTCAAGGACGTGGAGAGCTTCCCGGCCGACGGGCTGTACCTGCGCTCCCCGGCCGGCGACCCGGTCCGCAGGCTGCGCGGCGCGGTGGAGCTGGCGGGTGTCTCCTTCGGCTACAGCCCGCTGGACCCGCCGCTGCTCACCGGGTTCTCGCTGACCGTCGGCCCGGGCCGGCAGGTGGCGCTGGTGGGCGGCTCGGGCAGCGGCAAGTCGACCGTGTCCAGGCTGCTCGCCGGGCTCTACCCGCCCTGGGAGGGCAGCGTGCGGATCGACGGCCGCCCGCTCGCGGACATCCCGCGCGGCGCGCTGGCCGCCTCGGTGTCCTTCGTCGACCAGGACGTCTTCCTGTTCGAGGGCACCGTGCGCGACAACGTGGCGCTGTGGGACCCGTCCGTCCCCGACGAGGCGGTGGCCGACGCGCTGCGGGACGCCGAGGTGTACAACGTGGTGGCGCGGCGGCCCGGCGGCATCCGGGCGCGGGTGGAGCAGGACGGCCGCAACTTCTCCGGCGGGCAGCGCCAGCGGCTGGAGATCGCCCGCGCGCTGGTGCGCCGCCCCAGCGTGCTGGTGCTGGACGAGGTGACCAGCGCCCTGGACGCGCGGACCGAACAGGCGGTGATGGACAACCTGCGCCGACGCGGCTGCGCCTGCGTGGTCATCGCGCACCGGCTCTCCACGGTCCGCGACAGCGACGAGATCGTGGTGCTGGAGCAGGGCACTGTGGTCGAGCGCGGCCGCCACGAGGACCTGCTCGCCGCCGGCGGCCCCTACGCCGCCCTGGTCCGGGAGAGCTGACGTGGAGACCTGGCCGCAGCCCCCCGACGCCCCTGCCTGGCCCGGCGGCGACCCTGCCGACGCCACCACCTGGCCCGGCGGCGACCCTGCCGACGGCCGCGCCCGGTCCGTCGGCGATCCGGTGTCGTACGCCCTGGGGCAGGTCGGGGCGCCGGTGGCCGCCGCCGGGCCGGGGACGGTGGCGCTGGAGGGGCCGCAGGTGCTGTGGCTGGTGACCGAGGGAGCGCTGGACCTGTTCGCGGTGGACGCCGCGGCGGACGGGCCCTGGCACTTCCTGGGCCGGCTGGAGGCGGGCGCGCTGCTGCTGGGCCCGGTCGACGGCGCCCGGCACACCCTGGTCGGCCGGCCGGTGCGCGCCTGCGCGCTGCGCCGTATCCCGCTGCGCGAGCTGTCCCCCCACCCGTACGGGCAGGGGTACGCCGACCCGTACGGGCAGGGGTACGCGGCCCAGGGCGCCTCCCCGCTGGAGGAGGCGTTCGCGCTCGGGGCCGCCCGCGCCCTCGGCGTCCTGCTCCAGGCCCCGCTGGACGGCCGCACGGCGGCCGACGGCCCCCCGGCCTCCTCCGCCGACGACATGCTGTGGATGCCGGTGCCGCCGGGCAGCGTCCACTACGGGGCGTACGACGCGCGGGGCTGTGCCGAGCTGCTGGTGGACGGCGGCCTGTGGCAGCGGCTGGTCGACCAGCAGTACCGGCTGCTGTCGGCGGTGGACCGCTGGATCGAACGGCTGGAGCGGGCCCACGAGGACCGCACGGCGGCGGGGATCGAGGCGGGCGAGGCCGAGCGGGCACGGGCCGACCGGACCCTGCTGGCCGCGCTCGGGCCCCGGTCCGCCAGGCGTACGAGGGGCCAGGCCGGCGCCGGCGACGGCGAGGCCGCCGCGGCGGTGTGCCGGCGGGTGGCCCGGGCCGCCGGCATCACACCGCCCGCCGACGGCGGGGCCGGCGGCGGGTCCCGGCCGGACCCGGTGGAGCGGTTCGCGCGGGCCGCGCGGGTGCGGACCCGGACGGTCCGGCTCACCGGCGACTGGTGGCGCACCGACGTCGGTCCGCTGGTGGGGTGCTGGGCGAGGTCCGGGGCCCCGGTGGCGCTGCTGTGGCGGCGCGGGCGGTACGAGGCGGTGAACCCGGTGTCGGGGCTGCGGCTGCGGCTCGGCCCGGAGAAGGCCGCCGAACTGGAGCCGCGCGGCACGATGTTCTACCGGCCGCTGCCGCCGGAGCCGCTCACGCCGGGTCGGCTGCTGCGGTTCTCGCTGCGGGGCGCGGGCGGCGACCTGCGGACCCTGGCGGTGGCCTGCCTGGCCACCGTGCTGCTGGGCGCGCTGGCCCCGATCGCCACCGGCCGGGTGCTCGGCGCGTACGTGCCGGAGGCGCGCACCGGTCTGATCACCCAGGCGGCGGTCGCGGTCATGGCGGCGAGCGTGGTGTCGGCGGCGTTCCTGCTGACGCAGAACCTCACCGTGCTGCGGCTGGAGGGCCGGGTGGAGAGCGCGCTGCAACCGGCCGTCTGGGACCGGCTGCTGAGGCTGCCGGCGCGCTTCTTCGCCGGTCGCTCCACGGGCGAGCTGGCGAGCGCGGCGATGGGCGTCAGCGCGATCCGCCGGGTGCTGACCGGGGTGGGGCCGGTGGTGGTGCAGGGCACGGTGGTCGGCGCGACCAACGTGGTGCTGCTGTTCTGCTACAGCGTGCCGCTGGCGCTGGCGGCGCTCGCCGTGCTGACCGTGGTCGCGGTGGTCTTCCTGGCCCTGGGGCTGTGGCAGGTGCGCTGGCAGCGTCAGCTGGTGAAGCTGACCGACAAGCTGAGCAACCAGGCGTACCAGACGCTGCGCGGGCTGCCGAAGCTGCGGGTGGCGGCGGCGGAGAGCTTCGCCTACGCGGCCTGGGCCGAGGGCTTCGCCCGCTCCCGGGAGCTCCAGCGGCGGGCCGGCGCGGTACGCGGCCTCGCCGCCGTCCTGGACGCCGTCTACCTCCCCCTCTGCTCGCTCATCGTGTTCATGCTGCTGGCCGGTCCCGCGTACGGCTCGATGCCGGCCGGGGACTTCCTGACCTTCAGCACCTCGGTGACGATGCTGCTGGCCTCGGTCACCCAGCTCACCGGGGCCCTGGTGTCCGCGGTGGCCGCCCTGCCGCTGTTCGAACAGGTGCGGCCGGTGCTGGACGAGGAGCCCGAGGCGCCGGCCGGCTCCGCCGACCCGGGCGAGCTGACCGGCGCCCTGGAGGTCCGGAACGTCTCCTTCCGGTACGCCGACGACGCTCCGCTCGTGCTGGACGACGTCTCCTTCGCCGTCCGCCCCGGCGAGTTCGTGGCCGTCGTCGGCCCCAGCGGCTGCGGCAAGTCCACCCTGCTGCGCCTGCTGATCGGCTTCGAGCGCCCGGCCTCCGGCAGCGTCCGCTACGACGGGCAGGACCTGGCCGCGCTCGACCGGGCCGCGCTGCGCCGCCAGTGCGGGGTGGTGCTCCAGGACGCGGTGCCGACCGGCGGCTCGGTGCTGGAGTGCATCACCGGCGCTGAGCCGTACACCCAGGAGGAGGTGTGGGCGGCGGCCGAGCTGGCGGGCCTCGCGGACGACATCCGCCGGATGCCGATGGGCCTGCACACCATGGTCGCGGGCGGCGCCGGGGTCTCCGGCGGGCAGCGGCAGCGGCTGATGATCGCCCAGGCCCTGATCCGCCGCCCCCGCGTCCTGCTCCTGGACGAGGCCACCAGCGCCCTGGACAACGCCGCCCAGCGCACGGTGATCGACGCCACCCGCGAGCTGGCGGCGACCAGGCTGGTCATCGCGCACCGGCTGTCCACCGTCATGGACGCCGACCGGGTGCTGGTGCTCTCCGGCGGCCGCGTCGTCGAGCAGGGCCCGCCCGCCGCCCTGCTGGCCGACCCGGCCGGCGAGCTGCACGACCTCGTACGCCGCCAGATGACCTGACGGAGCGCCCGTACGAGGGCGCGCTGCGCTGTCCGGCCCCGCTCGAAAGGGTGGGTTCGGCCGCGACACGCGCGCCGCTCCCGCCGTCCCGGGAACTTCTCACTCCGAACCCCGCCCGGACGGACCGGGCGGTGCGTCCACGGAGGATCACCATGCTGAGGAAGGCCCTCGCCTGCGCCGCGCTCGTCGCCGCCGCCACGGCGCTCGGTACCGTCCCCGCCGCCGCGAACGACGACGACCGGGACCACGGCAGCTTCGGCGCCGTCGAGTGGAACAAGGGCAAGTTCGCCACCCTGGAGTCCGCCGGCGGCTCCGAGATCGCCGCGGGCGGCTGGAACCAGGGCGGCGCCGTCGAGGCCACCTGGTAACTCCTCGTCGCCACGACGAAACGCCGACAGGCCCCGTGCGATACGGGGCCTGTCGTCGTTCTTCCGCTGTGTCCGAGGGGGGACTTGAACCCCCACGCCCGATAAAGGGCACTAGCACCTCAAGCTAGCGCGTCTGCCATTCCGCCACCCGGACAGGGTGTGCGCCGCACGGGCTTCCCCGCGGCGACAACGACCACTCTACCAGGGCCGCGGGCCCCTCCTCACCCGCATATCCGATGGTCAGACCGGCGCGCCGCCCCCGTCCGCACAGGGTCAGCGGCCCCCTACCCCACGTGTCCGTACGGGCCGGCGGCTCAGCCGCGCAGGCGGTCCAGCACCGTGCGCACCGCCCGCCGCACCGCCTCGCGGGACCGGGGCCTTCCGCCGGGTGCTGGGCGCCCTGCGGTCGCAGGACGGCCGGCCGGGGACGTGAGGAGCGGGGTCAGCGGCCGCCGCGTTCGCGCAGGGAGTGCAGGTGGGCGCTGGACTTGCGGGCGAAGGCGAAGGAGTCGACCGGGTTGTCGTGCTCGGCCTGCCAGTGGTGGTCGCGGCGGCCGCCGCGGGTGCGGCCCACCGCGGTCATGAACCGCCGGTAGTCGATGTCCCCGTCACCCACGTCGACCATCCGGTAGCCGTCCCGGGCGGCGACGTCCTTCTCGCCGTCCTTGACGTGGAACAGCGGGTAGCGGTCGGGGTGGCGCAGCACGTAGTCCAGCGGTTCGAACGGGGCGGGCACGCCGTCCGGGCGCCGGCCGAAGCGGAAGGCCCCGGCGTACGCCCAGTAGACGTCCATCTCCAGGAAGACCAGGTCCGGGTCGGTCTCGGCGAGCAGCACGTCGTAGAGGCGGACGTCCGGGCGGTCGGTGGCGAAGGAGAACTCCTCGGCGTGGTTGTGCTGGTAGAACTTCATGCCGCGCTTGCGCGCCTCGGCGCCGTAGCGGTTGAAGTCCTCGGCGCAGCGCTTCCAGCCGTCCACGGTGGCGCCGTAGCGCCAGGGCCCGGAGGCGGTGCCGATGTGCTTCAGGCCGAGGGCTTCGGCGTCGTCCAGGACCTTGGTGAGATTCTGCGCGAAGCTGTACGCGGCCGGGTCGGCGTCGTCGTGGTAGTTGACGTGGCTGCCAATGGCGCGCAGCCCGTGGTCCCGGGTGAGCCGGCGGAGCTGCGCGAGGGTGAGGGGGCCGGCCGAGCCCTGGGTGTAGCCGGCGTACTCGACCTCGTCGTAGCCGTGGAGCGCCAGTTCCCGGAAGACGGCGGCGAAGCCGAGGGTGGAGACCTTGTCGCGCAGGGAGTAGAGCTGTACGCCGAGCCGGCCGGGCGGCAGCACGGGGCGGCCGTGGCCCCGCCCCTGCGCGGCGGCGGGGGTGGCGGCGGCGGAGAGCAGGGCGGCCGCGGTGGTGCCGGCGGCGACGCCGAGCATGCCGCGCCTGCTGAGCCGGTGGGCGAGTTCGGGGTCGGAGTCGCGCGGGGTGCGGGGCATGGCTGGGCTCCTGGAGGA
>NZ_PVLV01000489.1 GCF_002982015.1 Streptomyces solincola
GGGCGGGGGTGCGGGGAGGCCGGCCGGGGCGGCGGTCAGCGCGCATGGCGCCGGCGGAGGCCCTCGACGATGAAGGCGAGCGCGTCGGAGAAGTAGCGCTGCGTCTCGTGCAGGAAGTAGCGGGTGTTCTCGGCCTTGTCGACGCCGGCCGGGGTGAGGGTGATGCGCAGGGTCAGCGTCGGCCGGCCGGAGCCGTCGTCGCCCAGTTCGTTGACGATCTGCTCGATGCACGGGTCGTTCACCGGGCGGAACACCACCCGCTCGGGCTTCTCGAAGGTCACCCGCTCCTGCACCAGCTCGGTGTCGCGGACGGTGATCTCGCGCAGGAACCCGTCGTCGAAGCGCTCCAGGACACGGCAGCCGGTGACCGCCGGGACGTACGGGCTGGGGTTCTCGGCCTTGTGGACCAGTCCCTCCCAGACCGCGTCGGCGTCCGGTCCCGCAGCGTCCGGGTCCGGTCCGGCGACGGGCAGCGTCCAGCTGTAGGTGGCCATAAGGCGGTGCCTCCCTGGTTCGTGGATGGGGCCGATCCTGGCCGGTTCGCGGCCCTTGCGGCATCGCATGAACATGCGATCTCGGGCGGCGTCCGGGCGGGCGGCACAGCCGTCGCGAGCGGGCGCGCACCCGCCCGCGAGCGGCCCGGCGGGGCCCGGATGTCCGGAACCCGTCGGTCCGCTGCCGCTGTCCCCGGCCGGCTTCGGCGGCCGTACTGTACCGATCGGTCAAGACCGTGCTAGCTTTCAGTTATCGCCTCGACGCGCCGATCGCGCAGCGAAAGCGTTCAGATAATGGCCTTTTGCGGTTCTCGCGCAGGTCTCTCTGTGTTTCTTCTGCCCCTATCTGGAATGGATGTTCCGCTATGGGTTCCGTCCCCGTGGACGCCTCGGCCGGCAAGGCCCCGCCCCGGCTCCGGCCCGGGCCCGCCTTCGCGCTCCTGGGCGCCGTGCAGATCACCCTGATCGCGACGATCACCGTGATCACCGTGGCGCTGCCGATGATCCAGCGGGACCTGCGGCTCACCGACACCGACCTGGTCTTCGCCACCTCGGCCTACAGCCTGTCCTTCGGCGGGCTGCTGGTCCTGGGCGGCCGGCTGGCCGACCTGCTCGGCCACCGCCGGGTGTTCACCGCCGGCGTGGTCGTCTTCGGGGCGGCCTCGCTGGCCGCCGCGGCCGCCGGCTCCCTGTGGGTCCTGGTGGCCGCCCGGTTCGCCCAGGGGGTGGGGGCGGCGCTGGCCGCGCCGGCCGCGATGGCGCTGCTCGGCTCGGTCTACCCCGACCCGGCGCGGCGCACCCGGGCACTCGCGGTGTGGGGCGTGCTGGCCAGCATCGGGGCCAGCTCCGGCAACATCCTGTCCGGACTGATCCTGTCCTGGGTGGAGTGGCGCTGGGTGTTCGTCGCCCCGGCCGCCGTCTCCGCGGTGATCGTGCTCTGCTCGCCGCTGCTGCCCTCGGGGCCGGCCCGCCGGCCAGAGCGGCTCGACGTGCCCGGGGCCGTGCTGATCACCGCCGGACTGACCGCCTTCATCTTCGGCCTCGGCGAGTCGGACTGGCTCTGGGTGGGCGCCGGCGCCCTCGTCCTCGCGCTGTTCGCGGTGGTTCAGGCCCGCTCGTCGCGACCGCTGGTGCCCCCGGCGCTGCTGGCGTCCGGCCGCCGGCTGGCCGCGCTGCTGGCCATCGGCCTGACCGCCGCCGCGATGGCCACGTACTTCTTCGTCCTCGCGCTCTACTTCCAGAAGACCCTGCACTACTCGCCGGCCGCCACCTCGGCGGCCTTCCTCCCGCCGGTGCTCGCGGTGCTGTTCACCGCGGCGATGGGCGGCCGGGCCGCCCGCCGGCTCGGGCCCGCCGGGCTCACCGCCGCCGGGCTGGCGCTGGGCGCGGCCGGCCTGGGCGTCCTGTCCACGCTCGACGCCGACTCCTCCTACTGGGGCCTGCTCGTCGTCGGCATCACGCTCTTCCCGGTGGGCGCGGGCTTCACCTTCTCCGGGGCGACCGTCTGGGCCGTGGAGTGCACCGCGCCCGAGGAGGCCGGCCTGGTCGGCGGGGTCGTCAACACCGCCATGGAGGTCGGGCCCCCGGTCGGCCTGGCCGTCCTGGTGCCGCTCGCCGTGGCGCACGCCGCCGGCGGCGGGGGCGGGGCGGCCGCCGCACAGGCGAGCGGCTACGGCTTCGCCTTCGGCGTGGCCGCGACCGCCCTGGCGCTGGCCGCCGGGCTGGTCCTGCTCCAGCGCGGCCGCGGCGCCCGCACCGGCACCACCACCCGGCCCTCACCGGCCGCATCCGAGACCACCACGCAACACGACATCACCGAGAAACAGGGGAGTTCCTCATGACTGCACGCTTCACCGGCAAGGTCGTCCTGGTCACCGGCGCCGCCGGCGTGCTGGGCCGCACCACCGCCCAGGCCTTCGCCGCCGAAGGCGCGACCGTGGTCGTGGCCGACCTCGACGAGAACGGCGTCAACGAGACCGTCAAGCTCATCGAGACCGACGGCGGCACCGCCTCCGGCGTCGTCGTCGACGTCACCGACTCCGCCAGCGTCAAGGCGATGGTGGACCACGCCGTCTCCACCCACGGCGGCCTGCACGTCGCCTTCAACAACGCCGGCATCCTCGGCGGCGGCACCCCGGTCGGCGAGCACGACGAGGACGTCTGGAACAAGGTCCTCGCCGTCAACCTCACCGGCGTCTTCCTCGCCCTGAAGCACGAGACCGCGCACATGGCGGCCAACGGCGGCGGCGTCATCGTCAACACCGCCTCCAACCTGGGCGCCCACTGGCGGCTGGCCACCATGAGCGCCTACTCGACCTCCAAGGCCGGCGTCAGCTTCCTGACCCGCACCGCCGCGCGGGAGTACATCCAGCAGGGCGTGCGCATCAACGCCATCAGCCCCGGGCCGATCGACACCCCGATGTCCTACCTCCCGGGCGAGACCCGCGAGCAGCGCGACGCCCGGCTGGCGCCGACCGTGCCGCTGGGCCGGGTCGCCGACCCGCGCGAGGTGGCCAACGCGGTGCTGTGGCTGGCCTCCGAGGAGTCCTCCTTCGTGGTCGGCCACGACCACGTGATCGACGGCGGCGCCACCGCCTGACCGGGAGGAGCCGCACGGCGTCCGCAGGACGCCGTCACCAGGGGGGCCGCGCACGCCGCGGCCCCCTTCGGCGTGCCCGGACGCCGGCCCCGCCCCCTTGCCCCGGGTCGCCGACCTGACGAAGTCCTGCGGCGCTGACGAACCTGACCGCATCTGACGACATGACGGCTGCCTGACATTCTCCGCCGCGTGTGACGACATCCCCCGAACGGCTTTGCCGCCCGCCCCGGAAACAAGGCATTCTGTTCGTCGTAACCGCCCCGGAACGCGGACCCGTCAGGCATCCGCGAAGGGCGTGGCGCAAGTCGCCGAATTTCCCGGCGCAGCAACACGGAGAGCGAGTCGATGCAGACGCTCAAGGCGACGAGAAGGGCTCGTCCCACACGGTCCCGGTCGGGCTGGAACGCTTTGACACCAGCCGAGTTGCAGGTGGCGAAGCTGGTGGCGACGGGGCTGAGCAACCGGGCCGTGGCCGAAGAGCTGATGGTTTCCCCGCACACGGTCAACACGCATGTGAGAAACGCGTTCCTGAAACTCGACGTATCCACTCGGGTGCAGTTGACGCGCCACGTTCTGCTGCATGACGCAGACGTTTTCTGACCGTCTGTACATTCACGACGAAAGGACTTGGAATTCCATGTGCGGACTGGCCGGATGGGTGAGTTACGGGCGGGACCTGACCGAGGCGGCGGACGTCGCCGAGGCGATGACGCAGACCATGACCTGCCGCGGCCCGGACGACGGCGGCGTGTGGACCTCGCCCCGCGCGGTGCTGGGCCACCGCCGGCTCGCGGTGATCGACCTGGAGGGCGGCCGCCAGCCGATGGCCGCCGGCGACCGGAGCCAGCCCGTCATCACGTACACCGGCGAGGTCTACAACTTCACCGAGCTGCGCGCCGAGCTGGAATCCCTGGGGCACGTCTTCCGCACCACCAGCGACACCGAGGTGGTGCTGCGCGCCTACCTGGAGTGGGGCGCGTCCTTCGCCGAACGCCTCAACGGCATCTACGCGTTCGCCGTCTGGGACCCGCGCACCGAGGAACTCCTCCTGATCCGCGACCGGATGGGCGTCAAGCCGCTCTACTACTTCCCCACCGCCGACGGCGTGCTCTTCGGCTCCGAGCCGAAGGCGATCCTCGCCCACGACGAGGTGGACGCGGTCGTCGACGCCGAGGGCCTGCGCGAGATGTTCTCCATCGTCAAGACCCCCGGCCACGCCGTCTTCCAGGGCATGCGCGAGGTCCTGCCGGCCACCGTCGTGCGCTTCACCCGCGACGGGCACACCACCGACACCTACTGGCAGCTCACGGCCCGCGAGCACACCGACGACCTGCCCGCCACCGTCGCCCGGGTGCGGGAGCTGCTGGAGGACATCGTCGACCGGCAGCTCGTCGCGGACGTCACCGTCGGCACCCTGCTCTCCGGCGGCCTGGACTCCAGCGCCGTCACCGCGCTCGCCGCGGCCGCCCGCGCCCGGCGCGGCGTCACCGAGCCGATCCGCGCCTTCTCGGTGGACTTCGCCGGCCACGAGCAGCGCTTCGAGGCCAACGTGCAGTGGGAGGACCCCGACACCCCGTTCGCCGTCGAGGTGGCGGAGCGGGTCGGCGCGGAGCACATCATCGTCACCCTCGACAACGACGACATCCTCGACCCCCAGGTGCGCGGCGCGGTGCTGCGCGCGCAGGACCTCCCCGTCTCCACCGGCGACATGGAGTACTCGCTGTACCTGCTGTGCCGCGCGCTCAAGGAGCGCATGACGGTGGCGCTGTCCGGCGAGGCGGCCGACGAGCTGTTCGGCGGCTACACCTGGTTCCACGACAAGGAGGCCGTCGAGCTGGACAGCTTCCCCTGGCACCACCCCTTCGAGAAGGCCGGCGGCATCGGCGCGCTGCGCGAGGTCGGCCTCTGGGACCGGCTGGGCCTGGGCGACTACGTCAAGCGCCGCTACACCGAGGCCCTGGAGGAGGTCCCCCGGCTGCCCGGAGAGACCGGCCACGAGGCCCGGATGCGGGAGCTGACCTACCTCAACATCACCCGCTGGGAGAACTTCCTGCTGGACCGCAAGGACCGGGTCAGCATGGCGGTCAGCCTGGAGGTCCGCGTCCCCTTCACCGACCACCGGCTGGTCGAGTACGTCTACAACACCCCCTGGGCGATGAAGAACTTCGACGGCCGGGAGAAGAGCCTGCTGCGCGAGGCGATGCGCGGGGTGCTGCCGGACTCGGTCCTGGACCGCAAGAAGAACCCCTACCCCTCCACCCAGGACGGCAGCTACGAGACCGCCCTGCGCGGGCTGGTCGAGGACGTCCTGGCCGACGGGGACGCCCCGGTGTTCGCCATCGTCACCGAGCAGGAGGTGCGCCGTCTGCTGGACCGGCCCGCCGGCTCCTACGCGGTCGGCGGCCCCTGGAGCGCCCGCGCCGTCCTGGAGCGCCTGGTCGAGTTCAACACCTGGGTCACCGCCTACGACGTCCGCGTCGAACTCTGACCCGCCGCCCCGGGGCCGGCTCCGGGGAGCGGGCCGCGCCCGGCCCCGTACCGCCGCTTCCGCCGTACCCGCACCCGCCTTCCCGGCGCCGTCCCGCGACGGCGAGCCGGCCGCCTACCACCCCGTGGGGTTCCCGTGACCGACATGTCATCGCATCTGCGTGCCCTGCCCGCCCTCCAGCAGCCCGAGTGGTCCGACGAGGCCGCCGTGGCCCGGGTCCGCGACGAACTGGCGCACATGCCGCCGCTGGTCGACGCCGCGGACGTGCACAAGCTGAGCGAGCTGCTGATGGAGGCGGCCGCCGGGCACATCCGGATCGTCCAGTCCGGCGACTGCGCCGAGGATCCGGCCGAGTGCAACCCCTCCGACATCGCCCGCAAGGCCGCCCTGCTGGACGTGCTGGCCGGCACCATGAAGATGGTCTCGCTCCGGCCGGTGCTGCGGGTGGGCCGGCTGGCCGGCCAGTTCGGCAAGCCGCGCTCCAGCCCCACCGAGATCGTCGGCGACCGCGAACTGCCCGTCTACCGAGGGCACATGGTCAACCGGCCCGAGCCCGACCCGGAGGGCCGCCGCCCCGACCCGGCGCACCTGCTGTCCGGCTACCGCGCCGCCAGCGATGCCATGCACCACCTCGGCTGGCGCAACCCCCGCCGCCACCGCCTCGAACTGCCGGTGTGGACCAGCCACGAGGCGCTGCTGCTGGACTACGAGGTCCCGCTGCTGCGCCGCGAACCGGACGGCTCCCTGCTGCTGGCCTCCACCCACTGGCCGTGGATCGGCGAGCGCACCCGGCAGATCGACGGCGCGCACGTGGCGCTGCTCGCCGCCGTGAGCAACCCGGTCGCCTGCAAGGTCGGGCCCACCGTCTCCGCCGACGAACTGCTCGCCCTGTGCGAGAAGCTCGACCCCGCCCGCCGCCCCGGCCGGCTCACCCTGATCGCCCGGATGGGCGCGGACGCCGCCGCCGAGCGGCTGCCCTCGCTGGTACGGGCCGTCGCCGCCGCCGGGCACCCCGTCATCTGGCTCAGCGACCCCATGCACGGCAACACCGTGAGCGGCCCCGGCGGCCTGAAGACCCGCTTCCTGGAGACCGTCGTCCGCGAGATCGACGCCTTCCAGCAGGCGGTCGCCGACCACGGCGGCACGGCCGGCGGACTGCACCTGGAGACCACGCCGGAAGAGGTCACCGAGTGCGTGCGCAACGCCTCCTACCTCGACCGGGTCGGCGAGAAGTACCTGAGCTTCTGCGACCCGCGGCTCAACCCCGCACAGGCCGTCGAGGCGGTCTCGGCCTGGCGCGGCTGACCCCTCTTGCCCGCCGCTGTTGTTCGGAGGAAACCATGCAGGACAGGACCGCCCTGGTCACCGGGGCCGCCGGAGGCATCGGCGAAGCCGTCGTACGCGCCCTCGCCGAGCGCGGCGCCGCCGTCGCCGCGGTGGACCGCGACCCCGGCCGGCTCGCCGAGGCCGTCGGCCGGCTGACCGCCCGGGGACTGAAGGTCACCGCCGTCCCCGCCGACGTCTCCTCCAGCGCGGACGTCGACCGGGCCGTCGCCGGCGTCGAGGACGCCCTCGGACCGCTGGACTACCTGGTCAACGCCGCCGGTGTGCTGCGCCTGGGCGAGGCCCGCAAGCTCACCGACCAGGACTGGGCCGACACCTTCGCGGTCAACGCCACCGGCGTCTTCCACGTCTCGCGCGCCGTCGTGGACCGCATGGTCGCCCGCGGCGGCGGGGCGGTCGTCACCGTCGCCTCCAACGCGGCCGGCACCGCCCGCACCGAGATGGCCGCCTACGCCGCCTCCAAGGCCGCCGCCACGGCCTTCACCAAGTGCCTGGGCCTGGAGGTCGCCCCGCACGGCGTGCGCTGCAACGTGGTCGCCCCCGGCTCCACCGACACCCCGATGCTGCGCGGCATGCACGACGGCGACACCGCCGTCCGCCGCTCCGTCGACGGCACCCCCGCCGCCTTCCGGACCGGCATCCCGCTCGGCAAGGTCGCCCGGCCCGAGGACGTCGCCGAGGCGGTCGCCTTCCTGCTGTCCGACGAGGCCGGCCACATCACCCTGCACAGCCTGACCGTGGACGGCGGGGCGACGCTCGGTGTCCAGTAAGGAGACGACGGTGACCACCCAGCCCACCCCCGGCATCCCGCCCATCGACACCTACCTGATGCCCACCGAGGGAGACCTGCCGCCCAGCACCGTCTCCTGGACCCCCGACCCGCGCCGCGCCGTCCTGCTCGTCCACGACATGCAGCGCTACTTCCTGCGGCCCTTCGCCGGCGGCGACAGCCCCGGCGGCCCCCTGGTCGGCAACGCCGCCCTGCTGCGCGAGCGCTGCGCCGACGCCGGCATCCCGGTCGCGTACACCGCGCAGCCCGGCGACATGAGCGTCGAACAGCGCGGACTGCTCCGCGACTTCTGGGGCCCCGGCATGCGCACCGCCCCCGAGGACCGCCGGGTCGTCGACGACCTCGCGCCCGCCCCCGGCGACTGGATGCTCACCAAATGGCGCTACAGCGCCTTCGTCCGCACCGACCTGCTGGAGCGGATGCGCGCCGAAGGCCGCGACCAGATCATCATCTGCGGCGTCTACGCCCACGTCGGCGTCCTGATGAGCGCCGTGGACGCCTTCACCCACGACATCCAGCCCTTCCTGGCCGCGGACGCCGTCGCGGACTTCTCCGCCGACTACCACCGCCTCGCCCTCACCTACGCCGCCGAGCGCTGCGCCCGGGTGGCCACCACCAAGCAGTTGCTGACGGAGCTGGAGGACGCCAGGTGACCGGTCCGCACCCCGCCGCGCCGCACCACCCCGACCTGCTGGCGCGGATCATCGAGGGCGACCCGCCCGCGTACGCCCTGCTGCACCGGCCGCACACCGCCGGACCCGGTGTCGTGGAGGTGCTGGCCGGCGACGTCACCGCCTGCGCCGCGCTCGCCGACGTCCCCCTGCCGGAAGGAGCGGGGGAGGGGCCCGGCGGGCACGAGGTGCTGGCCCTGCTGCCCTACCGGCAGCTCGCCGAACGCGGCTTCGCGGCCGTCGACGACGGCGAACCGCTGCTGGTCCTCACCGTCGCCGCCCAGGACGCGCTGCCGCTCGCCGAGACCCTGCGCAGGCTGCCCGACGGGCCCGTCCACCTCACCGGCGGCGGCTTCGACACCGACGACGACGCCTACGCCGCCACCGTGCGGCGGGTCATCGCCGAGGAGATCGGCACCGGCGAGGGCGCCAACTTCGTCATCAAGCGGAACTTCACCGCCGACATCACCGGCTACACGCCCGCCGCCGCGCTGTCGTGCTTCCGGCGGCTGCTGGAACGCGAGACCGGCGCCTACTGGACCTTCCTCATCCACACCGGCGACCGCACCTTCGTCGGCGCCACCCCCGAACGGCACGTCAGCCTGCACGACGGCACCGCCGTGATGAACCCCATCAGCGGCACCTACCGCTACCCCGCCGACGGCCCCGCGCTCGACGGCGTCCTCGACTTCCTCGGCGACCCCAAGGAGACCGACGAGCTGTACATGGTCGTCGACGAGGAACTGAAGATGATGGCCCGCATCTGCGAGAGCGGCGGCCGGGTCACCGGCCCCCACCTCAAGGAGATGGCGCGCCTCGCGCACACCGAGTACTTCATCGAGGGCCGCACCGGCCTCGACGTGCGCGACATCCTGCGCGAGACGCTGTTCGCGCCCACCGTCACCGGCTCTCCGCTGGAGAGCGCCGCCAAGGTCATCAGCCGCCACGAGCCCGCCGGCCGCGGCTACTACAGCGGCGTCGCCGCCCTCATCGGCCGGGACGCCGCCGGTCGGCGCGAGATGGACTCCGGCATCCTCATCCGCACCGCCGACATCGACCGCCGCGGCAGACTGCGCATCGGCGTCGGGGCGACCCTGGTCCGCCACTCCGACCCGGAGTCCGAGGTCGCCGAGACCCGCGCCAAGGCCGCCGGGCTGCTCGCCGCCCTGGACGGCGGCGCCTCCACCCGGCTCGCCACCCAGCCGCAGGTCCTGCGCGCACTGGCCCGGCGCAACGACACCATCGCCGACTTCTGGCTGACCGGGGACCCGGCCGGCGCCGCCGCGGACGCCGCCGCACTGGCCGGCCGCAGCGTGCTCGTCGTCGACGCCGAGGACACCTTCACCTCCATGATCGGCCACCAGCTCACCTCGCTGGGCCTGACCGTCACCGTGCGCCGCTTCGACGAGCCCTACGACCCCGACGCCCACGACCTGGTCATCATGGGCCCCGGCCCCGGCGACCCGCGCGCGACCGGCGACCCCAAGATCGCCCACCTGCGCGGCGCGGTGACCCGGCTCCTGGAGAGCCGCCGGCCCTTCATGGCCGTCTGCCTCAGCCACCAGGTCCTCGCCACCCTGCTCGGCCTGCCGCTGGTCCGCCTGGAGGTGCCCAACCAGGGCGTGCAGCGCGAGATCGACCTCTTCGGCAGGCCCGAGCGGGTCGGCTTCTACAACACGTTCACCGCCCGCAGCGACGCCGACAAGACCGAGCACCCGGTGCGCGGCGTCGTCGAGGTCTGCCGCGACCCCGGCAGCGGCCAGGTGCACGCCCTGCGCGGCGCCGGCTTCGCCTCCGCCCAGTTCCACGCCGAGTCGCTGCTCTCCCAGCACGGCGTGGCCATCACCGCGTCCCTGCTGAAGGAGGTGCTGCGCTCATGCACGCCGTGATCGTCTGGTGGGACCTGGAAGGGTCCGCGCAGACTGTGGAGTCCCTGCGCCCGTTCCTGCGCGACGAGGCCGTCGACCGCTTCGCCCGGGTGCCCGGCCTGCGGCTGAAGCTCTGGCTGTCCGACAGCGAGCGGCAACGCTGGGGCGCCCTGCTGCTGTGGGAGTCCGCCGAGGCCGCCGCCGTGGAGCTGGCCCCCCGGGCCGCCGAGGTCATCGGCCACCCGCCGGCCGAGGTGACCGCCTTCGACGTCGAGGCCACCGTGGAGGGGATGTTCTCGGCCGCCACCGGCCTGCTCGCCGGACACGGGCTGGCCCTGGAGGACGGCGCGCTCACCGGACCCGCGAACGCACCCGTACGACCCGGAAGGGACGGCTGACACACCATGGCGAGGATCATCGTCGCCGGCGGCGGCATCGGCGGACTGGCCGCCGCCCTCGGCGTCGCAGCACAGGGACACCACGTCACCGTGCTGGAACGCCGCCCGGCCTTCGAGGAGCTGGGCGCCGGCATCCAGCTCGGCCCCAACGCCTTCTGGGCCCTGGACCGCCTCGGAGTGGGCGAGGGCGTCCGCGCCCAGGCCGTGTTCATCGACGAACTGCGCCTGATGGACGGCACCTCCGACGCCTGCCTCGCCCGCATGCCGCTCACCGACGCCTACCGCGCCCGGTTCGGCAACCCCTACGCCGTGGTCCACCGAGGCGACCTGTACGAGGCGCTGCTGTCGGCCTGCCGGGCCGCCCCGGGCGTCACCCTGACCTCCGGGGCCGCGGTCACCGGATACACCCAGGACGCCGCCGGCGTCACCGTCGCCCTGGCCGGCGGCGAGGCGCTCACCGGCGACGCGCTCATCGGCGCGGACGGCATCCGCTCGGTCGTCCGAGCCCAGTTGGTCGGCGACGGCGACCCGAGGGTGTCCGGGCACACCATCTACCGCTCCGTCATCCCCATCGAGAAGGTGCCCGAGGACCTGCGCTTCAACGCGGTCACCCTGTGGGCCGGCCCCGCCTGGCACGTCGTCCACTACACCATCGGCGGCGGCCGCTTCCTCAACCTGGCCGCCACCCGCGACGACGGCGCGACCGTGCCCGTCGCCGGCGACCCGGCCGAACGCGACCGGGTGCTGGCCGAGTTCCCCGGTCTCGGCGACGTCCCCCGCACGCTGCTGGAGCTGGCCGAGGAGTGGCGCACCTGGGTGCTGTGCGACCGCGACCCGGTCGGGACCTGGACCGACGGACGGGTGGCGCTGCTCGGCGACGCCGCCCACCCGATGCTCCAGTACGCCGCCCAGGGCGCCTGCATGGCCCTGGAGGACGCCGTGGTCCTCGGCCGGCTCCTGGACCGCGAGACCGGGCCGGACACCGTCGCCACCCGACTGGAGAAGTACGCCGCCGAGCGCCGCGACCGCACCGCCGAGGCCCAGCTCGTGGCCCGCGAGATGGGCCGGCAGCTCTACCACGCCGCCGGCGACGCGGCCCGCGCCCGCGACGCCATGCTGGCCGCGCTCTCCGAGAGCGACCTGCACGGCAAGGTCGACTGGCTGCACGGCTTCCGCGACGCCGACGCCTCCCCCGAGGAGGCCGCAGCGGCCGCCGCACCCCGCTGAGCGGCCCGTATCGGGGACACGCGTGTGCGACTGTCAGTCGCTCGTGATAGTCACTACCTGCACGGGGGCGGTGAACGACGGCCCTCGCGAACGTTGAACGCAGGGGGGTCGTCGTGGCGTTGCTCCAAGGGGTGGGCGGTCGCTGAAGCGGTGGGCGGGGTTCGGGTTCCCCGGCGCCCGGGTCCACCAGGACTACGCGGACGCCGAGATCGCCCGCATCACCGAGGCCGCCGAGGCCGGGGACTGGCCGGCGGTACGGGACCAGTTGGCCGCCCACCCCGAGGAAGCCGACCGCACCTGGCTGCTGAACGCCGTGGCCGGCGCCGCCGGGGTGGAGCGGTGGATACCGAAGGCGCTGGCCGCCGAACCGGACTCCGCCCTGCCGCTGCTCGTCGCCGGCGCGCGCCACGTCTCCTGGGGCTGGGAGGCCCGGACCGGGGCCACAGCCGACCACGTCAGCCGCGAGCAGTTCGCCGCCTTCCACGAGCGGCTGCGCGTCGCCGAGGACTGGCTCTACCAGGCCGCCGAGCGCGAGCCCACCTGGGCCTCCCCCTGGTACTGCCTCCAGAAGAGCGGCCGCGGCCTCCAGGTCGGGCCCGCCGTGGCCCGCCGCCGCTTCGAGGCCGCCGTGCGCCGCCACCCGCACCACCTGGGCGCGCACCAGCAGCAGTTGCAGCAGCTCTGCGCGAAGTGGAGCGGCTCCCACGAGGAGATGCACGCCTTCGCCCGCCGGTCCGTGGCGGAGGCCCCCGGCGGCAGCTGGCTGGGCAAGCTCGTGGCCGTCGCGCACATCGAGCACTGGCTCTCCCTGGACGACGGACCGGACACCGCCTACATCCAGCGGCCCGAGGTGGTCGCCGAGCTGCGCGAGGCCGCCGAGCACTCCATCTGGCACCCCGGCTTCGACCTCGGCCAGGCGTGGGTGCAGGTGCACAACGCCTTCGCGCTCGCCTTCTCCCTGGCCGGCGACCGGGACAGCGCCCGCCGCTGCTTCGAGGCCACCCACGGCATCGTCACGCCCTTCCCCTGGGAGTACGTCGACGCCGGCGACCCGGCCGAGCCCTACCGCAGGTACCGCGCCGCGGCCGGCTGAGCCCGCCCGGCCGTCCAGGCCGCCCGTACGCCGCGGGCCGCCCGCCCGCCGCGCCGCCTCGGCGCGCCCGCGCACCGAGACGACGCGGACGGCCGCCCTCTCCCGCACCCCGCACGTGTTCGTCAACGTCCCGCCGTCCGCCGGCGGCGCGCCTACCGAGGGAAGCCACCAGGTGCCCCACTCCCCACAGTCCGAGTCCGCCCACACCTTCCAGGTCGACCTGCGCGGCCTGGTGGACCTGCTGTCCCACCACCTCTACTCCAGCCCACGCGTCTACCTGCGGGAACTGCTACAGAACGCGGTGGACGCCATCACCGCCCGGCGGGCCGCCGACCCGGCCGCCCCGGCCCGCATCACCGTGCGCACCGGCGACGGGCTCACCGTCACCGACACCGGCGTCGGACTGACCGAGACCGACGTGCACCGCTTCCTCGCCACCATCGGCCGCAGCTCCAAGCGCACCGCCGACGGCGGCCTGGACGGCGCGGGACTCGACGCCGCCCGCGGCGAGTTCATCGGCCAGTTCGGCATCGGCCTGCTCGCCTGCTTCGTCGTAGCCGACGAGATCACCGTCCTCAGCCGCCCGGCCGGCGACCCGGCCGCCCCCGCCGTCGAATGGCGCGGCCACTCCGACGGCCGCTACACCATCCGCACCCTGCCCGCCTCCGCCATGCCCGAGCCCGGCACCACCGTGCGGCTCACCCCGCGCGCCGACAACGCCGAGTGGACCGGCCACGACCGGGTCGTCCCCCTCGCCCGGCACTACGGCGGGCTGCCGCCTCCGGCCGCCTCTGGCGCGGCACCCGGCACCGGGCCGTGCTCGCCCAGGTGCTGCTCGCCCAGGACCAGCCCGAGGAGGCCGTGGAGCTGCTGCACCAGGCCGTCGCCGAGGCGATCCGCCACGACGACGCCGCCTTCCCGCTCGCCCCGACCTACGCGCTGCTCGGCCACGCCGGCTCGCACACCGGGGGCGTCGCCGGCGCGGTGCGGCCACCTCTCCGAGGCCGCCGCCCGCTTCGACCGGTCCGGTGAGGCCGCCGACGCCGCCGACACCCGGATGCGGCTCGCCGACCTGCTGGCCCGCAGCGGCGCCCACGCCGACGCGGTCGCCGTGCTGGAGTCCGTGGTCGCCGGCGAAGGGGCGACGGCCTGGACGAGCGGCTGCTGGCCCAGGCCCGGCTCACCCTCGGCCGCGGGCTGCGGGAGCTGGAGGAGTACCGGGAGGCCGCCGAGCACCTGCTGAGGCTGGCCGACACCGTGTCCGCCTGGGACGACGACCGGGCCGTCCTCACCCTGGTCGCCGCCGAGGCCGCCGTCACCCTGGCGATGGCCGGCGACTGGGACGCGGCCGGCGCCGCCTACCGGCGCGCGGTGGCCGCGCACGCCGAGGCGCCCAACCCGCGGGTGACCGCCCATACGATGCGCGAGTTCGCCCGGCTGACCATGACCGCCCGGGGCGCCGAGGACGGCCTGGAGGCGGCGCTCGCCCACCTCGCCGACGCCGACCGGGTGGGCGCCGCCCTGCCGGCGGACGCCGGGGACCACCAGCGCTGGTACGAGCAGGGGTCCACCCACTACCGCCGCGGCCGGGTGCTGGCGGAGGCCGAGCGGTTCGCCGAGGCGCTGGCGGAGCTGGAGGCCGCGGTCGCCGCGCACGAACGCGTCGGCGAGGAGGGCGAGGCGCCCCGGGCCGAGGCGGTCCGCGTCGCCGGGCTGGTCGAGGGCGACGGCCTGGGCCGCCACGCCGCCGCGGAGGCCCGGCTCACCGTGGCCGCGGCCCGCTGCGACCGGGCCGGCCTCGCCGAGGCGGCGCGCGTCCTGCGGGCCACCGCCGAGTCCCTGGCCGCCCGGGCGCCGGCCGCCGGGTGAGGCGGTCCGCTCACCGCCGTCCGGCGGCCTCCTGGTCGGGGGCCATCAGGGACGCGGTGAGCGGCAGCCTCGCCAGCGCCACCGCGCCGGTCGCGATCAGCGCGAGCCCGGCCAGCTCGGGCACCAGCCACCACCCGGTGCGGACGCTCTCCTCGTACAGCACCACCCCGAAGGTGAGGCTGAGCAGGGCGTCCCCCAGGGTGATGGCGGGCTGCGAGGCGACCAGCGGGCCGGACTGGAGGGCGTGCCCCAGCAGGAACAGCGCGCCCGCGCCGGCCACCGCGAAGGCGTACGTCTGCCAGGCGGTGAGGAAGGCGCCCAGACCCTCCAGGTCCAGGATGTGCATGGCCTGCTTCATCAGCGCGGCGGTCAGCGCGTAGCTGATCGCGGTGGCCAGGCCCAGGCAGGCCGCCCGCGTCCGGCCGTGCGGCCGCCGCAGCCCCACCGTGATCAGCACGGCGACCAGCGCCGCGCACACCGGCAGGGTGACCGCCCAGCGGGAGATCGGCACATGGGTGCGGTTCCCGGTCGGGTCGGCCGCGGCCAGGCCCACGCCGAGGCCGACCACCACCGCGCCCACCGCCGCCCAGGCCGGCCGCGGCAGCCCGCTGCGGCTCAGCAGCGAGGCGATGACCAGGGCGAACGGCAGCTCCAGCACGAACAGCGGCTGCACGATGGTCAGCGGCCCGGTGGCCAGCGCGGCGGCCTGGCAGACCGCCGACACCAGGACCGCCGCCATCCCGGCCAGCCACACCGGGCGGCGCGCCAGATCCCGCAGCAGGCCCAGCCGCAGCCCCTGGGAGCTGGGCACGCTCAGGGCCGCCATCCGCTGTAGGACGGTGGCGAAGGCGTTGGCCAGCGCGGTGCACAGGGCGAGGACGACCGGGAGCAGGGTACGCACGGGTGAGCCTTCCGACGCTCGGCGGTCGCCGACCGGGCGGCCGGGGCCGGCACCGGCCGCCGCCCCCTTCGGCGGCGCCCGGTCCTGCCATGATCGGCCCGCCCCGCCGCCCCCGCGATCCGACGGCGGGGAGCGGGGGAGGCCGCGCCCCCGCGATCCGGCCGAGCGTCCGGGGAGCCGGACCCCGGGCACGCCACCGCCCCGGGCGGGCGGGCCGGCCGGGGCGG
>NZ_PVLV01000048.1 GCF_002982015.1 Streptomyces solincola
GGGGCGGCCTGGTCCACCGGCGGGAAGACGGCCGAGCCGACGCCGGAGCCGCTGGCGGGCTGCGGCGCGTTCGGCACGATGGCGGGCGCGGCGGGGTGGCCGCCCGGCAGCGCGTTCAGCAGCCGCAGGCACTCGTCGCGCATGGCGGCGGCGTTCGGGAAGCGCTCGTTCGGGTTCTTCTTCAGCGCCCGGGCGACCAGCGCGTCCATCGCCGGGGTGACCGCCCGGTTGATGGAGGACGGCGCGGCCGGCGTCTCCTGCACATGGGCGTAGGCGATGGCCAGCGGGGAGTCCGCCTCGAACGGCAGTCGGCCGGTCAGCAACTGGAAGAGCATGATGCCGACCGAGTACAGGTCGGAGCGGGCGTCCACACCCCGGCCGAGGGCCTGCTCGGGCGAGAGGTACTGCGGGGTGCCGACCACCATGCCGGTCTGGGTCATCGAGGTGACCCCGGACTGCATGGCCCGGGCGATGCCGAAGTCCATCACCTTGATGACGCCGCGCTTGGTCATCATCACGTTGCCCGGCTTGATGTCCCGGTGGACCAGGCCCATCTCGTGGCTGGTCTCCAGCGCCGCCAGCACGTCGGCGGTCACCTTCAGCGCCTTGTCGGCGGGCATCGCCCCGTACTGCCGGACGTCCTCGGCGAGCACCGAGCCGAGCGGCCGCCCCTCGACGTACTCCATGACGATGTACGGCATGACGCCGCCGTCGGGGGCCGAGCCGCCGAAGCGGACGGTGTCCTCGCCGGTGTCGAAGACGGAGACGATGTTGGTGTGCTGGAGCTTGGCGACGGCCTGCGCCTCCCGGCGGAACCGCTCGCGGAAGGACTGCTCGCGGCCCAGCTCGGTGTGCAGCGTCTTGATCGCGACCTGGCGGTCCAGCGCCGTGTCGTAGGCCAGGTAGACGGACGCCATGCCGCCCTCACCGAGCAGGTCCCGCAGCTGGTAGCGTCCGCCGGCCACCGAGCCGCCCGCGTACCGCCCCTGCGTGCCGTCGCGGCCGTGTGCGCCGTCCTGGCTCATCGTGTCGTGACTCCCCCGTCGCGCGGGCGTGGCCGCGGTGCGTTGCCTTCTGTTACGGGGGTCAGTCTGCCCGAGGGCGCGGGCACGTCAAGCGGCGGTGTCCCGCCGGTGACCGTACGCGCAAGGAGCATCGCGGAGGGCTGATGGGGTCCGGACGGCCCCGCCGGGCGATTTGCACAGGTGTACGCGGACGGGGTTGGATGGCCGGTCAATCTCGGACCGGCGCGGCGCGCGGAGGCTGTAGCGTGGCGTGTCGGGACACCACCCCGGCAGCTCCATCCGGCAGCACCACCCGGTGCCACCCGTCCGGGTGAGGACCTTGAACATGGCGGCACCCCGCCCGCGCGGCAGGCGCGACGGCACGGCGGACAGAAACGACGGCGAGGACTGATGGCATCCGATTCCGAGGCACGCGGCGGCGGGATGTCGGACTCTTCGGAGTGGGGCGTCGGGGGACTCGTCGGGGACGGCCGCTACCGGCTGACGCACCGGCTGGGCCGCGGCGGCATGGCGGAGGTCTTCGCCGCCGAGGACGTCCGGCTGGGCCGCACCGTGGCGGTGAAACTGCTCCGCGCCGACCTCGCCGAGGACCCGGTGTCCAAGGCCCGCTTCACCCGTGAGGCGCAGTCGGTCGCCGGGCTCAACCACCACGCGATCGTCGCCGTCTACGACTCCGGCGAGGACGTGGTCGGCGGCCAGTCCGTGCCGTACATCGTGATGGAGCTGGTCGAGGGCCGCACCATCCGCGACCTGCTGATCAACGCCGAGGCCCCGCCGCCCGAGCAGGCGCTGATCATCGTCTCCGGGGTGCTGGAGGCGCTCGCCTACTCCCACCAGCACGGCATCGTGCACCGCGACATCAAGCCGGCGAACGTGATCATCACGCACGGCGGCGCGGTCAAGGTGATGGACTTCGGCATTGCCCGCGCGCTGCACGGGGCGCAGTCGACGATGACCCAGACCGGCATGGTCATGGGCACCCCGCAGTACCTCTCCCCCGAGCAGGCGCTCGGCAAGGCCGTCGACCACCGCTCCGACCTGTACGCCACCGGCTGCCTGCTGTACGAGCTGCTGTCGCTGCGCCCGCCGTTCACCGGCGAGACCCCGCTGTCGGTGGTCTACCAGCACGTCCAGGACATCCCCGTACCGCCCTCGCAGGTCGCCGACGTGGCGCCGCCGGAGCTGGACGGGCTGGCCATGCGCGCCCTGGCCAAGGACCCGGACGACCGGTTCCAGAGCGCCGAGGAGATGCGCGGGCTGGTGCAGTACGGGCTGTCGATGCTCCAGCAGCAGGGCGGCCACACCGGCGCCTGGAACACCGGCCCGGTCGAGATGTACGACGGCGGCCGCACCCAGGTCGTCGGCGGGGCGGCGGCCACCTCGGTGATGGGCGCGCCGATGCACGGCGACACCTCGCAGGGCCCGATCCTGCCGCCGCAGAACCCGGACGACGGCGGCTACGCGCACTCCGGCGGCCGGGGCGGCGGCGGCCGGGGCAAGGTGTTCCTCTTCCTGGCGCTCGCGCTGGTGGCGATCGTGGCCGGCGTCGCCTACGCGCTGGACCCGGGCGACAAGCCGGGCACCAAGGAGAACAAGCCGCCGAAGACGTCCGAGGCGCCCGAGAAGCCCGGTGACAAGAAGTCGCCGAGCCCCTCGCCGGAGAAGTCCGACAAGAAGACCGAGGACCCGCAGACCGGCACCACCGGGGGCGGCACCGGCGGCGACGGCGGCAACTGGAACGACGACAACGGCAGTTCCGGCGGGGGCTGGCCCTCCGACCCGGGCACCACCGACCCGGAGCCCTCCGGCGGCACCCCGTCCAGCCCGAGCACGGGCAGCGGCGGCGCCGACGGCGGGACGACCACCGACGGCGGCACGGACGGCGGGACGACCACCGACGGGGGCACCGACGGGGGCGCCACCACCGACGGCGGCACGGACGGCGGGACGACCACCGACGGCACCACCGACGGGGGCGCCACCACCGACGGCACGACCGCCGGGCCGGGCGCCACCACCGACGGCACCACCGCCGGGCCGGGCACCACCACCGACGGCACCACCGCCGGGCCGGGCGCCACCACCGAGGGCGCCACCACCCCCTGACCCTCAGCCGGTGAACGCGGCCAGCACCGCCGCGTACTCCCTCGTCCACCACACCACCAGGGCCGACGCCGCGGGGAACTGCGGGTCGGCCCTGGCGTCGTCCCGCTGGTAGCGCCAGCGCAGTATCCAGAAGTCGTTCAGCCGCTCCCACCACACCCGGTGCACCGCGGCCGCCAGTTCGGCGGGGTCCGCGCCGGCCGCCCGCCGGTAGGCACGGGCGTACGCGCGGACCTTCGGCAGGTCCAGTAAGCCGCCGGGCTGCACGAAGAAGATGGCGGCGGCCCGCACCGCCTCCTCCGCGCGCGGCTGCACGCCCAGCTTGTCCCAGTCGACGATGGCGGCCGGCTCGGCGCCCCGGTAGAGCAGGTTCAGCGGGTGGAAGTCGCCGTGCACCCAGCCGCCGGCCGCGGCGGGCGGCGGACGCCGGTGCGCGTGCTCGGCGAGCAGCCGCCGCCGCTCCAGCAGCCGGTACTCGGCCAGCTCGTCGAAGGCGTCCCGGGGCCGCCTGCCGCGGGCCCGGGCGAGCAGGTCGTCGATCAGCCGGACGCTCTGTGCCGGGTCCGCGGACCGGACGCCTCCGGGCGCGGCGCCGGGCGGCTCGGCGGCGGCCATCACCTGCTCCAGGCAGGTGTGCACCACCCCGAGCAGCGCGCCGAGCCGCCGGGAGCCGGCCGCGGTGAGCTGGGCACCGCCCCGGTGGCTGCCCTGGACCCAGGGGTGCAGCGCGTAGCAGCGCCCGCCGACCACCGCGACCGTCGCGCCCTCGGCGTCGGGCAGCGGCGGGGCGACCGGGACGCCCAGGTCGTACAGCCGCTGGGTGGCCCGGTGCTGGCGGACGATGGTGGCCCGGTCGGCGGTCGGGGCGTCCAGGTGCTGCTTGAGGAAGTAGGCGCCGCGCGTGGTGCGCAGCCGGTAGCCCCGGTTCAGCAGGCCCTGGGCCACGGGTACGCAGGAGAGCGGTTCGCCGGTGCCGGCGTAGCGGCGCAGCAGCGCGTTCACCGGGGGAGCGAAGGGGGTGACAGATGAGCGCGGCACCCGTCACATGGTAGGTGACCCTGCGTGTCCGGAGCCTTGCCGTCCGCATCGGGAGATGGTTCGCCAGGGGTGGCGTGTGGTGGCGAAGGGGTGCGGACAGGAGAGGGCGGACGGGCCGGGGCCGGACGGCGAGTCGGGACGTCCGGTGCGGCCGCCGGAATCAGACGTCGAGGGTGTGCACGGTCGCGAACTGCGGGTCCAGGCGGAGGTAGACCGGTTCGTAGGGCGCCCCGTCGGCCCGGCGCGGCCGGGGGCCGAAGAGCGCCTGCTGCCGCTCGTCGGGCTCGGCCAGGTGCGCGGTGCCGGTGCACTGGGCGGTCCACAGGGCGCAGTCGCCGGAGGTGAGGTTGTCGGCGGCGTACGCCGCCACCCCGCCGTCCAGCGCCCGGTGGCAGTCCAGCCCGCGGTGCAGCCGCAGCAGCAGGACGCCCTCGCGGGTGACGACGTGCCGGGCGGACGCCATGAACGGCATCGCCTGGCGGGTCACCGCCGCCCGTCCCCAGGCCACCCGGCGCAGCAGTTCGAGCGCGCCGGCGACGGCGTCCGGTCCTGAGGGGAGGGCGGCGCCGGGGCCGGCGGGGGTGGCGGAGTGCATGGCTCCACTCTGGTCGCGCGCGGGCGGCCGCCGCAGGGGCACCCCGGTCCGGTCGCCCGGGACCAAAGTCCCGCAGCGCCGACCGCAGGGCCGGTGTCAGCGGCCCTCGGCGGCCTGGCGGCGGGCGACGTAGGCGGCGGCCTGGCTGCGGCGCTCCATGCCGAGCTTGGCGAGCAGGCTGGAGACGTAGTTCTTGATGGTCTTCTCGGCCAGGTGCAGCCGATCGCCGATGGCCCGGTTGGTCAGCCCCTCGCCGATGAGGTCCAGGATGCGCCGCTCCTGCTCGGTGAGGGCGTCCAGCTTGTCGTCGCCGCGCGGGCGGCCGCCGTCCCGCAGCCGCTCCAGCACCCGGGCGGTGGCCACCGGGTCCAGCAGCGACCGGCCGGCCGCCACGTCGCGCACCGCGGTGATCAGTTCGCTGCCGCGGATCGCCTTGAGCACGTATCCGGACGCGCCGGCCATGATCGCGTCGAACAGGGCCTCGTCGTCCGCGAAGGAGGTGAGCATCAGGCACTTCACCGACTCGTCGCGTGACCGGATCTCGCGGCAGACCTCCACGCCGCTGCCGTCCGGCAGCCGTACGTCGAGCACGGCGACGTCCGGACGGGTGGCCGGAATCCTGACCAGTGCGTCCGCCGCGGTGCCGGCCTCGCCGACCACCTCGACGCCCTCCTCCAGGGACAGCAGCTCATGCAGGCCGCGCCGGACGACCTCGTGGTCGTCGAGCAGGAAGACCCTGATTTGTCCCGTATCTCCGGCTTCGCGCACGGAGTCAGTCTCACATACTCACTCTTCCCATGCCCGGGGTGGGCGGGCTACCGTGCCCGTGTTCCGGCTGCCCGCAAGGCCCTGACCAGTCGTTTGTCGCCCCTTTCTCGTTTTACTTGGAAATCCAAGCAAAAATGCAGGTCAAAGGGGGTTTCGCAGGAATGCGCCGCACTGGGTAAGTTGCCTGTGACAGGACTCGCCGGGGCACCTGTCACGCCTGCTCCCGTCCGAGGGCACCCACCCCCGTGCACCACGCACGGAGGCAGGCGAGCCGCACTGGCCCACCCGGCGGACCCCGGGGGCCGGACAGACGGAGGAGCACGCACGTGACCGTGGAAGGCACTGCCGCGCGCAAGCCGCGACGCAGCAGTAAGCGCACCAGCGCGGCGAGCGCGACGAAGCCCCGCGCGGGCGCCCAGGGCGCACCGGGGACCGAGCCCCAGCTCGTACAACTGCTCACCCCCGAGGGCGAGCGGGTGACCCACCCGGACTACGCCATCGACCTCGGCCCCGAGGAGCTGCGCGGGCTGTACCGGGACATGGTGCTGACCCGGCGCTTCGACGCCGAGGCGACCGCCCTACAGCGCCAGGGCGAGCTTGGCCTGTGGGCCTCGCTGCTCGGCCAGGAGGCCGCCCAGATCGGCTCCGGCCGCGCGCTGCGGGACGACGACTACGTCTTCCCGACCTACCGGGAGCACGGCGTGGCCTGGTGCCGCGGGGTCGATCCGACCAATCTGCTCGGAATGTTCCGTGGCGTGAACCACGGCGGCTGGGACCCCAACAGCAACAATTTCCACCTGTACACGATCGTCATCGGCTCGCAGACGCTGCACGCCACCGGCTACGCGATGGGCGTGGCCAAGGACGGCGCGGACTCGGCCGTGATCGCGTACTTCGGCGACGGGGCCTCCAGCCAGGGCGACGTGGCCGAGGCGTTCACCTTCTCCGCGGTCTACAACGCCCCGGTGGTCTTCTTCTGCCAGAACAACCAGTGGGCGATCTCCGAGCCCACCGAGAAGCAGACCCGGGTGCCGCTCTACCAGCGCGCCCAGGGCTACGGCTTCCCCGGCGTGCGCGTCGACGGCAACGACGTGCTGGCCTGCCTGGCCGTCACCCGCTGGGCCCTGGAGCGGGCCCGCCGCGGCGAGGGCCCCACCCTGGTCGAGGCGTTCACCTACCGGATGGGCGCGCACACCACCTCCGACGACCCCACCCGCTACCGGATGGACGACGAGCGGGCGGCCTGGGAGGCGAAGGACCCGATCCTGCGGCTGCGCGCCCTGCTGGAGAAGGAGGGCCACGCCGACGCCGCCTTCTTCGAGGAGCTGGAGAGCGAGTCGGAGATCCTCGGCAAGCGTGTGCGCGAGGCGGTACGGGCCATGCCCGACCCCGACGACCTGGCGATGTTCGACCACACGTACGCGGACGGGCACGCGCTCGTCGACGAGGAGCGCGCGCAGTTCGCCGCGTACCAGGCGTCCTTCGCCGACTCCGAGGGGAACTGACATGGCCGTCACCAGAATGCCGCTCGCCAAGGCGCTCAACACCTCGCTGCGCACCGCCCTGGAGACCGACCCCAAGGTCCTGATCATGGGCGAGGACGTCGGCAAGCTCGGCGGTGTCTTCCGGATCACCGACGGACTTCAGAAGGACTTCGGCGAGGACCGGGTGATCGACACCCCGCTCGCCGAGTCCGGCATCGTCGGCACCGCCATCGGCCTGGCCCTGCGCGGCTACCGCCCGGTGGTGGAGATCCAGTTCGACGGCTTCGTCTTCCCCGCGTACGACCAGATCGTCACCCAGTTGGCGAAGATGCACGCCCGGGCGCTGGGCACCGTCAAGATGCCGGTCGTCGTCCGGATCCCCTACGGCGGCGGCATCGGCGCGGTGGAGCACCACTCGGAGTCCCCGGAGGCGCTGTTCGCGCACGTCGCCGGTCTGAAGGTGGTCTCCCCCTCGAACTCCTCGGACGGCTACTGGATGCTCCAGCAGGCCATCCAGTCCGACGACCCGGTGATCTTCTTCGAGCCCAAGCGGCGCTACTGGGACAAGGGCGAGGTCGACACCGAGGCCATCCCGGGCGAGCTGCACAAGGCCCGCGTCGCCCGCACCGGGACCGACCTGACGCTGGCCGCCTACGGCCCGATGGTGAAGGTCTGCCTGGAGGCGGCCGCGGCGGCCGAGGAGGAGGGCCGCTCGATCGAGGTGGTGGACCTGCGCTCGGTCTCCCCGATCGACTTCGACACCATCCAGTCCTCGGTGGAGAAGACCCGCCGGCTGGTCGTGGCGCACGAGGCCCCGGTGTTCTTCGGCTCCGGCGCGGAGATCGCCGCCCGGATCACCGAGCGGTGCTTCTACCACCTGGAGGCCCCGGTGCTGAGGGTCGGCGGCTACCACGCCCCGTACCCGCCGGCGCGCCTGGAGGAGGAGTACCTGCCGGGTCTGGACCGGGTGCTCGACGCCGTCGACCGCGCGCTCGCGTACTGAGTAAGGGGAGCACCATGACCGACCCGAACCGCTACCGCGAGTTCAAGATGCCCGACGTGGGCGAGGGGCTCACCGAGGCCGAGATCCTGACCTGGCTGGTCAAGCCCGGCGACACCGTCACCGACGGGCAGGTGGTCTGCGAGGTGGAGACCGCCAAGGCCGCCGTCGAACTGCCCATCCCCTACGACGGGGTGGTGCACGAGCTGCGCTTCCCGGAGGGCACCACGGTCGACGTCGGCCAGGTCATCATCTCCGTGGACGTCGCCCCCGGCACCGTCGACGAGCAGCCGCAGACCGCCCAGCCGGCCGCGGCGGAGCCCTCCGCGCCGGTCCGGTCCGCCGAGGAGGACGAGGCCCCCCAGGGCCGGCAGCCGGTGCTGGTGGGCTACGGCGTCGCCGAGTCCTCCACCAAGCGGCGGCCCCGCAAGGCCCCGACCGGGGCGTCCGCCGCGTCCGCCGCCGTGCAGCGCGAGCTGAACGGGCACGGGGCGGCCGTGGCCGCTCCGGCCGCGCCGGCGGCCCCCGCCGCCCCGGTGACCGGCGAGCGGCCGCTGGCCAAGCCGCCGGTGCGCAAGCTCGCCAAGGACCTGGGCATCGACCTGGCCACCGTCGTGGCGACCGGCCCGGACGGGGTCGTCACCCGCGAGGACGTGCACGCCGCCGCCTCGGCGGCGGCCGCGCCCGCCGCCGAGGCCACCGCTCCCGCTCCCGCTCCCGCCGCCCCGGTCGAGGCCCCGGCCGCCGTCGCCGGCGCCCGGGAGACCCGGGTGCCGATCAAGGGCGTGCGCAAGGCCACCGCGGCCGCCATGGTCGGCTCGGCGTTCACCGCGCCGCACGTCACCGAGTTCGTCACGGTGGACGTCACCCGCACCATGAAGCTGGTGGAGGAGCTGAAGGCGGACAAGGAGATGGCCGGGCTGCGGGTCAACCCGCTGCTGCTCGTCGCCAAGGCGCTGCTGACGGCGATCCGGCGCAACCCGGAGGTCAACGCCTCCTGGGACGAGGCCGCGCAGGAGATCGTGGTCAAGCACTACGTGAACCTGGGCATCGCCGCCGCCACCCCGCGCGGGCTGATCGTGCCCAACATCAAGGACGCGCACGCCCAGACGCTGCCGGAGCTGTCCCGCTCGCTGAGCGAGCTGGTCGCCACCGCCCGCGAGGGCAAGACCACCCCGGCGGCCATGCAGGGCGGCACGGTGACCATCACCAACGTCGGCGTGTTCGGCGTGGACACCGGCACGCCGATCCTCAACCCGGGCGAGTCCGCGATCCTCGCGGTCGGCGCGATCAAGCTCCAGCCGTGGGTGCACAAGGGCAAGGTGAAGCCCCGTCACGTCACCACGCTGGCACTCTCCTTCGACCACCGGCTGGTCGACGGCGAGCTGGGCTCCAAGGTGCTGGCGGACACCGCCGCGGTGCTGGAGCAGCCCAAGCGGCTGTTCACCTGGTCGTAAACGGGTGCGCGAACGGCCGAGGGCTCGGACACTTCACGGTGTCCGAGCCCTCGTCGTACCGCTTGGCGGAAGGGTCAGTCCTGCTGGGCGCCGGCCGGCAGCGGGCGGAGCTTGACCTTCTTCGCCGACGGGGCGCCGAAGCCGTAGTCGAGCAGCTTGGTGGCGTCGTTGAAGCGCTCGGTGGTGGTCTTGGCGTACAGGACGACGCCGATGTACGTCTTGGAGCCGCGGGTGGCGGCGAAGACCAGGCAGGGGCCGGCGGCGGTGCCGGTGCCGGTCTTCATGCCCACGGCGCCCTTGTAGGAGCCGAGCAGCTTGTTGGTGTTGTACCAGGTGTAGGTGCGGGTCGCGCCGGTGGAGCTGGTGGCGGCCGCCTTGTAGGAGGTGGCCTTCACGACGTCGCGGAACGTCGGGTTGTCGAAGGAGTGCCGGGCGAGCCTGGCCAGGTCCTCGGGGGTGGTGTAGTTGTTCCCGCCGCCGGAGATGCCGTCGAACGAGTCGAACCTGGTGTTCGTCAGCTTGAGCGCCTTGGCCTTGTCGTTCATCTTGCCGATGAAGGACTTGGTGCGCTCGGCGGAGGTCTTGCCGGTGCCGAAGGTGTCCGCGAGCGCGTACGCGGCGTCGCATCCGGAGGGCAGCATCAGCCCGGACAGGAGCTGGCGCACCGTCAGCTTGTCGCCGGTGCGCAGATCGGCGGTGCTGGCGCCCTCACGGGTGACGTAGTCGCGGTACTCCTGTTTGACCGTCACTTTGCGGTTCAGGTCCAGCTTGGGCGTGGTGAGCACGGTGATCGCGGTGGCGATCTTGGTGGTGCTGGCCATCTGGCGGCGGGTCGTCGCGGTCTTGCCGTACAGCGACTTGCCGGTCGCCTGGTCCAGCAGGACGGCGCCCTTGGCCGTGATGGCCGGCGCGGGCTTCGGCGCCGCGACGGCGGGGGCGGCCAGCGGGGAGACGGTCAGCAGCAGTCCGCCGGCGAGTGCGACCGTCACCACGCGGCGAGCGGACGGGATGGTCACTATCGTCGGGGTCTTCGAGGTGCGTGATGTCACGGGGGGGTGCGCTCCGGGTCGAGAGGGTGATCCGTGGTCAGTCACGGATGCCATGCGAAGTAGACGCCTGCCGGGCGCGGATGGATGCGCGGGCCGGCGTCGTTCGTCCGGACGGGTGAACTTCACGCGTCCGGGACGACGGAAGCGGCCCGGGCGTCGATCTCGATGCCCGGGCCGCCGACGCGGTCCCGCTGCCGATGCGCGCTCGGCGTCGAGGAGATGAGCGGACGTCAGTCGCGCTGGGCGCCCGACGGCAGGGAGCGCAGCTTCATGCTCTTCGCCGAGCTGGAGCCGAAGCCGAAGTCGAGCAGCTTGGCGGCGTCGTTGTAGCGGTCGGTGCCGTTGAGGATGACGCCGGTGTACGTCTTGGTGCCGCGGGTGGCGGCGAAGACCAGGCAGGGGCCGGCGGCGGTGCCGGTGCCGGTCTTGATGCCGACGGCGCCCGGGTAGGAGCCGAGCAGCTTGTTGGTGTTGTACCAGGTGTAGGTGCGCGTGCCGCCGGTGGAGGTGGTGGCGGACGTCTTGTACGTGGTGGCGCCGACCACCTCGCGCAGGATCGGGCTGCTGAACGCGTGCCGGGCCAGCTTGGCCAGGTCCTGCGGGGTGGTGAAGTTCTTCCCGGCCTGCGAGATGCCGTCGAAGGAGTCGAAGCTGGAGTTCACCATGGACAGCTGCTTGGCCTTGGCGTTCATCTTGCCGATGAACGAGGCGACGCGGGCGGAGGTGGTGCTGCCGGTGCCGAAGGTGTCGGCGAGGGCGTAGGCCGCGTCGCAGCCGGAGGGCAGCATCAGCGCGGACAGCAGCTGCCGGACCGTCAGCTTGTCGCCGGTGCGCAGGTCGGCCGTGCTGGCGCCCTCGCGCACCACGTAGTCGCGGTACTCCTGCTTGATCGTCACCTTGCGGTTGAGGTCGACGCCCGGAGTGGTCAGCACGACGATGGCGGTGGCCACCTTGGTGGTGCTGGCCATCTGGCGCCGCAGGGTGTTGGCCTTGCCGTACACCGCGGCGCCGTCGGCCTGGTCGACGAGGAAGCCGCCCTTGGCGGATATCGACGGGATGGGCTGGGCGGCCTGCGCGGGTGCGGCAAGGGGGGAGACGGTCAGCAGCAGCCCACCGGTGAGGGCGACGGCCGCGGTGCGGCGCACGGACTTCGTGGTGACTGTCGTCGAGGTCAAGGAGATTCTCCGGGTCGTCGGATGGTCCACGTCAGGTGAGGCGGGGGCGGGCGACCGCCCAGGTCCGGCCTCGTCGTCCGAGAACGTCGATGCCGACCGTGGACACCGTTGGCAACGATGTCCCGTCGGTCCTGCCGGCGCCTGTCCCTGCCGACGGCCTGTGGGGAAAGTCGTCGACTGCCTGTGGAGAGAAGACGCCCGGAGCGGGCGAATAGATGCATGTGAGGTCCGTCACTTGTCCTGCGGTCGGCGGGAGTTCGGGCTTCGGCCGCTCAGCCGGGCCACCGCGAGCAGCGCCCCTCCGCAGGCCGCCACGGTCAGCCAGCCCGGCCGGGCCGCCGTCGCGAGCGCCCCCGGAGCGGCCCCGGCGAGCAGCCCGCCGGCGACCGCGACCCCGACCGCCGAGCCCACCTGGCGGGCGGTGGAGGTGATCGCCCCGGCCACTGCGGCCCGCTCCTTCGGCAGCCCGCCCACCGCGGTGTCGGTGAGCGGCGCGTTGGCGAAACCGAAGCCCACCCCGAGGAGCAGCGACGCCGTGAGCAGCAGCCAGAGCGGAGTCGACGCCGTCAGCCCCACCAGGCACCCCCCGCCCGCGGCCAGGAATCCGCCCGCCGTCAGCAGCGGGAGCCGCGGCCCCCGCCGGCCGGTCAGCGCCCCGGACAGCGGCGCGCACACGGTCGCGCCCAGCGCCATCGGCAGGGTGGTCAGCCCCGCCTCCAGCGCGCTGAAGCCCCGGGTGTGCTGGAGGTAGAGCGTGTTCAGCAGCAGCGCGGCGCTCAGCGCGGTGAACACCGCCGCCGCGCCCAGCACCGCCCCGGCGAACGCGGGCCGCGCGAACAGCGCCAGGTCCATCAGCGGCGCCGCCCGCCGCCGTTCGACGAGGATGAACGCCGTCGTCCCGGCCACCGCCGCCGCGCAGCCCGCGAGCGCCGCGGGGGAGGTCCAGCCCGTCCGGGGCGCCTCGATGAGCACGCCGACCGCCGCCAGGACGGTGAGCGCCAGCAGCGCCTGGCCGGGCAGGTCCAGCGGCCGGGGGCGCGGCGCCCGCGACTCCGGTACGAAGACGGCGCTCAGCAGCAGGGCGGCCAGGACGACCGGGGCGTTCACCCAGAACAGCGCCCGCCAGCCGACCCCCTCGACGAGCGCCCCGCCGACCACCGGGCCCGCGGCCATGCTCAGCCCGAACACCGACGCCCAGACGCCGATCGCCCGGGCCCGCTCCCGGGCGTCCGGCATGGCGCCGACCACGATGGCCAGCGCCACCGGGCTGAGCATCGAGGCTCCGACGCCCTGCGCGGCCCGGGCCGCCACCAGCGCGCCCGCGCCCGGTGCGAGCGCGCAGGCCACCGAGGCGGTGCCGAACACTACGAGGCCGCACTGGAAGACCCGCCGCCGCCCGAAGCGGTCGGCCAGGGCCCCGGACGTGACGAGCAGACCGGCCAGCACCACGGTGTAGGCGTCCACCACCCACTCCAGGCCGCGGACGTCGACGTCCAGGTCCCTGCCGATGGCGGGCAGCCCGACGTTGACGACGGTGGTGTCCAGGCCGACCAGGAACATGCTGAGCGCGCAGACGGCCAGCACGGTCCACCGCCGGCGCGTGCTGAGCGCCGGCGGCGGTGGAGCGAGGTGCGGGGAGGGGGTGGTGGTGGAGGTCATGGGCCCGATGCTCGGACCGGGCGCCCCGGCCCGACCAGGCTCCTTGCGGAAACCGCAAGAAGACGGGCCGGGCGGCGCGCGCGGACGGCAGACTGGCGCCGTGGACACCGGACTCGCCGAGATCATCGACAGCATCGGCCCCCGGCTGCGCGGCCTGCGCCGGGGCCGGGGCCTCACCCTGGCGGCGCTGGCCGCCGAGACCGGCGTCTCGGTGAGCATCCTCTCCCGCCTGGAGTCGGGCCTGCGGCGACCCACCCTGGACCTGCTCATCCCGCTCGCCCGCGCCCACCGGGTGGCCCTGGACCAGCTCGTCGACGCGCCGGCCACCGGGGACCCGCGGGTGCATCTGCGCCCCCGGCACCGCGAGCAGGGCAACGTCCTGGTGCCGCTGACCCCGTACCCGGGGCGGGTCCAGGTCTTCAAGCAGGTGCTCGCGCCCCGCGAGCCCCGGCTGGTCAGCCACGAGGGCTACGAGTGGCTGTACGTGCTGGCCGGCACCCTCCGGCTCGTGCTGGGCGAGCGGGAGCTGACCCTGCGTCCGGGCGAGGCGGCCGAGTTCGACACCGCCGAACCGCACTGGTTCGGCTCCGCCGACGGGCACGCCGTCGAGATCCTGCACCTCTTCGGGCCGCACGGCGACCATGCCGTCGTCCGCACCGGCACGCGCGAGGGCTGACCGCCCCAGGGCCGGCCCGTCCTGCATCGTGGACGGGCCAGGCGGATGCACCGTACTTGTATCTATGCTGTGTGCATGCCTGCCGCCTCCCCCGCTCCCCCCGCCGCCGTCCGCGTGTACACCCACGTCAAGCAGGCCGTCCTGGACCGCCGCTACCAGGGCGGCACCCTCCTCACCGAGGGCGAGCTGGCCCAGGCCGTCGGGGTCTCCCGCACTCCGGTGCGCGAGGCGCTGCTGAAGCTGGAGATGGAGGGACTGCTCAAGCTGTACCCGAAGAAGGGCGCGCTGGTGCTGGCCGTCTCCGCGCAGGAGATCGCCGACGTGGTGGAGACGCGGCTGCTGGTCGAGGAGTTCGCCGTACGCAAGGCGGTGCCCGCCCCGGCCGGGCTGCTGGCGAGGCTGGAGGCGCTGCTGGCCGAGCAGCGGCGGCAGGCCGAGGGCGGCGACCTGGCGGCCGTGGCGGTCGCCGACCGGGCGTTCCACGCCGAGATCGTGCGGCACGCGGGCAACGAGATCCTCTCCCGCCTCTACGACCAGATGCGCGACCGCCAGTTGCGGATGGGCGTCGCCGTGATGGAGGCCCACCCGGACCGGGTGGCCAAGAACATCGCCGAGCACGCCGAAATCCTGGCGTCGCTGCGGGCCGGGGACGCCGAGGGCGCCGCGCACTCGGTGCACCGGCACGTCAGCCGCGTACGGGTGCTGGTGCGCGGGGAGGACCGATGAGCGGTCCCGCCGCCGCGGTCCCCGTCGCCGGCGACCCGCCGGGCGGCCGGCGCGCCGCCCTGGTCTGGGGCGTCGGGGTGGCCGTCTACTTCGTCGCGGTCATCTTCCGTACGTCGCTGGGCGTGGCCGGGCTGGACGCCGCCGACCGCTTCGGCGTCAACGCCTCCGCGCTGTCCGCCTTCTCCATACTCCAGCTCCTGGTGTACGCCGGGATGCAGATACCCGTCGGCCTGATGGTCGACCGGCTCGGCACCAAGAAGGTGCTCACCCTCGGGGTGGTGCTGTTCACCGCCGGCCAGCTCGGCTTCGCGCTCTCCCCATCCTACGGCGCCGCGCTGGCCGCGCGGGCGCTGCTGGGCTGCGGGGACGCGATGACGTTCATCTCGGTGCTGCGGCTGGGCAGCCGGTGGTTCCCGGCCCGGCGCGGACCGCTGATCGCGCAGGTCGCCGCGCTCTGCGGAATGGCGGGCAACCTGGTCTCCACCCTCGTGCTGTCCCGGCTGCTGGACGGCCTCGGCTGGACGCAGGCCTTCGCCGGCAGCGCGCTGGCCGGCGTCCTGGTGCTCGTCCTCCTGCTGCTCTTCCTCAAGGACCACCCGGAGGGCTGGGAGCCGCAGCGGGTCACGGGCGGCGGGCCGCGCTTCGTGCGCCGCCAGATCGCCGACGCCTGGGCCGAGCCGGGCACCAGGCTGGGCATGTGGGTGCACTTCACCACGCAGTTCCCCGCGATGGTGTTCCTGCTGCTGTGGGGGATGCCGTTCCTGGTCGAGGCGCAGGAGCTGGACCGGGGGACGGCCGGCGGGCTGCTGACCCTGGTCGTCGTCTCCAACATGGCGGTGGGCCTGGCGTACGGGCAGATCATCGCCCGCCACCACACGGCCCGGGTGCCGCTGGCGCTGGGCACGGTCGCGGCGACGGCCGCGCTCTGGGCGGCGGTGCTGCTCTGGCCCGGCGGACGCGCCCCCATGGCGCTGCTGGTCGTGCTCTGCCTGGTGCTGGGGGCCTGCGGCCCGGCGTCCATGATCGGCTTCGACTTCGCCCGCCCGGCCAACCCGCCGCAGCGCCAGGGCACCGCGTCCGGCATCGTCAACATGGGCGGCTTCACCGCCTCGATGACCACCCTGCTGGCGGTCGGCGTGCTGCTGGACGCCACCGGGGACGACTACCGGATCGCGTTCGCCTCGGTCTTCGTGCTCCAGGCGCTGGGCCTGGCCCAGATCCTCCGGCTGCGCGGCCGCACCGTGCGCCGCGAACGGGAGCGCCTGGTGGCCAGCCGCGTCGAGGCGGTGCACGTCCCGGCGTAGACCCCGAGGTCAGGGGGTGAAGGCGAGGGTCGCCAGGATGGCCTCGGCCAGGGCGGCGTCGCCCTCCACCTTCACCCGGTCCGCGACCGCCGCCGGCCGCACCCGCCCGCAGGCCAGCCGGACGTACGTCTCCCAGTCCAGCGCCAGGGCCACCACCGGGCCGAGCGAGGGGGACCCGTCCACACTGCCACGCCCGTCCGCGTCCACCCGGACCGTCCGCAGGAACTCCACCGGCCCGTGCACGTCCACCACCACCGCGCTGTTCGGCGGCGCGCCCGCGTCCTTGGCGACGGTCTTGGGCAGCACCTCCAGGAAGACGTCCCGCGCCACCAGCGCCCCCGGCGAGTCGAGGTTGCCCGGCACGCCCAGCGCGATCCGCAGGTCCTGCTCGTGGCACCAGGTGTCGAACGCCCGCATCCGGTAGGCCACTTCCAGCGACTGCTCGGCCCCCAGGGGCGCGCGCACCCGGGTGTCCGGGGCCCTGGTCTCGTTGCGTATCTGCCGGTTGCGGCGGATCAGGGTGTACTCCAGCTCCGCCGTCATCTCCGGCCCGGTGTGGTGCCGGCGCACGTCGACCTGCACCTCCATGTACCGCGCGAAGTCGCCGCGCACGTGGTAGAGGTCGCGGGGGAGGGTGTGGATGGGGCGGGGGTTGCCCAGCATCTCGTCCTCCATCCCGATGAGGTGGGAGACGATGTCCCGCACCGACCAGCCCGGGCACGGGGTGGCGCGGTTCCACTCCCCTTCCACGAGCGGCTGCACCAGCTCGGATATCGCTTCCGCGGAATGCGTCCAGGCGTCGGCGTAGGGCTGGAGGCTGGGATGGACGGTCACGTGACCCCTCGGGCGGTTCGTACGCGGGCTGGGCTGGTGCTGAACGGCGGACTCGGGGGGCTGCCGTCCGTTTACGTTACGCTGCGGACGAGAACCCCGGCAGTGCTTTCGTGTGACGATCGTAGGCCCGTGTTGACGGCCGAGTTGCCAGGACGGTGGTAGTGTGCGCGCCTCGTTGATCCAGATCCGAGTGGACGACTCCGAGCCGGTGGCCGAGCGCCGGGCCCGGGCAGCCGAGCTGGTGGCCGGGCAGCGGGACGCCGACCTGGTGGTCCTCCCCGAGCTGTGGCCGGTCGGCGCGTTCGCCTTCGACTCCTTCGAGTCCGCCGCCGAGCCGCTGGACGGCCCCACCCACCAGGCCATGGCCGAGGCCGCGGCGGCCGCGGGCGTCTGGCTGCACGCCGGCTCCATCGTGGAGCGCGCACCCGACGGCGCCCTCTTCAACACCTCCCTCGTCTACGCCCCCTCCGGCGAGCGGGCGGCCGTCTACCGCAAGATCCACCGCTTCGGCTTCGACAGGGGCGAGGCGGTGCTGATGTCGGCCGGCGACGAGCTGGTCACCGTCCCCGTCCCGGACCTCCCCCTGGGCCTGGCGACCTGCTACGACCTGCGCTTTCCCGAGCTGTTCCGCGGCCTGACCGACGCCGGGGCCCTCGCCTTCGCCGTCCCGGCCGGCTGGCCCGAGGCCCGTCACGAGCACTGGACGGTGCTCGCCCGGGCCCGCGCGGTGGAGAACCAGGCGTACGTCCTGGCCTGCGGCACCGCCGGCGCCCACGCCGACACCCCGCAGGCCGGCCGCAGCCTGATCGTCTCCCCGGCCGGCGAGGTCCTCGCCGAGGCCGCCGGCGCCGACGAGCTGATCCTGCGCGCCGAACTCGACCCGGCGGCGGCCACCACCCTCCGCGACCGCTTCCCGGCCCTGAAGGACCGCCGCCTGGGCCTGGCGGCACCGAAGCGGGAGGCGGCGGCCGGCCTCGCGGACTGAGGCCCGGGTCACGCCATCTGCCCGTTTCGTCCCCGCGTGCCGGGTACCCGGAGAGGTATGAACACGCAGGACGTCCGCAGAACCGACCGTCAGGAAGCCACGCCCGCCCCTCGCGACACCGCCGTCCTCGACCGGCCCATCGCCATGGGCCGTGACCTCGAAGGCCGTGTCCGCTGGTGCCGCCCCGCCACCGTCCCCGAGCGGGACGCGGCCGAGGGCGACCGGCTGGTCATCGTCCGCGGCGAGGACTGAGGCCCTCGACGACTTCGCCGACCTCCAGCACGCGGACGCCGAGGCCCGCCGCCCGGACGTCGGGGCGGTCGGGGTCGGCGAGGTAGGCGCGGTAGGCGGCTTCGGAGGGGAAGCACAGCAGGTGCACCTCGGTGCGGCCGTCGCCGGTGCGCAGGCGGCGCTCCAGGCGGGCGCCATGGTGGGGGAGCAGGGCGAGGGCCGCCTCCTCGACCGCCAGGGCCCGCTCCGCACCGTCGGCCGGGAAGTCGACGACGGCGGTGAGGCGGAAGGCGGGTGGCGCCGCCGGGTCGAGGGGCTTGGTGAAGTAGACGTCCGCGTGGCCGCCGGGCACGCCGTCGACGCGGCCCACCTCGGTGTAGCCGAGGCGGCGGTAGAACGGCGGGGCCTGGAAGGTGTACGAGGACACCTCCATCACCGTGCAGCCGCGGCGGCGCGCCTCCTCCTCGGCGGCCGCCATGAGACGGGAGCCGAGGCCGGAGGCGCGGTGGGCGGCGTCCACCCACAGCAGGTGGATGCTGCCGAGGGCGCCCCAGGCGGAGGCGGTGAGGCCGCCGACGATTGTGCCGGAGGCGTCCTCGGCGCGGACCGAGAAGTCCGCCTCCTCGGCGTCGACGGCCGCCCGGTTGAACGCGGTCAGCTCCCGGTCGAGGCGGTCGGACAGCTCCTGGTCCTCACCGCCGACGCTCAGCCGCACCCCGGGGTCGGTTGTCATTCGCCCTCCAGCTCTCCCTCGGTCTCCAGGAACACCTGGCGGAGCCGGTCCAGCACTTCGGGGTCGGGCTTCGCCCACATCCCGCGCGACTCCGCCTCCAGCAGCCGCTCGGCGATGCCGTGCAGCGCCCAGGGGTTGGCCTCCTGGAGGAACGTGCGGTTCTCGGGGTCCAGCACGTACGTCTCGGTGAGCTTGTCGTACATCCAGTCGGCGATGACGCCGGTGGTGGCGTCGTAGCCGAACAGGTAGTCCACGGTCGCGGCCAGCTCGAAGGCGCCCTTGTAGCCGTGGCGGCGCATCGCCTCGATCCACTTGGGGTTGACCACGCGGGCGCGGAAGACCCGGGAGGTCTCCTCGACCAGGGTGCGGGTGCGGACCGTCTCGGGGCGGGTGGAGTCGCCGATGTACGCCTCGGGGGCGGTGCCGCGCAAGGCGCGGACGGTGGCCACCATGCCGCCGTGGTACTGGAAGTAGTCGTCCGAGTCGGCGATGTCGTGCTCGCGGGTGTCGGTGTTCTTCGCCGCCACCGCGATCCGCTGGTACGCGGTCTCCATCTCCTTCCGGGCCGGGCGGCCGTCCAGTTCGCGGCCGTAGGCGTAGCCGCCCCAGACGGTGTAGACCTCCGCCAGGTCGGCGTCGGTGCGCCAGTCGCGGGAGTCGATGAGCTGGAGCAGCCCGGCCCCGTAGGTGCCCGGGCGGGAGCCGAAGATCCGGGTGGTGGCGCGCCGTTCGTCGCCGTGCTCGGCCAGGTCGGCGCGGGTGTGGGCGCGCACGTAGTTGTCGGTGTCGGCCTCGTCGAGGGCGGCGGCCAGGCGGACGGCGTCGTCCAGCAGGCCGACGGTGTGCGGGAAGGCGTCCCGGAAGAAGCCGGAGATCCGCAGGGTGACGTCGATGCGGGGGCGGCCCAGCTCGGCGAGCGGCACCGGCTCCAGTCCGGTGACCCGGCGGGAGGCGTCGTCCCAGACGGGCCGGATGCCGAGCAGGGCGAGCGCCTCGGCGATGTCGTCGCCGGCGGTGCGCATCGCGCTGGTGCCCCACAGGGACAGGCCGACGGAGGTGGGCCAGTCGCCGTTGTCCTCGCGGTAGCGGGTCAGCAGGGAATCGGCGAGGGCCTGGCCGGTCTCCCAGGCGAGCCGGGAGGGCACCGCCTTGGGGTCGACGGAGTAGAAGTTGCGGCCGGTGGGGAGGACGTTGACCAGTCCGCGCAGCGGGGAGCCGGAGGGCCCCGCGGGCACGAAGCCGCCGTTGAGGGCGTGCACGGCGTGGGCCAGCTCGTCGGTGGTGGCGGCGAGCCGGGGGACGACCTGCCGGGCGGCGAAGTCCAGGATGTCGGCGACGGCCGACCCGTGGCCCGCGGCGACCGTCGCCACCGCGGCCGGGTCCCAGCCCGCGGCCTCCATCGCCTCGACCAGTTCGCGGGCCTTGGCCTCGGCCTCGTCGGCGGTCTTCAGGGTGGCTGCCGACTCGTCCAGGCCGAGCGCCTCGCGCAGGCCGGGCAGCGCCTGCGTGCCGCCCCAGATCTGGCGGGCGCGCAGGATGGAGAGGACCAGGTTGACCCGCTCCGGCCCGGTCGGGGCGCCGCCCAGGACGTGCAGTCCGTCGCGGATCTGGGCGTCCTTGACCTCGCACAGCCAGCCGTCGACGTGCAGCAGGAAGTCGTCGAAGCCGTCGTCGTCGGGGCGGTCGTCCATCCCGAGGTCGTGGTCGAGCTTGGCGGCCTGGATCAGGGTCCAGATCTGGGCGCGGATCGCCGGCAGCTTGGACGGGTCCATGGACGAGATCTGCGCGTACTCGTCGAGCAGCTGCTCCAGGCGCGCGATGTCGCCGTAGGAGTCGGCGCGGGCCATCGGCGGCACCAGGTGGTCGACCAGGGTGGCGTGCACCCGGCGCTTGGCCTGGGTGCCCTCGCCGGGGTCGTTGACCAGGAACGGGTAGACCAGCGGCAGGTCGCCGAGCGCGGCGTCGGGACCGCAGGCGGCGGACAGGCCCGCGTTCTTGCCCGGCAGCCACTCCAGGTTGCCGTGCTTGCCCAGGTGGATCATGGCGTCCGCGCCGAAGCCGCCGTCCTCGGCGGAGGCGGCGATCCAGCGGTAGGCGGCCAGGTAGTGGTGGGACGGCGGCAGATCGGGGTCGTGGTAGATCGCGATCGGGTTCTCGCCGAAGCCGCGCGGCGGCTGGATGAGGACGAGGAGGTTGCCGCGGCGCAGCGCGCCGAGCACGATGTCGCCCTCCGGATTGCGGGAGCGGTCCAGGAACATCTCGCCCGGGGCCGGGCCCCAGTGCTCCTCCACCTGCTCGCGCAGCTCGGCCGGCAGGTCGGCGTACCAGCGCCGGTAGTCGGCGGCGGGTATGCGGACCGGGTTGCGGGCCATCTGCTCCTCGGTCAGCCACTCCTGGTCGTGGCCGCCGGCGTCGATCAGCGCCCTGATCAGCTCGTCGCCGTCGCCCGAGACCAGCCCGGGGATCTCTTCCTCGGGCCCGAAGTCGTAGCCCTCGGCGCGCAGCCTGCGCAGCAGCTCCACCGCGGAGGCGGGGGTGTCCAGGCCGACCGCGTTGCCGATGCGGGAGTGCTTGGTCGGGTACGCGGAGAGCACCAGCGCGAGCTTCTTGTCCGCGTTGGGGATGCGGCGCAGGCGGGCGTGCCGGACGGCGATGCCGGCGACCCGGGCGGCGCGTTCGGCGTCCGGCGCGTACACCGGCAGCCCGTCCTCGTCGATCTCCTTGAAGGAGAACGGGACGGTGATCAGCCGGCCGTCGAACTCGGGCACGGCGACCTGGGTGGCGGCGTCCAGCGGGGAGAGCCCCTCGTCGTTCTCCGCCCAGGCGGACCGCGACCCGGTGAGGCAGAGCGCCTGGAGGATCGGCACGTCCAACGAGGCCAGCGCCCCCGCGTCCCAGGCTTCCTCGTCGCCGCCGGCCTGCGCTTCGGCGGGCTTGGTGCCGCCGGCCGCGAGGACGGTGGTGATGACCGCGTCGGCGGTGCGCAGCCGCTCGATCAGCTCCGGCTCGGGGGCGCGCAGCGAGGCCACGTACAGCGGCAGCGGGCGGGCGCCGGCGTCCTCGATCGCGCCGCTGAGGGCGTCCACGAAGGCGGTGTTCCCGCTCATGTGGTGGGCGCGGTAGTAGAGGACCGCGATGACGGGGCCGTCGACCGCCTTGGTGGTGCGCTCCAGCGGACCCCAGGTCGGGGCGGGGGCGGGCGGTGCGAAGCCGTGGCCGGTGAGCAGCACGGTGTCGGACAGGAAGCGGGCCAGCTGCTCCAGGTTGGCCGGGCCGCCGTGGGCGAGGTAGGCGTGCGCCTCGGCGGCGATGCCGATCGGGACGGTGGACGCCTCCATCAACTGGGCGTCGGGCGCCTGCTCGCCGGTGAGCACAACCAGCGGCAGTCCGCTCTCGCGCAGCACGGCCAGGCCGTCCTCCCAGGCGCGGACGCCGCCGAGCAGGCGGACCACGACGAGCCCGGCGCCGTCCAGCAGCGCCGGCAGGTCCTCGTGCGGCAGGCGGGAGGGGTTGGCGTACCGGTAGGACACCGGGCCGCCGGCCGCGCGGGCGCTCAGCAGGTCGGTGTCGGAGTGCGAGAGCAGCAGGACCGGGGCGGAGGCGTCCGGAGTTCCCGGCTGCGCTGCCGTCGCCGGCTCGTCGGGGGTCGTCGTCGGCTCGTCGGCGTGCGTCATCGCGTGCGCTGGCCTTCCTCGGGGTGTCCGCGCCCCGGGTGGTGATGAGGACGGCGGGAGTTCCTGACTCGTCCGCCGCCGCCTGGGCGGGCCGGACTCACAGTGGCGGGACCGCGCCGGATTCTCACCGGGCTTCCTCCCTCGGGTCCTGGGACCCTGTGCCGTCTGCATAGTAGAGGCTGCGCGTATGCTCGCCGCCATGCCGCCCGAGTCGCCAAAACGCCCGCAACCGGGCGAAGGCCATATACGGAAGCGCCCGTCCGGGCGCGTTCGTGACCGCGGTGACGCCTGCCCCGGGGCGCTGAAGCTGCACCGGGCCGACGACGGGGCGCTGGCCCGGCTGCGGCTGCCCACCGGCGTGCTCACCGAGCGGCAGATCCGGGTGCTGGCGGACGCCGCCGACCGGCTCGGCGACGGGCGCCTCTCGCTCACCTCCCGCGGCAACCTGGAGCTGCGCGGCCTGGGCGAGGGCTGCGGGCTCGACCTGGCGGAACTGCTGCGCGGGGCGGGGCTGCTGCCCGCCTCCGAGGCGCACGAGCGGATACGGAACATGGTCGTCTCGCCGCTCGCCGGGCCCGGCGTACAGGCCGCAGCCCGGGAGCTGGACGCCCTGCTGTGCGCGCGGGCCTGGACGACCGGCCTCTCCGGCCGCTTCCTCTTCGCCGTGGACGACGGACGCGGTGACGTGGCCGCGCTCGGCGCCGATGTGACCTTGCTCGCGGCGGAGGACGACGGCTTTCTGCTGACCGCCGCCGGACGGGCCTACCGGATCGCCGGGCCGGACGCCCCGGCCGCCGCGCTGGCCGCCGCCCGGGCCTTCCTGACCGCCGCCGAGACCGCCGGCACCGGCGCCTGGCGGATAGCCGAACTGCCCGACGCCGGCCACGAGATGGACGTGACCGGCCAACTCGCCCGGGCGGGCGTGGCGGCGGCTCCCGCCCCCGTACCCCCGACGCGCTCCTGCGCTC
>NZ_PVLV01000490.1 GCF_002982015.1 Streptomyces solincola
GTCCCGGCCGGGACTGTACGGCGGCACCATGAACCGGTCGAGCTGCGATGTGGAGCGCCAGATCTCGTACCTGACCTCCGAGCCGCCGAAGAACCGGGCGTTCGCGAAGGCGCTGCGCATCCGGCCCGGGGACGTGCCCGACTACCTGCGCGCGCTCTCCCCGCTGGTGCTGCGGGCGGACACCTGGGTGACCAACCACTCCTACCGGGACGGCGAGCCGCGCCCTTACCAGGCGGTGCTCCAGGCCGGTACGGCGGTGATGGTGGACGACCGGGGCGCGCCCCGGGTGCGCTGCGCCTGCGGCAACCCGCTGGGCGATCCGGTGGTGACCGGCAAGGCCCCCCGTGCGGTGGGCACCCCCTGGCCGGGCTACTCGCTCTCCCGCACGGTGGTGGTCAAGCCCGCGCCGAAGCCGGTGGAGAAGTTCGTCGTCCTGGACACCGAGACGGGCCGCTGGATGACCCGGGAGGCGGGGGACTCGAACGCCGACCGGGACGGGGCCACCACCGCCCCGACCACCGAGCCGACCGACGGCACCACCGCACCGCCGTCCTCGGCGGACACCGGCACCGCCCCGCCGTCCTCGGTGCCGCCGCAGCGGCCCGAGTCGCCGGCCGACCCGGGCACCTCGCAGGCGCCCGAGCCGCCGCCGGACACCGACACCCAGGGGCCGGGAGACGGCAGCGAGCCCCCGCCGCCGCCCGGGGACACCACCGGGCAACCCCCTCCTGGCAACGGCTCGCCGGAGGCGCCGCCGAGCCAGGAGCAGGAGCCCCCGCCGGCGTCGCCCTGAGCGGGACGCGCGGGGACCACCGTCCGGCGGCCGCGCGTTCCGCCGCGTTCGCGGCATATCGTCGGATTAGCCTGTGATCATGTCCGACACGCGAGATCACAGGCCGAGCGGAGACGACCGCGGCGGCCGGCCGGCCGAGGAACGGGAAGACGGCGGCCGACGAGCCGAGGAAACGGACGACGGCGGCCGGCGGGCCGAGGAGCGGGACCACGGGGCGCACGGGCGGCCGCCGACCCGCGCCGACACCTGGGCGATGTTCAAGCGGTCGCCGTTCCTGCCCGCCACCGTGCTGGTCTTCATCCTGGCCCTGGCCGCCGCGCTGTTCGCGGGCTCGTACACCTACACGATGGCGAACCCGACCCCCCGGCACATCCCCACCGCCGTGATCGGGCCGGCCGGCTCCCCCGCCGGCAAGGCGTTCATCGGCGGGATGGAGAAGGCGCTGGACGCCTCGCTCGAACCGCGCCCCTACCGCGACCGGGCCCAGGCGCTGGACGCGGTCAACGAGCAGCGGGTGTTCGCCGTGCTGACGGTGCGGGCGGACAGCGTCCGCTTTGAAGTGGCCGGCGCTTCGGGCGCGTCCGTGGCGCAGTTGCTGGCCGAGTCCGCGGTGGCGGTCGGCCGGGCCGTCAAGGTGCCGGTGGAGGTGGCCGACCTCAAACCGCTCCAGCCGGGCGACCCGCGGGGCTTGGCGCTGTTCTACATCTCGCTGGCCGCGGTGATCATCGGCTTCGTGGGGGCCATCCAGCTCAGTGTGCACGCCCGGCCGCTGAACCCGGCCGAACGGATCGGGTTCACCGTGCTGTACGCGCTGCTCGGCGGGTTCGCCATCGCCGCGACCGTGGACTGGCTGCTGGGGGCGCTGGACCTGCCGTTCGCCGAGTCCTGGATCATCCTGGCGCTGACCATGTTCACCTCCGGGATGGTCTTCTCGATGTTCAACACCCTGATCGGGCGGTGGGCGATGCTGCCGACCTGGGGGCTGATGGTGCTGCTGGGCAACCCCTCCTCGGGCGGCGCGGTGTCCTGGCCGCTGCTGCCGTCGGTGCTCGGGCACATCGGGCAGTGGCTGCCGCCGGGGGCCTCGGTCAACGCCCAGCACACCGCGGTCTACTTCGGCGGGCACCAGCACCTGTTCCCGTTCGCGGTGCTGGCGGGCTGGGCGCTGCTGTCGTCCGCGGTGTTCTGGTTCTGGCGCCACCGCCACCCCGGCGGCCGGGAGCGCGGCGGCGCGCACGCGGCCCTCTGACCCGGCCGGGGCGGCCGGACGCCGTCACTCCGCGAGGAATCCCGCGGGCGACGGCGTACGACCGCACGGGCGGTCAGCCGAACCGCCGCCGGACGGCCGGACGGCCGGACGGCGGGACGGCGGGACGGCCGGACGGCGGGACGGCGGGACGGCCGGAAGGGCGGAAGGCCGGAAGGCCCGAGGGGTCGAAGGCCGGGCGGGCGGTCAGCCGCGGTCGAGCAGGGCCTTCATCCGGGTGATCTCGGCGCTCTGGGAGGCGATCACGGCGTCCGCGAGGTCCTTGGCGGGCGGGTAGGCGCCCTCGGACTTCTCGGTGCGGGCCATCGCGACCGCGCCCTCGTGGTGCCGGGTCATCAGCTCCAGGAAGGCCCGGTCGAAGGCGGGGCCGGTGGCCTTCTCCAGCCGGGCCATGTCCTCGCCGGTCATCATCCCGGACATCGCCCCGCCGTGGCCCCCGTGGCCCCCGTGGCCGCCGTCGCCCTCGGCGGGGACCCGCTCGCCCCAGGCGGCGAGCCAGCCGGACAGGGTCTCGATCTCCGGGCCCTGCTCCTTCCGGACCGCGGCCGCGAGCTGCCCGACCTCCGGCGAGGCGGCGCGGTCCGCGGCCAGTCCGGCCATCTCGACGGCCTGGCGGTGATGCGGGATCATCCCCTGCGCGAACGCCGTGTCGGCGGCGTTGTGCTCGCCCCTCGCCGGCGTCGGGGAGGCGGAGGCGGACGGGCTGGTCGCCGCCCCGTGGCCGGAGTGGCCCGGGGAGCCGGCCTGGTCCTGCCCGCCGCAGCCGGCCAGCAGCAGGGCGGCGGTGAGGGCGGCGGCCGGGACCGCGGCGCGGGCGCGGGTCGGGGCGCGGAAAAGGCGTGCGTTCATGGTGGTGCGACTCCTTGCGCGTGCGGCGCGCCGGCGGACGGCCGGGAGGGCGCCGCGCTGGTGGGGAAACGGCTCGCGGCACGGCGTCGCCCCGGGCGGGGGCGCCGTGCGGGCGGGGCCTATATGCGCAGGAGTTGCAGGCGGGCGAGGTCCGGTGGGGCCCGGTCGGTCGCCGTGGCGGCGGACGGACCGGCGCCCGGGGCGTCAGCGGTGGCGGTCGCCACCCCGCTCGGCGCGAGGGGCGCGGTCGCGGGGGCGGTCGAGACGCCGCTCGCGGCGCAGGTCGGGTCGGCGTGTTCCAGATGCCCGCCGGGGCCGCCGTGGCCACCGCCGGGGGCGTCCAGGTGGTCGCAGGGGTCGCCCGGGACATGGCCGGTCGTCATGGCGGGGGCGTGCGCCTGGCCGTGGGCGGACGGCGGGAGCACCGTGGCCGGCCCCGGGGCGAGGCCGTGCATGGCCGCCACCCCGGCGAGCACGGCCAGCACCAGCAGCAGCTGGTACGCCGTGGGGCGCGGCTGCGGGAAGCGGTGGCCGGTGCTCATGGTGATCCATCGTAGGGGCGGCGGTCCGGCGGCCGTGCGCCGCCCCGCACAGCGAGACCCCCGGACGGGTGCTCCCCGTCCGGGGGTCGGGCCGGCAGCCCGGGAAGGCGGTGCGGAGACGTCGGGCGGCCGCCCGTCCGGTCTCCGCGCGGCCCGCGGGCGCGCCCCGGCTCAGACCTCGCCGCGCCAGCCGCCGGTTTCGGTTCCGCGCGACTCGATGTACCCCTTGAACCGCTTGAGGTCGCCGGTGACCTGCCGCTTGACCACGCCCAGCTTGTCGCCGACGGTCTCCGCGAGGCCGTCGGGCTCGAAGTCCATCTGCAACATGACCTTGGTGGTGGTGTCGTCGATGCGGTGGAAGGTCACCACACCGGCCTGGCGCGCCTCGCCGGCGACCGTGGTCCAGGCGACCCGCTCGTCGGGGATCTGCTCGGTGATCTGCGCGTCGAACTCGCGCTGGGCGCCGTCCACCTTGGTCACCCAGTGGGTCAGCGTCTCCGAGCGCTGCTCGATGCGCTCGACGCCGTCCATGAACTCCGGGAAGGACTCGAACTGCGTCCACTGGTTGTAGGCGGTGCGCACCGGGACGCGGACCTCGATGGACTCCTCGACCTGCGACATGTGTGGCGTGTCCCTTCCGGGCCCGACCGCGCCGGCCGTCGGTCGGCGGCGACCTCGTCGGCCCCTGTGACAGTCCGTCTGCCCCGGGCAACCGCCCTTATGGCCCTGTTTGTTCGGCCCGGAACGGGACACTCGTCTCCTCTCCCCTGCCCTTCGGGCGGCGGGGGCGACCCGTGGAGGTGAGGAGGATGCCGGGAGAGCAGGAGCTGCCCTCGACGCTGCGGCGTTCCCCCGAGGGCGCGCGGCGCACCTGGATCGCGGCGCACGACTCGGCGGTGGAGCAGTACGGCGAGGGCGAGCGCGCGCACCGGGTGGCGTTCAGCGCGCTGAAGCACTCCTACGAGAAGGTCGGCGACCACTGGGAGCGCAAGGAGGACGGCGCCCGGGGGCCGTCCGACGAACTGGCGGCCACGCCGCGCGGCGCCGGCGGGCACAGCGGCGAGGGCGCCGACGAGAACGCCTCCAAGCAGCACCTGTACGACCTCGCCAGGCGGCTGGACGTGCCGGGGCGCTCGCGGATGTCGAAGGCGGAGCTGGCGGCGGCGGTGGAGAGGGCGAACCGGTCGAAGACCCGGCAGGCGCGCTCCTGAGGCGGTTCGCGCCTCACATGGCGAGGTGCGCCGGGATGTGGGTCTCCGCCTCGATCTCGCCGCCGGCCTTCCTCATCAGCGCGCGGGAGAGTTCGTTGAGGCAGCGCGCGGCGGCGATCTCCTCGCCGATGCGCTGCTGCTCCCGGTCGTCCGGGTGCCGCCGGGCGTGCCCGTGGGCCCGCATCTCACTGCCGTCCGGCAGCCTGACCAGGCATGCCGCCCGGGTCCTGCCCGCTTCCTCGGTGAACTCCACGTCCACGTGCCAGCCGACGATCGTCTGCATCCTGACCACCTCCTGGTCGGGTCCTCCCTCCAGCGTGCACCCGCCCGACGGGGCCCGCCGCTCGGGCTGAACAGCCGGACGCGGCCGCCCGTACCAGTGTCCGGACCGAGGCGACGGAACAGGCCTCGGACGGCGAGGGAGCGGGCACATGACGGAGCGGGACGAGCGGCTGATCCACGGTCTGGCGGACGGCGGGGCGGAGGTGTCGGTGGTGCTCCGGCTGCGCTGGGACGACATCGCGGCGCTGGGTCGGGAGGCGAGCAAGCTGGCCGAGCAGCGCGGCGTGCCGGTGAGCCTGGACGACGCGGTGAGCCACCGGCTGCGCACCTGGTCGTCGGTGGTGGCCGCCGGGGCGCCGGAGGAGCGGGCGCGGGGCCGGGAGCCGGACCGCGCGCACGAGCGGGCCCGGGTGGCGGCGCCTCCGGTACCGGCCCCGTCGGCCCCGTCGCCGGCGCCGGTGGGGGACGTGGGCGGAGCCGGTCGTACGCCGGTGCTGCCGCCGGCCGGCGGGCCGGCCGAGCATCCCGCGCACGCGGCCGGCCGGCTCGGCGGCGGGGCGCCGGCGGGCGTGGCGGCCGGGGCGGGCCCGCAGCACGTCCGGTAGGCGCGGCGGGCGCGCGGCCCGGACGGGGGTAATCCCGGCCAGCCTGGGCATCCGGGCGTACGTACGCTGGTGGGAGGGGCGCGAGGACGGGTGGTGGGACGCATATGAGCGAGCGGCCGGACGGCGATGACGAGGCGGAGCTGCTGCTGCACGGGCTGACCGTGGACACCAGCCGGCCCGAGCAGCCGGTGCTGCTCGACGAGGACGGGGAGCCGATCCAGACCTGGCGGGAGAACTACCCGTACGACCGCAAGGTGCGGCGGCGGGAGTACGACCGGGCCAAGCGGGTGCTGCAGATCGAGATGCTCAAGCTCCAGCGGTGGGTGAAGGACACCGGGCAGCGACTGGTGGTGATCTGCGAGGGCCGGGACGCGGCCGGCAAGGGCGGCACCATCCAGCGGTTCACCGAGCGGCTGAACCCCCGTGGCGCGCGGGTGGTGGCGCTGGAGAAGCCGACCGAGCGGGAGGCCGGCCAGTGGTACTTCCAGCGGTACGCGGCCCATCTGCCGGCGGCCGGGGAGATCGTCTTCTTCGACCGCTCCTGGTACAACCGGGCCGGCGTGGAGCGGGTCATGGACTTCTGCACCGAGGAGCAGTACCAGACGTTCCTGCGGCAGTGCCCAGCGTTCGAGCGGATGCTCGTCGAGGACGGTGTGCTGCTGGTGAAGTTCTGGTTCTCGGTGTCCCGCCGGGAGCAGCGCACCCGGTTCGCGATCCGGCAGGTCGATCCGGTGCGGCAGTGGAAGCTGTCGCCGACCGACCTGGCCTCGCTGGACCGCTGGGACGACTACACCACCGCGAAGGTGGACATGTTCCGGGCCACCGACACCGTCGAGGCGCCGTGGACGGTGGTGAAGAGCAACGACAAGAAGCGCGGGCGGCTGGAGGCGATGCGTTCGCTGCTGTCCCGCTTCGACTACCCGAGCAAGGACGCCGAGGCGGTGGGGAAGCCGGACTCGCTGATCGTGGGTGCGGCCGACACCCTGCTGGAGCCGGGCGAGGAGAGCACCGCCCTCTCCCCCACCCCGCTGGCGCCGGCCGCCGACGGCCCCGGCGCGCACCCGACCGGTGGGCCCGACGAGAGGCCCTAGCCCTCGGCGGTGCCGGCGGCCGTTCGAGGTCCGCGCCGCGGTGTCGTCAGGCGGTGGGCCGAGGAGGTCGGGCCCCGGACCGGTCGGTCCGGGGCCCGACGGGTCCGGTCACGCGGCGTTCTGCGGCCCCGCGATGTTCACCATCCACATCACGCCGAAGCGGTCGACGCACATGCCGAACTCGTCGCCCCACATCTGGGTCTCCAGCGGCACGGTGACGGTGCCGCCGTTCCCGGACAGCGCCTCCCACCAGCGGCGCAGCTCGGTGGCGTCGTCGCCGCTGAGGCTGACGGCCATGGTGTTGCCCGGCCGGTGCTCCATGCCCGGCGGGGTGTCGGCGCCCATGAGGTACAGGCCGCCGGGGGCTTCGAGCGCACTGTGCATGATCTTGTCCTCGGAGCCGGGCTCCGCGCCGCCCATGTCGCCGAAGGTCATCAGGTCGAGCTGCCCGCCGAAGGTCCGCTGGTAGTGCTCCATGGCCTGGCGGGCGTTGCCGTCGAAGCTGAGATAGGGATTGAGACGATTCGCCATGACATGCCCCTCTTCGCGTTCTTTGCCTGGGGCGCCATCATCACAGACCGATGGGCGGCTGCCGCGCGGCGTCCGGGGACAGATGCGCCCGTACGACGGCGACCGCCAGCGTGGCGGTGTCCTGCGGGGTGCCGTCCACCGGCACCACCGCCCCCTGCTCGTCGTGCTGGAGCGCCTCCAGGGTGTCGAGCTGGGACCGCAGCAGCGACGACGGCATGAAATGCCCGTGCCGCTCGGCCATCCGGGCGCCGATCAGCTCGGCGGAGCCGTGCAGGTGGACGAAGAAGACGCCCGGGGCGGCGGCCGCCAGCAGGTCCCGGTAGCCACGCCGCAGCGCGGAGCAGGCGACCACACCGCCCTCGGCCGCGTGGTCGGCGAGCCAGTCGGCCACCGCGTGCAGCCACGGCATGCGGTCCTGGTCGGTGAGCGGGGTCCCGGCGCGCATCTTGGCCACGTTGGACTCGGGGTGGAAGTCGTCGCCCTCGGCGTACGGCACCGCGAGCTCCCGCGCGAGGGCCCGTCCGATGGTGGACTTGCCCGACCCGGAGACGCCGATGACGGCCACCAGGGGTACGGCTCTTTCGTCTGCCATGGCCGGCGGGTACCCGCCGGCCGCCGCGGGAACCTCCCGGGACCCGGGCGTACGCCGTCCGGAGGCGGGGAGCCGCCCGGTGGCCAACAGTGGGGGGTGCACGAGGTACGCACATCGGAGATGTCTTCGGAAGGACAGTCGGCATGGCATCCATCGACCCCGGGGCGCCCTTCGAGCCCGGAGCCCGCAACCCTGTCAGCGACGCGTGGAACACGGTCGGCAGCTACGAGTCCTACGAGGAGGCGCAGGCCGCGGTGGACCGGCTCTCGGACGAGATGTTCCCGGTCGAGAACATCGACATCGTCGGCTCGGGGCTGCGGCTCGTGGAGCATGTGACCGGCCGGCTCACCAAGGGCAAAGCGGCCGGCGCGGGCGCGGCCAGCGGGGCGTGGTTCGGCCTGTTCATCGGTCTGCTGGTCGGCCTGTTCACCCCCGGGCCGACCTGGCTGGGACTGATCCTGGGCGGCGTGCTGATCGGTGCGCTGTGGGGCGCGGTGTTCGGCTTCGTCGGGCACGCCGCGACGGGCGGTCGGCGGGACTTCTCCTCCACCCAGCGGCTGGTGGCCTCGAAGTACGACGTGATCGCGCGGGGCGGGCAGGCCGAGCGGGCCCGCACCATCCTGGCCGGCGCGGCCGCGCCGGACGCCGCGGGCCCCGGGCCGGGCGCGGGACCGGGCGCCCCGGGGCCGCTGGACAAGCCCGGACCTGGCTCCGGCTCCGGCGCGGCCCCGGCGTAGGCCCGAGGCGGCCTGCGCGGCCGGGCTGGTGGGCCGGGGCCCACGCGGCGGCGGCTTCAGCGGCGGGCGGATGGGCGCGGCGCGGGTCTCCAGGAGGGTGAGCAGTCCGCCGCGCTCCACCGCGTCCAGGGACAGCGTCCGGTAGCCCACCGTCTCGAAGAGGACGGTGATCCGGTCGCCCTCGCCGCTGAGGACCGCGCCGTCGCCCCACTCGGTGTGCCGCACCCGGGCGCCGGGGCCGTAGCGCCCGCCGTCCTCGGCCTGCCGGGCGCGGCCGTCGGCGGCGTCCTGTGCGCCGGAGCGGCAGACGTCGCAGGCGCCGCAGGGCGGCTGGTAGCTCTCGCCGAAGTAGCCCAGCAGGAAACGGCGGCGGCAGCCGGTGGTCTCCGCGTAGGCACGTACCATCTCCACGCGGGAGCGCTCCAGCCTGCGCCGGTCGGCCGCGGTCTCCCGGGCCCGCTCGGCGGCCTCGTCGGGGTCCGCGTCCCCGGCGGCGCGCAGGGTGCCGTCGTCGTCGGTGCGGGCCGCGCCGGACTCCTCCAGGAGGTTGGCCGCGGCGGTGACCCGGTGGCGGCTGAGCCCGGTCCGCTCGCGCAGGTCGTCCACCGAGCCCGGCTGCTCGCCGAGCTGCCCGGCCACCTCCGCCAGGGTGTCCTCGTGCGGGGTGCGGGTGGCGAGGAAGTTCTGCATCCCGGTGTCCTCCGGGCGGTAGTGCAGCACCGCGGCGGCCGGCTGCCCGTCCCGCCCGGCGCGGCCGATCTCCTGGTAGTAGGCGTCCAGCGAGCCGGGCACGGAGGCGTGCAGGACGAAGCGGACGTCCTCCTTGTCGATGCCCATGCCGAACGCGGAGGTGGCCACCACGACGTCGAGCCGGCCGTCGAGGAAGGCGTCGTGGACGCGGGAGCGCTCCGCGGCCCTGAGCCCCGCGTGGTAGGCGGCGGCCGCGAGCCCCAGCTCGGCCAGTTCACCGGCGTACGCCTCGGAGTCCTTGCGGGTGGCGGTGTAGACGATGCCGGGTTTGCGTTCGGCGGCGGCCCGCTCCACCACCGCCCGGCGCTTGTCGTCGTCGTCGGTGAAGCGGCTGACCTCCAGGGAGATCTCCGGCCGGTCGAAGCCGGCGACGACCAGGGCCGGGTCGTCCATGCCGAGCCGTTCGGCGATCTCCCGGCGAACCGGCGGCGCGGCCGTCGCGGTCAGCGCCAGCACCGGGGGCCGGCCCACCCGGCGTGCGGCCTGGCCCAGCCGCAGGTAGTCGGGGCGGAAGTCGTGTCCCCAGGCGGCGACGCACTGGGCCTCGTCCACCACGAACAACGCGGGCCGCGCCGATGCGAGGGCGTCGACGACCTCGTCCTTGGCCAACTGCTCGGGGGCGAGGAACAGGTACGCGGCGTCCCCGCCGCGTACCGCCTCCCAGGCCGCCTCGCTCTGCTCGGCGCTCTGCGCGGAGTTCACCGCCACGGCGGGCGTGGCGCGGTGCGCCGGCAGGCCGGCGATCTGGTCCCGCTGGAGGGCGAGCAGTGGCGAGACGACGACGGTCGGGCCGGGCAGCAGCAGCGCCGGCACCTGGTAGACGGCCGACTTGCCGGCCCCGGTCGGCATCACGACCAGGGTGTCCCGGCCGGCCAGGACGTGCTCCATGGCGGCGGTCTGGCCGGGCCGCAGCTCCCGCCAGCCGAAGACCTCGCGCGCGGTGCGGGCGAGGTCTTCGCGGCCGTTCCTCCCGGCCGGGCGCGTCACGGGTCCGCTCGCCCCGCCGTGCCGCCGCCGAGGCCGCCGGCGTAACCGGCGTCACCGGTGCGCGGCGACGCCTGCTTCAGGCGGTCGATCATCTGCGACGCCTGGGCCTTGGTGAGGTCGGCGGGCAGTTCTTCGCCGGCCTCGCGGGCGAGCGTGTGCAGATAGCTGAGCTGCGGTCCGGTGGCGGGTTCGTCGCCGGTGACCCAGTCGTCGATCTTCTTGTCGGGGTCCTGTCCCTGCGTGCCCTGCGGGTCGGTCGCGTTCATGCGTCCCGACTACCCCGGGGGCCGCGCACTACCCCGGCGGCCGGCCCGCGCGCTCCCCGGCGGCCGCCCGGGCCGCGGGCCGGCCCTCTCAGGGCCGGACCACGATCTTGCCGTGCACATGGCCTTTCTGGCTGAGCTCGAAGGCGTCCGCGAGGCGGTCCAGCTCGAAGACCTCCGCCACGGGGACGGTGAGCTTCCCGGCGTCGGCGAGCGCGCCCAGCTCGGCCAGGTCGCCGCCGTCCGGGCGGACCCACATCCACTGGCCGCCCTTCGCGGTCACCGAGTCGTCGGCGATGGAGGCGTGCCGGCCGCCCTCGGCGAGCACGGCGAGGGTGTCGTCCAGCACCCCGCCCACGAAGTCGGCGACGACGTCCACCCCGCCGGGAGCCAGCGCCCGGACCCGGTCGGCCAGCCCGTCCCCGTACGCCACCGGCTCCGCGCCGAAGCCGCGCAGCCGCTCGTGGTTGGCGGGCGAGGCGGTGCCGATGACCCGCGCGCCGAGGGCCCGGGCGATCTGCACGCCGAACACGCCGACGCCGCCGGCCGCGTTGTGCACCAGCACCGTGTCGCCCTCGCCGGCGCCGAGGCGGGTGAGGGTCTGGTACGCGGTGAGTCCGGCCAGCGGCAGCCCGGCGGCCTCCTCGAAGGACAGCGAGGACGGCTTGGCCGCCAGGCAGCGCACCGGCACGGTGACGTACTCGGCGAAGGTCCCGCCGTGCACGTAGTCCTTGCGGGCGTAGGCGAACACCTCGTCCCCCGCGGCGAACTCCGGTGCGTCGATGCCGACCCGCTCGACGACGCCGGCCACGTCCCAGCCGGGCACCACCGGGAAGACGGTGTCCATGAGCGGCGCCAGGCCGCCGGCCATGATCTTCCAGTCGACCGGGTTGACCGCCGCGGCCCGTACCCGCACCAGCACCTCGCCGGGGCCGACCTTGGGGTGCGGCTGCCGGGTGGCGGACAGCACCTCGGTGCCGCCGAACCGGTCGTACGTCATGGCCCGCATGGTCGCGTCGCCCTGGGTTTCCTCGGTCATGGCCGCGCCTTCCCTCTCGCTTTCGGGTTCACCGTCCGGTACGGGTGCGCGGATGGCCCGGTCCGAAACCGTGACGGATCACATGGAGGCGCCGAAGACCTGGGTCCACCAGGGGCCGCCCGAGCCGTCGTGCTTCCCGACGCCGATCTCCTTGAAGGAGCAGTTGAGGATGTTGGCGCGGTGGCCGGGGCTGTTCATCCAGGAGTCCATCACCGAGGCGGGGGTCTGCTGGCCGCGGGCGATGTTCTCGCCGTAGGTGCTCCAGCGGTATCCGGCGGCGGTGACCCGGTCGCCGGGGCTCTTGCCGTCGGGCGAGGTGTGGTCGAAGTAGTCGCGGGCCGCCATGTCGGCGGAGTGCCGCTGCGCCGCGGTGTCCAGCAGGGAGTTCTGGCTGACCGGTCCGCAGCCGCTCCGCTGCCGCTCGGCGTTGACCAGTGCGGTGACCTGCTGGCCGAAGGAGCCGGTGGGCGCCGGCGGATCGGACGGCCGCGGCGCCGGGGGCTGCGGCCGGCGGGTGGTACGGCTCGGGGCGGG
>NZ_PVLV01000491.1 GCF_002982015.1 Streptomyces solincola
GGGCGCTCCGGCGGTCGGCGTGCGGCCGGACGGGGCGGCGGGGGCCGCCGCGGTGGCGCTCTGCGCGGAGATGAGGGCGACCGACGCGAGCGCGGCGGCCGTGGTGACCCCGACGGCGGCGGGGGCGGGGGTGTGCAGGACGGGCAGGGTGCGCGAGCGCGGCTTGCGATGCGACGCCAAGGCCGGCATCTCCTTCCATGGACCGCCTACCGGGTCGGCCGGGGTCGGCCGTGCAGGTGCGGGCGGTGCGGAAGGTGCCCTACGGCCCCTCGCGCGGTGCGGGCGCGGGCCGATTCACCTCGGTCGTACGTCTCGGTCGTACGTCTCAGTCGTGCGTCGTCGTGCCGGTCGTACGTCGGTGGATCCCGGTTCCGGGCATGCCTGGGGCAGCACGGATTCGGCGGTGCGACCCGACCGGCGTGGTTCGCCGATGCGGGGCGGGCCGCTTGGGCGAGCACGCTAGCCAACCTGTGGGGGTGCTGTGAAGGATGATGTTCGATTTGCCCGATACATTTCCGTGACCTTGGCCGGGTTCGGACGGTGGGACGGGGCGGGACCGACCGTTCGTCCGCGGTTGTCAGTGGGGCGTCCTAGACTCGATAGGCGATGAGCAGCCTCTTTGACGACAGCTTCCTGGCGGGACTCGGCAACCGGAAGGCGGGTGAGCGGATGGCGGGCGACCGGACCGGCGAGGAACCGCCTCCTCCGCCCGAGGACGACCACCACGGTCCGGGTCCCGAGGAGATCCCGCACGATCTCTTCGGCGACCGCTTCGACGTGCCCGCACCCCGGCAGGAGTACCACCGCGACGGCGCCCCGCGCACCGTCGTGGACGCCGCCGCGCTGCTGGAGGGGCTGAACGAGCAGCAGCGCGCCGCCGTGGTGCACACCGGCTCCCCGCTGCTCATCGTGGCCGGCGCGGGCTCCGGCAAGACCCGGGTGCTGACCCACCGCATCGCGCACCTGCTGGCCACCCGGCACGTCCACCCCGGGCAGATACTGGCGATCACCTTCACCAACAAGGCCGCCGGCGAGATGAAGGAGCGCGTCGAGCAGCTCGTCGGCCCGCGCGCCAACGCCATGTGGGTGTCCACCTTCCACAGCGCGTGCGTGCGCATCCTGCGCCGCGAGTCCAAGAAGCTGGGCTTCACCTCGTCGTTCTCGATCTACGACGCCGCCGACTCCAAGCGGCTGATGGCACTGGTCTGCCGGGATCTAGACCTCGACCCGAAGAAGTTCCCGCCGAAGTCCTTCAGCGCCAAGGTCTCCAACCTGAAGAACGAGCTGATCGACGACGAGTCCTTCGCCGACCAGGCGGCCGATGGTTTCGAGAAGACGCTGGCCGAGGCGTACCGGATGTACCAGTCGCGGCTGCGCGAGGCCAACGCGCTGGACTTCGACGACATCATCATGACCACCGTCCACCTGCTCCAGGCCTTCCCCGACGTGGCCGAGCACTACCGCCGCCGCTTCCGGCACGTGCTGGTGGACGAGTACCAGGACACCAACCACGCCCAGTACACCCTGGTCCGCGAGCTGGTCGGCACCGGCTACGAGGACCTCGCCCCGGCCGAGCTGTGCGTGGTGGGCGACGCCGACCAGTCGATCTACGCCTTCCGCGGCGCCACCATCCGCAACATCCTCCAGTTCGAGGAGGACTACCCGGACGCCACCACCATCCTGCTGGAGCAGAACTACCGCTCCACGCAGACCATCCTCTCCGCCGCCAACGCGGTCATCGAGCGCAACGAGAGCCGCCGCCCGAAGAACCTGTGGACCAACGCCGGCGCCGGCGCGCAGATCACCGGGTACGTCGCGGACACCGAGCACGACGAGGCCCAGTTCGTCGCCGACGAGATCGACCGGCTCACCGACGCCAAGGACGCCAAGGCCGGGGACGTCGCGGTCTTCTACCGCACCAACGCCCAGTCCCGCGTCTTCGAGGAGATCTTCATCCGGGTCGGCCTGCCCTACAAGGTCGTCGGCGGCGTCCGCTTCTACGAGCGCAAGGAGGTCCGGGACGTCCTCGCCTACCTGCGGGTCCTCGCCAACCCCGAGGACAACGTCCCGCTGCGCCGCATCCTCAACACCCCCAAGCGCGGCATCGGCGAGCGGGCCGAGGCGATGATCGACGCCCTCGCGCTGCGCGAGAAGATCACCTTCCCGCAGGCGCTGCGCCGGGTCGACGAGGCGTACGGGATGGCCGCCCGCTCGGCCAACGCGGTCAAGCGGTTCAACACCCTGATGGACGAGCTGCGCACGGTCGTCGAGTCCGGCGCGGGCCCGGCCGTCGTGCTGGAAGCCGTCCTGGAGCGCACCGGATACCTCGCCGAACTCCAGGCGTCCACCGACCCGCAGGACGAGACCCGCATCGAGAACCTCCAGGAACTCGCGGCCGTCGCCCTGGAGTTCGAGCAGGACCGGCAGGAGGAGAATCCGGGCACGCTCGCCGAGTTCCTGGAGCAGGTGGCGCTGGTCGCCGACTCCGACCAGATCCCGGACGAGGACGAGGAGGGCTCCGGCGTCATCACGCTGATGACCCTGCACACCGCCAAGGGGCTGGAGTTCCCGGTGGTCTTCCTCACCGGCCTGGAGGACGGCGTCTTCCCGCACATGCGCGCACTCGGCCAGACCAAGGAGCTGGAGGAGGAGCGGCGCCTGGCGTACGTCGGCATCACCCGCGCCCGGGAGCGGCTCTACCTCACCCGGTCCACCATGCGCAGCGCCTGGGGCCAGCCCTCGTACAACCCGCCCTCCCGCTTCCTGGAGGAGATCCCCGGCGCGTACCTGGAGTGGAAGCGCACCGGCGCGAAGGCCGCCCCGGCCGGTCCGGTCTCCGGGATCGCCTCCTCGCTGTCCTCGTCCCGCTCGCGCAGCGCCGGCCCGTCCGGCTTCGCCACCCGGCGTACGACGGACAAGCCGGTGATCGCGCTGACGGTCGGCGACCGGGTCACCCACGACCAGTTCGGCCTCGGCACGGTGCTTGCGGTGACCGGCACCGGCGGGGACGCGCAGGCGACCATCGACTTCGGCGACGAGAAGCCCAAGCGGCTGCTGCTGCGGTACGCCCCGGTCGAGAAGCTGTAGCGCCCGGCGTCCCGGCCGGTGGGAAACCGCCGGGACGCCGGGCGGGCCGATGGAGGAGACCACCGGCGGGGGCGGCCGGTGGAGGAGACCGCCGGCTGGGTCGGCCGGTGGAAACCGCAGGCGCGCGAGTAGCGGCTCGGATACGGTGAAGGGGTCGGGCTCCCACGGGAGTCCGACCCCTTCGCGCGCTTCGTGCGGGGCTCAGCTCGTCGGGTCGAGGCCGTGGCTGAGCAGCCAGGGCAGCGGGTCGATCGCCGAGCCGCCGCCGGGGCGCACCTCGAAGTGCAGGTGCGGGCCGGTGGAGTTGCCCGAGTTCCCGGAGTACGCGATGGTGTCGCCGGCCTTGACCGAGCCGGAGCGGATCTTGGTGCTGCTGAGGTGGCAGTACCACGTCTCGGTGCCGTCCGCGGCGGTGACGATGGCCATGTTGCCGTAGGCGCTGTTCCACTGGGTGCGCACGGTGCCGTCGGTCGCGGCCATCACCGGCGTGCCGTACTGCACGGGGAAGTCGATGCCGGTGTGCAGGGACATCCAGTTGACGCCGGCCTGGCCGTAGCGGGCGCTGAGCTGGTGCAGGGCGACGGGGAGCGCGAACTTGGGGCGCAACGCCTCGCGCCGGGCGGCTTCCTCGGCGCGCTTCTTGCGCTCCGCCTCCTGGCGGACCTGGAGGTCGATGCGCTCCTGGGTGCGGCTGGCCCGGTCGCCGAAGTCGCGGGCGTCGGCGCTGAGCGCGGCGAGCTGGGTGTCGAGCTGGCGGTTGGCGACGACCGGCTGCACGGCCGGCTTGTCGGCCGCGGTGACCGCCTTGTCGTCGGTCTTGGGCTGGGCCGCCTCGCCGGTGAGGCCGCTGATCGAGGCGGCCGCGATGCCGGCGACGCCCATGACGCAGGCGGACGGCACGGCGACGGTCAGCAGCGCGGAGCGTTTGGCCGGGGTACGGCGGCGGCCGCGGCCGCCCTGCGGCGCGCGCCGCGCCGGGCGGGGCACCACCGCGGTCAACTCGGCCTCGCCGCCGGGCGCGTGGCCGTCCGTGCCGTCCCGCCTCTGCGGCCCGCCCTGCCCTTCCGGCGCGTCCGGCCCTTCCGGCATGAGGGCTGCGTCGCCTACCTCGTCGACCTCGCCGGCCTCGGCGTGGTCGTGCTCGGCGGCGACATCCTGGTGGAAGCCCGGCAGCAGGTCTGGGTGGAGGTCCGGCCGGCCGTCTGCCGCCGCGTAGTCGTACTGCTCCGGGACGGAGAACGTCTCGGTCGGCGCGGTCGAGTAGTGCCAGGCGGCGGTCGAGTAGGCGCCGGTGTCGAAGGTGGAGGCGTCCCACTGGGCGGTGGCCTCGTACACGGGCGCGGCCTGCGGCGTCTCCGGCGGCGACGCGCTCGTCGGGACGGTGGCGGTCGGCATGGTCTGGGTGCCGGCATCGGCCCACGCGCTCGCGTCCCACTGGCCGGTGTACTCGGAGAACTCCGGGTATCCGGTGCCGGTGGCCCAGGCGGTGGCGTCGTACTGCCCGCTGTGGCCGGTGTGCCCGGCGTCGTAGCCGGCGGTGGGCGCCGGGTAGGCGGAGGCGTCGCCGCCGGCGGGGAAGCCGCCGCCGTGGTCCCCGGCCTCGGGGTAGGCGCCGAAGAGCGGGTCGACCGCGAAGAGCGGGTCGGCGGCGAAGGCGCCGGGGGTGAAGGTGCCGGTGGCGTAGGCGTCCGCGCCGAACGGGTCGGTGGGGAAGGTCCCCTGAGGGGGCGGGTAGCCGTCGGTGGTGCCGGCCTGGTGGCCGTCGTTCTGGAAGCCGCTGGTGGAGAAACCGCCGGTCTCGTGGGTGGCCGGCGCATAGGCGCCGTCTCCGAGATACCCGGCGTGGGGGTGCTGGTCGTTCACCAACGTCTCTCTCGCCTCGGCAGCAGGACCAGTTCCGGGACGGCCCCGCGAAGGGGGCCCCAGAGGGGAAAGCAGTGGGCGCGACTGTACCCGGCGGTATGCGCGAGCGACAATCTTCCGAGGGTTTTGACCCGGGGGGAAACGGGCATTCGACCGCCTTTCGGCCGGGCGCTCACAGACCCTTGGCCCTACGTTCGAGAGTCGTTCGAATCTCTTAGGCGACAGCCGCGGAATCAGAGGTTCCGCCGGGCTGCGCGGCCAGCGCGTCGTGGACGGCGGCGGCGACGGCCGGGTGGAAGAGCAGGGCGAGGTGGCCGATTCCGGTCACCCGGATGTTCTCCGCCCGCAGGTCCGGGTGGTCGATCCGGGCCGCCTCCACCGGCGACATCAACTGGTCCAGATCGCTCCACACGCCCACGAACCGGGTACGGCAGCCGGGTGCGGGCTCCTCCAGCTCCCGCAGCACCGAGGAGCCGGGCCGCAGTTGGCGGACCAGTGGGTGCAGGCTCGCCGCCGGTACGGCCGAAGTGCCGGCGTGCGGGGTGCCGAGGGTGACCAGGGTGCGCACCCGCCGGTCGCCGCCGAGCCGCTGCACGTAGTACCGGGCGATGAGCCCGCCGAGGCTGTGGCCGACCAGGTCGATCCGGGCGTGTCCGCTGCGGGCGCAGACCTCTTCCACATGGCGGCCCAGCAGTTCGGCGGCGGTGCGCACGTCGCAGGTGAGCAGTGAGTAGTTGAGGCACTCCGGCCGCCGGCCGCGTCGGCTCAGCGCGCGCCGCAGCACGATGAAGGCGGAGCGGTTGTCCGCCAGTCCGTGCAGCAGTACCGCGGGCGGCTCCGCTCCGACGGGATGGGCTTGTGTCGACCGGCATGACCGGCGTTCACCGGTCATGCCGGTCGGATAGAGCAGCAGATGCCCGGCGAGCAGCACCGCCTCCAGCGCGGCGGCCCGGACCAGTGCGGCGGACAGCCGGACCGGGAGCGGGCGGGCGGGGGAAGAGGAGGCGGAGGG
>NZ_PVLV01000492.1 GCF_002982015.1 Streptomyces solincola
CCCGGGAAGCGGCGCGCGTCCCGGCCGGGCACCCGCCCCGGAGCGCCCCGCGGGCCGCGCCCCGCGGTGCTGCCGGGATGCCGGCCGGCCGCACGGGCCGAGGCGGGGGCCGGCGCCCGCCCGGGGGCGCGGCCCCGCGCCCGCCGGGAACGCCGCTCGGCCGGGACCGCGTCCGCCGGACCGTGGCCGGGCGGCACGGCGTCGGCCACGTCCTGGCCATGGCCGTAGCCACGACCGTGGCCGTGGCCGTACGGCGGCCGGCGCCCGGAGCCGTAGGAGGTCGGGAGGCGGCCCCCGGCGCCGTACGGCAGGACCCCGCCGGGCAGCGGGGCGTACGGGGCGTACGGGGCGTGCTCGGCGCTGGTGTCGTCGTCCGCCCCCGCGTAGGCGCGGAGCAGCCGCTCTGCCTCGGCCGGACCCATCCGGCGGTCCGGGTCGCGCCGGAGCAGCCCGCGCACCACCGGCAGCAGCGGCCCGGCGGCCGCCGGCGGCCGGACGTCCTCCTCCACCACGGCGTGCAGCACGCCGCCCAGCGAGTCGCGGTGGAAGGGCGACTGGCCGGTCAGCGCCGCGCACAGCAGCACCCCCAGGGACCACAGATCGCTGGCCGGGCCCGCCCGGGCGCCCCGCATGCGCTCGGGGGCGGTGTACTCCGGCGACCCCACGAACATCCCCGCCTCGGTGAGGGTGGTCGAGCCGGCGAGCTGCGCGATGCCGAAGTCGGTGAGGACCACCCGCCCGGTGGCCTCCTCCAGCAGGACGTTGGCCGGCTTCAGGTCGCGGTGCAGCACCCCGAGTGCGTGCGCGGCCCGCAGCGCGCTCAGCAGCGCCAGGCCGAGGCGGGCCGCCTCGCGCGGGGCGAGCGGGCCGTGCCGGGCCAGGCGCTGGGCCAGCGACCCGCCCTCCACCAGCTCCATCACGATGTACGGGACGCCGTCCTCCTCGACGACGTCGTGGACGCAGACGATGTGCGGATGGTGGACCCGCGCGACGGCCCGGGCCTCCCGCAGCGTGGAGTGGGTCGCGGCGCCGGCGTCCAGGTGGAGCTCCTTGACCGCGACCCGCCGGCCGAGCAGCTCGTCGTACGCCCGCCAGACCGTCCCCATGCCGCCGCGCCCGAGACGTGCCTCAAGCAGGTACCGTCCCACGATCCGCCGCTGCTGCCCGGCTCCGGACACGGCACGTCCCCTCTGCTCGCGAAGTGGGCCCGCGAAGTGCTCTCCTGGCGCTCTCGTGACCTGCCCTCACCCGGCAGGCCGCGCCCGCCTGCCCCGCTGCCTGCCCGGCTGTCCGGCTGCCCGGCTGCCCGGCTGCCCGGCTGCCCGGCTGCCCGGGAGGCTGTCGCACGCCGTCTGATGCCGTCGTACGTCGTCGTCGTACGTCGTCGTACGTCGTCGTCGTACGTCGTCGTCGTCGTACGTCGTCGGAAGTCGTCTTACGTCGTCGGTAGCCGTCAGATGTACTTGCTGCCTTCGGATGCCGGCGCGCAGGTCACGGGACGGGCGGCCGGCCGGCCGGCCGGCGAGTCCGTCACCACCGCGGGAGGCCGTCCGGCACGCTCCGGTGCACCCGCCGGTTCACCCCGCACGGCTCCCCCGGTCCCGTACCCGTGCGGGATCACGCGCACACCGAGAGCCACACCGATCACGGCCGCGGAGCACCCGCTTTGGCCGGAACCGAGCGGTCGGCGGCGAGCCCGCGCCCCCGAGCAGGAAGGGACCGGCGGGGCGTCAGCGGGTGGGGCGGTAGGCGGTGACGGCCTGCTGGTAGATCTCGGAGACCCGGTCGCGCTCGCTCTCCGGGCCGATCACCTGGACCACGTGGTACCGGTCGCCGACGAGGATCGCCTTGTTGCGCACGTACACGTCGCGGCCGCTGGCGTCGGTCCAGGTGAACTGGCCCTCCGCGGTGGCCTGGCGGCCCACGTCCACCCGGCGGAGCCCGGTGGCGGTGGCCCAACTGGAGTCACGCCACGGTTGCAGCTCGGGCTCCTTGGTGCGCTGGTACTCCAGCGGGTCGGTCCCGGCCGACCGGGCGGTGTCGCGGCCGGGGACGACCAGCAGGGTGAAACCGTCACCGGTGAAGCGCACCTGTCCGGCGTCGTTGACCTGGCTGCGCTGCCAGCCCTTGTCCACCCCGACGCGGAAGCCCTCGGGGTCGTCCCGGACCGCGTAGCCGTCGGCCAGGTCGGGACCGCCGCCGGGCGGGACGGTGTTGGTGGAGGGCGCCTGCCCGCCCTCGGCGGGCAGGTCGTCCGGGGCCGCGTCGCCGCCGCCCGGCGCGGGGGCGGTCGGCGAGGCGGAGACCCCGGTCGAGGGACGGGCGGCCGGCTGCCCGGCTCCGTCGCCGCCGCCGTCCTCACCGGCCTTGGGCAGGAAGACCATCGCGTAGGCGATGGCCCCGGCCAGCAGGAGCAGGACCAGCAGCAGGAGGAGGCGGCCCAGGGAACGCGGGCTGCCGCCGCGTGCGGCCGCCGGCTTGGGCCGGCGCTCCGGGACGGGACGCGGGGCGGCGGGAGCGGCGGGAGCGGCCGGGGCCGCGGTCCTGGCGGCGGTCCGGGACCGGCGGTGCCGGTGGGCGCCGGACTGCGCGCGTCCCGCCCGACGCCGCCGCACCAGCTCGCCGCGGCGGCGGACCACCGGCAGCCGGGCGGCGTCCACCGCGGGCATCGGCACCACATGGGCGCCGGCGTCCGGTTCGGGCGCCGAGCGGACCAACGACCGGAGCCAGCCGCGCAGTTCCTCGATGTCCGGCCGCTCGGTGGGGTCCTGGCGCAGCAGCGACTCGACCACCGGGCGCAGCGGACCGCACTCCTCGGCGAACGCGGGCGGCTCGGCGCACACCATCTGGACCAGCTCGGCGGTGTTCTCCTCCGGGTAGGGGGCGTGGCCCTGCACGGCCCGGTACAGCAGCGCGCCGAGCGCCCACAGGTCGGTGGCGGGCCCGACCGGCGGGGCCAGCCGCCAGGTGCCGTGGACGGGGCCGGCCTGCTCCGGCGCCCAGCGCTCGGTGACGGCGCCCACGACGGCGATACGGGTCTGCCGGGCGCGCTCGGCGGCCAGCGGCGTCTCGGGGCCGCGGTAGCGCGGTGGCCCGGCGGGCGCGTCGCCCTCGGCCGCCGGCGCGGGGGCGGCGCCCCGCGCGGCCGCTGCCGTGGCCGGTACCGGCAGCCGCGGCTGCTCGCGGCGCTGGGCGTCGGCGCGCAGCGCGTCCCGGGTGCCGTACGGGGAGCGGCCGCCGCCCGCGGACACCGGTCCGCCGCCGCCCCCCGCGCCGCCCGGGCCGTCGCTCCACACTCCGGTCAGGTGCGCCCGCCGCGGCGGCTCCCCGTCACCGTCTCCGCCCCGGTCACCGTCCCTGTCCCGGCCCCCGTACGGCGAGTCGTACGACTGGCCGTACGACTCCTCGTCCTCGTCCTCGTCGTCGTCGGCCAGCCCCGGGGCCTGCGACCACCAGGGCGGCTCGGCCGCAGCGGCGTCGCCCGGGGGCAGCGCCGGCCCGGTGGGGCCGTCCTGGCCGGATGTCGGCGGAAGCGCGGCCCGGGCTTCGGCGGCGCGAGCGGCTGCCCGGGTGCCGGCGCTGTACGCGGCGATGGCGCCGGCCCGGACCGCCCGGGCGTCCGGCGGCCCGCCCGCGGCGGGGCCGGTCGCCGACTGCGACTGCGGCTGCGGCTGCGGCTGCGGCTGCGGCTGCGGCTGCGATAGCGCGGGGCCGGGGCCGAGCTGCTGGGGCAGCGCCGGCTCGAAGCCGGGCGCGAGCGCGGGCAGCCCGGACCCGCCGGACGTCCCGTACCCGTCGTATCCGCCGGGCGCCCCGGACCCGCCGCCGGCTTCGTAGCCGCGGCCGCTGCCGTAGCCCGGGCCGCTTTCGTAGCTCTCCTCCGCCTGGTGGGCGCGCCCGGGGTCGTCCGGCTCCGCGCCGGCGGCCTCGGCCATCCGTTCGTCGGCCTCGTACGCGCCCTCGTACTCGCATACGGGCTCGGTCTCGTACTCGTCCGCGTAGGCGGCGGCGTCCTCGTCCGCGTAGCCGGAGGCGTCGGCGGCGTCGGCGGGGTCGGGGGCGGGCAGCGGGTCGTAGCCGCAGAGAGCCTCCTCGGCGGCGCTCGCTGCCAGGCCGGTGAGGACCACCCTCCCGTCGTCGCAGACCAGCACCGTGCGGGCGGTGACGTTGCGGTGCGTCCAGCCGTGGGCGTGCAGCGCGCGCAGCGCGGTGAGCACCTCGGAGCCGATCTCGGCAGCGCGGTAGGGGGTGAGCGGCTGCTGTTCGAGTAGGGCCGACAGCGGGTGGCCGGCGACCAGTTCACTCACTATCCAGAGCGAGCCCGCCTCGGCGAAGACGTCGAAGACCTGGTCGAGCCGGGGGTGGTCGGGGATCTGGGCGGCGGCCTGCGCGGCCTCCACCGCTCGCCGCACGGCCGGGTCGGCGGGCCGCCGGGCGGCTGCCGGGCGGGCGTACGGATCACGGGCGTAGGGATCACGGGCGTAGGGGTCACGGGCGTAGGGATCGCCCGGGCCGTGGGGACCGCCGGGGCCGTGGGGATGGTCGGCGTACGGGTCGCCGGCGTAGGAGGTGTCGGCGTCCAGCACCTCCGCGTCCACGACCTCGGGCAGCGGCAGCCGACGGACCGTCACCTCCTGCCCGCTGTACGTGTCAAAGGCCCGGGTCTCGACCGGCTCGTACTCGTCCGAGGGTGTCAGCGGCAGCCGGTAGCGGTCGGCCAACACCCTGCCCGCGTACTCGTCCACGATGCCGCCTCCCCACGGAACTCGTCCTCCGGCCACCGGGGCCCTGCGGACCCGGCCGTCCGCACCCGGGTACCCGCAACCGGTCACCCGGATCGTACGCAACCGTCACATCCGGTCAGTCGTCACGCAGTTGCGGACTCTTCCCGGCATGGCACCGGCTGCGTACGGTCTCCGGCCTCTCACGATACGTGTCCCGGCCCGCCCCCGTGCCGGAACGAGCTGTCGGCTGCTCAGCCCTTGGGCGCGAAGGTGGCGAAGGCGGTGTCGCGCAGGGTGCGGCACTCCGCACCGTCCCACTCGGCCACCGGGCAGCTCACCATGATCGAATAACCACGCTTGGCGTCCACCTTGAAGCCGCGGTTGAGCACCCGTACCCGCTCGCCGTTCTCGTCGCGCTCGAACTGCCAGTCCGCGGTGGACGGGTAGCCGTTGTAGTCGACCTTGGCTATGCCGATGTGCCGGTAGTTGCTGCTGCTGGCCGCCACGCTGGTCCGGGCGAGGGTCCAGGCCAGGGCGGCGTCCGCGCGCGGCGAGCCGGTGAAGTCGACCTGGACACGCGGGTAGGGCGCGCCGCCCCAGAACTTCCCGCCCGAGTTGGTCCCGGCTATGCCCTTGAGGCTGAAGTCGGACGGCATGGCCATGGAGAAGCGGAAGCGGTCGTTGGTGACGGTGGTGTACCCGGCGGGCAGGGCCCCGCCTCCGCCCGGCTTGGCCGAGGGCTTGCCCCCGTCGCCCTCACCCTGTCCGTCGCCGTCCTCGCCGCTCTGGCCGTCACCGTCCTGACCGCCTTGGCCCGGGGAGCCGCCGTCGCTCGGGGCGCCGGAGCCGGACGCCCCGCTGGGGTCCGTCCCGGGCTGCCCGCCCTTGCCGTCCTGGCCGGAGCCGCCGGGGGTGACGTCCGCCCCGGCCGAGGCGGTGCGCTCCGCGCCGGGCTTGCCCTGGGCCTGGTCGTCCCCGCCGCCGCCGAACACCACGGCGAGCACCACGGCGACGATGACCAGCACCAGCACGACCGCGATGATCACCAGAGTGCGGCGCGGCACCACGTCGGTCAGCGGGGCGCGGGGCGGCGCCGCCGGGCCGCGGCCCGTGCCGTCGGACCGCACGGTGGAGGCGGCCCCGGCCCCGGCCCCGCCTCGGGCGGTACGGGACCGGGCGTCGGCGCTCTGCCGGTTCGCCGCCGCGGCCGCGGCCGCGTTGCGCACCGAGCGCAGCGCGCCGCGCATCCGCTCGGCCGCCGCCTCGGTGACCGGCGGCGCGACCCGCTCGGCGGGCGCGCCCGCCTGTCCGGCGCGGTCGCCGCCCCGGGAGCGCTTCTCGCGCTTCTCCAGCGGCGCGGGCGGCACCGGCGGCAGCGGGACCACCCGGGTGGCCTCCGGCGAGGACTCCTCGACGGGCGGCTTCTCGCGCATCCGGACGACCTTCTGGAGCAGCGCCCGCGCCCCGGCGTCGTCCAGCCGCTTGGCCGGGTCCTTCTCCAGCAGGCCGTAGATGACCTCGGTCAGCGGCCCGGCGTTCTTCGGCGGGTCGAGCTGCTCGGTCATCACCGCGGTGAGCGTGGCGATGGCCGAGCCCTTGTCGTACGGCGGGCAGCCCTCGGTGCTGGCGTACAGCAGGCCGCCGAGCGACCACATGTCCGCCGCCGGTCCGGGCTTGTGGCCGCGGGCCCGCTCCGGGGAGATGTACGAGGGGGCGCCGACGAGCATGCCGGTGGAGGTGATGGAGGGGTCGCCCTCGACCTGGGCGATGCCGAAGTCGGTGAGCACCACCCGGCCGTCGCCGCCGATCAGCACGTTGGACGGCTTGACGTCCCGGTGCAGGATGCCCTCGCGGTGCGCGGAGCGCAGCACGTCGAGGATGGCGAGGCCGACCTCGGCGGCGCGCTTGGGCGTGAGGACGCCGTCCTCACGTACCGCGTCCGCCAGGGACTTGCCCTCGATCAGCTCCATCACGATCCACGGGCGGTCGTCCTCGTCGACGACGTCGTAGACGGTGACCGCGCCGTTGTTGCGGATACGGGCGATGGCCTTGGCCTCGCGGAGGGTGCGCGTGATGAGGCGGCGCTTCTCCTCGTCGTCGATGCTGTTGGGGAAGCGCAGTTCCTTCACCGCGACCGTGCGGCCCAGCGTCTCGTCCACGGCGCGCCACACGGTGCCCATGCCGCCGCGGCCGAGCACGCCGTCCAGCCGGTACCGCCCGGCGAGCAGCCGCCCGCCCCCGGCCCCGCGCCCGCCCGAAGCCTTGTCACCCGCGCCCGTGGCGGG
>NZ_PVLV01000493.1 GCF_002982015.1 Streptomyces solincola
CGGGTGAGGCGCATACGGGGGCCGATCGTCGCGGGACGTCCCAGGAGGGGCGTGCGTTGAGTCCCGCGGCGTCCACTCCGGTGACCCGGCGGGTGCAGGACCTGATATCGGCCAGTTTGTCGGCTGGTAGGACTTCCGCGATGTCCGTGAAGCCGTTCGGGGCAAGGGCCTCCACCTGACGGAGCAGCGGGTCGGGCTCCAGGCTGCGATGGGCCGCGAGCAGTGCGGCGGTCGCGGGGCGGCGCAGGGCGTCGTAGCGGGCCAGGGCCTCGTCGACGGGGTGGTGGGCGAGCTGGTGGGCGAGGACCCGGGCGTCGACGATGGCCTGCGAGGCGCCGTTGGAGCCGGTGGGGTACATGGGGTGGGCGGCGTCGCCGAGGAGGACGGCGCGGCCGTCGATCCAGGTGGGCAGCGGGTCGCGGTCGATCATGGGGTAGCGCGTCACGCGCGGGGCGCGGGCGATCATGGCGTGCAGGTCGACGTGCTCGTTGCGCCAGTCGCGCAGATGGCGCAGCGCGCCGGCCGGGTCGGCGGCGCTGTCCCAGTGGTCGGCGGCGGCGGTGTCGGCGTCGTGGGCCTCGACGACCCAGTTGAGGACGCAGTGGCCGGAGGCGTCGGCGGGGGTGATCGGGTAGACCACGGTCTTGACGTTGGCGTTGCAGCCGATGATGAGCATGGTGCGGCCGTCCAGGAAGGGGCGGCCGCGGCTCAGTCCGCGCCACATCCCGATGCCGTTGGCCAGCGGGGGGCCTTCGCCGGGGTACATCACGGCGCGGGCGGTGGAGTTGACGCCGTCGGCGGCGATGAGCAGGTCGGCCTCCAGCGGCGGCCGCCCGGCGGCGTGCACCCGTACGCCGGGGCCGTGCGGGCCGGCGGTGTGCTCGTAGCCCCGCATCCGCCAGTCGGTGGTGAGGGCGGCCGGGCCGAGCCGGCGGACGACCGCCTGGAGCAGCACGCTCTGCAGGCGGGCGCGGTGCACGGAGAACTGGGGCCAGTGGTAGCCGGCGTCCCGGCCGCGCGGTTCGGACCAGATGGTTCCGCCGTAGCGGTGGTGGAACTCCAGCCGGGCGGTGGCGACGGCCTGGGCGGCGATCGGCGCGTCCAGGCCGAGTTCGGTCAGTTCGCGTACGGCGGCGGGCTGGAGGTTGACGCCCGCGCCCACGGGTCTGAGGTGCGCGCAGCCCTCCAGGAGGCGGATGTCGCGCAGCCCGGCGGAGAAGAGGCTGAGAGCGGTGGCGAGTCCGCCTATTCCGGCGCCTGCGACGATTATTCGGGGGGAGTTCCGGTCCGTGGTGCGAGCCACTTTCTCACCCTTCTCAGGAAGCCGTTCGTCGTTCGAAAGTGCGGCACGCGGGCGCTTCACACAACCGGTCCCGTGACCGGCCGTAGTAGTGGCAGGCCGCTGTGCCGCCCTTCACCCGATCAGCGCACCGGCGGGTGCCCCGGGCCGATCGGCGTGTCTTGAATGGGGAGACGGCGACAGGAAGGCCACGTCATGCATCACGCCGATTTCGACGCGTGCGACCTGCAGCGCCTGCGGCACGCCGTGAACTACGCGCGCCACGCGTCCCATACGCCGCTCGACGTCCTGCTCCCCCCGTGGATACCGGGGGACCTGAAGCGCGCGATACGGGCGGAGTGCACGGTCTCGCACTGCGGCATCCTGCTGTTCCCGCCGACCGTGGAGGCGGCGCTGGCGCACTTCCGGCGCAGCGGCTGGCGGGCGGCGGAGCCCATTCCCAGCGTGCTGGTGAAGCGGCGGCTGATGGAGCGTCACGGGCTGCCGGACGACACCGGGGTGTGGGTGACGCGGGTCCGTCCGGCGGCCGGTCCGCAGGTGGAGGTGTTCCTCTTCCCGACGTCGTGCCGGCGCTTCGCGCCACAGATCGCGGAGGAGGAGCGCACCCACGGTTTCGAGAACCACGTCGGGCTGTTCATGGGCCGGGCCCGGGGCGACTCGCTGCGGTATCTGGCCGAGCGGCTGGAGGACGACGGGCAGCTCGTGTTCGAGGGCTCGGCGCACAACCCGCACGAGAACACCACGATGGTGTACTTCGCGCCCGGCGCCCGGGTGGCGACGGCGCGGCGGCGGTTTCCGCGCTGGGAGGTGCAGTGCCCCGGGGACCTGACGTCGGCGGTCAAGGACCGGCCGGTGCGGGAGGCGGCGCTGGCCGAGGCGTACGCGGCGCTGCGGGACAACTCCCGCCCGCGGGTGGCCGCGCCCCTGGGGTGAGTGCGCGGACGCGGCGGGGCGGTCACCGGGTGCGGTGGCCGCCCCGCCGCCGCGCGGGCGGGGCTGTTTCCGTGGCGCGGCCCGGGGCAGGCGGTCGGTAAGCGTCTACGGAAAGGACCGACATGAGCGCCGGAGAGAAGGCCAAGGCCAAGGCGGAGCAGGTCGTCGGCAAGGCCGTGCGGAAGGCCGCCCACGCGATGGGCAACGAGACCACCGCCGCCAAGGGCGCCGCGCTGGAGACCCGCGGCAAGGGGCGTGAGACCAAGGAGAAGGGCAAGGACGCCGGAGGTCTGGGGCGCTGACCCGCCCCGGCGAAGCCGGTGCGAGACGGCCGCGTGCGGCCGTCGACCGCCGCTCCCCCCGGCCCGGCCGCGGCCCCGCGTACAGCAGGTGTACGCGGGGCCGCGCCGTCGTCTCCGTGCCGGGCGGTCTCAGCGCCGGGGGCCCACCGTGCGCGGACCGTCGCGCACGACGATGGCCAGCGCCGGGCAGGAGTCGGCGGCGTCCAGGGCGCGTTCGTCCTCGGCGATGTCCCGGCGCACCGGTTCGGCGGTGTCGCCGTCGAGCCGGAACAGGTCGGGGGCGAGCCCGGCGCACATGCCCGAGCCCATGCACTGGCCCCGGTCGACCTCGGCGGTCCAGGTCACCCGGGTCACCATCCCACCGGCATCTCGCGCGGGCCGCGCACCAGCATCTGGTTCTTCCACCGGACGTCGCCGGCCACGTGCAGTCCGGGGAAGCGGGTGATCAGCGCCTGTACGGCCTCCTGGAGCTCCAGGCGGGCCAGCGGGGCGCCCAGGCAGTGGTGCACGCCGTGGCCGAAGCCGAGGTGCTGCACCGCGGTGCGGGTGACGTCGAGCCGGCCGGGGCCGGTGAACTTCAGCGCGTCGTGGTTGGCCGCGCCGATCGCCACCAGCACCGGCTCGCCGGCCCGGACCAGGGTGCCGCCGACCTCGACGTCCTCGGTGGCGTAGCGCGGGAAGGCGGCGGCGCTGCCGAGCGGCACGAACCGCAGCAGCTCCTCGACGGCGCCCTTGACCAGGTCGGGGCGCTCGCGGAGCAGGGCGAGCTGGTCGGGGTGGTCCAGCAGGGCGTGGACGAAGTTGGGGATCTGGCTGGCGGTCGTCTCGTGTCCGGCGACCAGGATGCCGACGCACAGGTCGACCAGTTCCAGTTCGGTGAGCCGGTCGCCGGTGTCCCGGGCCTCGATGAGGCCGGTCATCAGGTCGGGGCGGGGGTGTGCCCGGTGGTCGTCGATGAGCGCGGCCATGTAGGCGCGCAGCTCCTCCCGGCTCTGCCAGAACTCCTCGGCGGTGAGCGAGCTGGTGGACAGCGCCGCGTCGCTCCACACCCGGAACTTGGGGCGGTCCTCCTCGGGGACGCCGAGCAGCCGGCAGATGACCGCGACCGGGATGGGCAGGGCGTAGGACTCGACGAGGTCGGCCGGCGGGCCCGCCGCCTCCATCTCGTCGAGGAAGCCGTGGGTCAGCTCGCGCACCTGCGGCCGCAGCTTCTCCACCTGGTGCACGGTGAACGCCTTGGCGACCAGGGTGCGCAGCCGGGTGTGGCCGGGCGGGTCCATGCTGAGGATGCCGGCGTCCTGCTGGGCTTCGGACTGGCGCGGCTCGTCGTGCTTGAGGGCCTCGGCGCGGCTGAAGCGCCGGTCGCCCAGGACCAGCCGGGCGTCGGCGTAGCGGACGGCCAGCCAGGCGGGTTCGCCGTAGGCCATCTGCACGCGTAACAGGCCGGGGCGCTCCAGCGCTTCGGCATACGCCTCGGCCAGGTCGAGGCCCTCGGGTTCGTTGAACGGGTAGCCGAGCGGAGTGTGGTCCGCCGTTGCGGTCATGGGGCGCCTCCGGTGTGTAAGCACGTGCTTACAGAACCTAGGGTGGTCGGCACGAGGCGGTCAATGGCGCCGCTCCGCCGTCCGGGTGACGGGCCGGGCGCCGGGGAAGGGGTGGGCGACACCGATGACGGAGACCACGCGGACGGCGCGGAGGGACGCGGTGGCACGGCGGGGGGGCGGCGGGGGGCCGGGGGGGGGGGCGAGGCGGGGGAAGCTGGTGGCGGCGGGGTCGGGGCTGTTTGGCGGGCGCGGGGACGACCGGGCGAAGGGGGGGGGGAGCGCCG
>NZ_PVLV01000494.1 GCF_002982015.1 Streptomyces solincola
GGCACCACGGTCACGGCGCCTCCTCTCGGGCCCGGTCCGCCGCTACACACGGGGCCAGATCGACCGGCGTGCCTGAGACGACGCTTCCCACGGGCGGGGAGCGGCGGACCGGGCCCGAGAGGAGGCGCCGTGACCGTGGTGCCGCAGAGCGGTGGAGGAGCCGTTGCACAGGGCGGCGGAGGGAACTCCTCTTCCCTCTATGACGTTCTGGAGCTGATCCTCGACCGGGGTTCGCAAGGCGCCGGCGCAACTGCCCGACGTCGTGGGACAACTCACCGAGGGCGGTGCCAAGGGCAAGACCAAGGGCGCCCTCAGCGGTGCCGTCGACGCCTTCTCCGAGTCCTTCCGCCGAGGCCGCGGCGACGCCGTACGGGACGACACCGCACGGGACGGCACCGCGCGCGGCGGGACCGCGCGGGGCGAGTGAGCCATGGGCGTGCTGACCCAGCTGCTCACCCTTCCGCTGGCCCCCGTGCGCGGCGTCGGCTGGGTGGTCCGGCAGGTCGCCGACGCGGCGGAGAACGAGTACTACGACCCCCGGCCGGTGCTCGACGGGCTCCGGGAGCTGGAACGCGAACTGACCGAAGGACGCATCGACACCGAAGAGTTCGACCGCCGAGAGGACGAACTGCTCGACAAGCTGGAGGAGATCCGTCGCCACCAGGGCGCTGCCCCGGACCGCCATGACCCGCCTCAGGAGGACTTCCCACCATGACGAACGCCACCACGGGCGCCGCGCTGATCGGCGGCTATGTGCTCGGCCGGACGAAGAAGGCCAGACTCGCCATCGCGGTGGCGACCTGGCTGGTCAGGAAGCGGATCGATCCCAAGAAGGTGTCGTCGCTGATCGCCGACTCCCCCGCGCTGGAAGGGCTGACAAGCCAACTGCGGGGTCAGTTGCGGGAGGCCGGCAAGGAGGCCGCGATCTCTGCCGTCACCGCCCGCGCCGACCGGCTCGCCGACCAGTTGCACACCCGAACCGAGCGGTTGCGCCGGGGCGACGGCGAGGAGCCTCCGGAGGGCGACGAGCTGGAGAACGACGAGAGCGACGACGAGCCGGAGGGCGACGCCTCGGAGTACGACGCCTCGGAGTACGACGACCGTGAAGGCGGCGGCCCCGGACCGGACGGACCACCGGACGAGGAGGACCGGGAGGACCAGGAGGAGGACGAGGAGGACGAGGAGGAGGCGCCCGAAGAGCCGCCGCCGCCCCGCAAGCGCGCACCCGCCAAGAAGAGCACCGCCAAGAAGGCTCCCGCCCAGAAGACGGCGGCCAAGAAGACCGCAGCCCCCAGGGCGGCGGAGAAGAGCGCGTCCCGCACCCGGGCGCCGCGCAAGCGGACCGGCGACCAGGGGACGACCAGGAGGAGGTCGGGCTCATGAGCCAGCAGGAAGAAGCCGGCCGGGCCGCGGACGGCGCCGGCGGCGTCGGCGACCGCCTCAAGGACGAACTGCGCCAGTACCTGGAAGCCCGTGCGGAACGCGCCGTCGGTTCGCTCGGCGAACGGCTCGGCGAGGCGACCAAGCGGCTGGGCGACCCGGAGTCCTCGCTCGGCAGCGTCGCGGGCGCGCTCGGCAAGGGCGGTCAGGCCCTCAGCGAGGACAAGTCCCCCCGCCAGGCCGTCGCCAAGGCCGCGTTCTCGCACGTCAAGGACACCGTCAAGGACAAGGTCTCCGGGGTGTTCGGCGGCGGCAAGAAGGGCGGCAAGGGCGAGACGCGCGGCAAGAGCGTCGTCGTCATCGAGGACGTGGACGTCGGGGTGCCGGTCCGCCAGGCGTATGACCAGTGGACCCAGTTCCAGCAGTTCGGCCGCTTCGCCAAGGGCGTCGTCAACGTCGAGCAGTCCGACGAGACCACCTCCCAGTGGCAGGTCAAGGTCGCCAAGTCCAACCGCACCTGGAAGGCGAGCGTCGTCGAGCAGATACCGGACGAGCGGATCGTCTGGAGTTCGGAGGGCGCCAAGGGCACCACCAAGGGCGCGGTCACCTTCCACCCGCTCGGCGACAACCTCACCAAGGTGCTGCTGGTCCTGGAGTACTTCCCCAAGGGCCTGTTCGAGAAGACCGGCAACATCTGGCGCGCGCAGGGCCGCCGCGCCCGGCTGGACCTGAAGCTCTACCGCAAGTTCGTCACCATGCAGGGCGAGCCCGCCGAGGGCTGGCGCGGCGAGATCCGCGACGGCGAGGTCGTGCGCAGCCACGAGGACGCCGAGGCCGAGGAGCAGGAGCAGGAGCAGTCCGACCAGGACCAGGAGGACCAGGGTTACGAGGACGACGAGGGCGACGAGGGCGAGTACGACGACGAGGAGCCGTCGGACGAGGAGGCCGCCGAGGACGACGAGTACGAGGACGAAGACGGGGACGACGGCGCGTACGAGGACGAGGCGGACGAGGACTACGACGACGAGGAGGACGGCGACTACGACGAGGAGGCCGAGGAGGACCAGGAGGACGAGGACGAGGAGGACCGCGGTCCGCGCCGCCGTACCGCCGGCAGCCGCCGCTGAGTGACCGCACCCGCCCGCCCCGAGGATCGGCCCGCCGTGACCGGACGAATCGAGGTCCACCGCCGTGAACGAACCCGTGGCCCGCAACTTCGGCGACTACCCCTCCCGAGCCGCGCCCTACAGCCAGGGGAGCACGGCCAATCTCGCCGACATCCTCGAACGGGTCCTCGACAAGGGGATCGTGATCGCCGGGGACGTCAAGATCAATCTCCTTGACATCGAACTGCTCACCATCAAATTGCGGCTGCTCGTCGCCTCCGTGGACAAGGCCAAGGAGATGGGCATCGACTGGTGGGAGCACGACCCCTCGCTCTCCTCCCGCGCCCGCGCCGACGGTCGGATCGAGGGAGCCGGCACCCGGACGTCGCTGGCCGAGGAGAACCGGCGGCTCCGCGAGGAGGTCGCCGCCCTCCGGGCCGCCGCCCCGGACTCGGCCCCCGAGGTGCTGGACGCGGAATCCTGGGAGGACGAATCCGACGACGAGGACGAACCCGAGTACGAGGATGAACCCGAGTACGAGGAGGACGAGCAAGCCGTAGAACCGGAAGAGGCCGAGGAGCCGGAGCCGGAGCCGGTCCGGGCGGAGGAGCCCGCGCCGCGCCGGCGGGCTCCCCGCCGGGCCGCCGAGCGGGGCGGCCGCCCCGCCGAGCGCCCCCGGCGACGCCGTCCGCGCGGTGGGGACGAGCCGTGAGCGGCGAGCTGGTGTACGTGTACGGGGTCGCCGCCGCCGGCCCCGGCCTGGTCGAGACCGTGCCCGCGCTGCGGGGCGTCGGCGGCGAAGGCGTCCGCGTGGTCGAGGACTCGGGTCTCGCGGCGGTCGTCGGGCCGGTGGCGGCCGCCGACTTCGAGCAGGCCCCGCTGGCCGCCCATCTGGAGGATCTGGCGTGGCTGGAGGCCGTCGCCCGGGCCCATCACGAGGTGGTGGACGCGGTCGCGGCCGCCGGTCCCGTACTGCCGCTGCGGCTGGCGACCGTCTACCGGGACGAGGACGCGGTCCGCGCCCTGTTGGCCGATGGGCGAGCGGTGTTCGCGCCCCGGCTGGACAAGCTGGCCGGGCAGGTCGAGTGGGGCGTCAAGGTCCATCTGGCGCCGACCACGCCGACCACGCCGGCAGCTCCGCCCGCTGGGGAGCCCGCCCGCGCGGCCGGCCCCGGCACCGCCGGTGCCGGACGGGCCTATCTGCGCGCCCGGGGGCACGAGCGCCGCAGCCGTGAGGGCGCCTACCGGGAGGCGGCGGCCGCCGTGGCGGAGGTGCGGGCGGCGGCGGCCGCGTACGCCACCGAGCAGGTGCGCCACCGGGTGCAGCAGGGCGCGCTGGCCGGGGGCGGGCCGGAGAACGTCGCCAACGACGCCTTCCTGGTGCCGTCCGACTCCTGCGCGGCGTTCCTCACTGCGGTCCGCCGGGCCGCCGAGTCCCTGCCGGCGGTGCGGGTGGAGATCACCGGGCCCTGGGCCCCGTACTCCTTCGCCGCCCTGGACGACGCCGTGCCAGCGCCCGGCGGCGGAGCGGCGGCGGGGCCGTGACGAGCGAGGGCCCGTTCCGGGGCGTCCCGCCCGGCTTCCCGGCCGCCGAGCCGTACGGGCGGGAGACCGACCCGTCCGCGCACGGCTCACCGTCCGGGTACGGCTCGGCATCCGCGAACGGCTCGGCGTCCGCGTACGGCTCACCGTCCTCGTACGGGCGGGAGACCGGCCCCCTGCCCGGGCGGCAGGTCGCGCTGATCGACCTGCTGGACCGGCTGCTCACCGGCGGTGTGGTGATCACCGGGGATGTGGTGCTCTCCATCGCCGACATCGACCTGGTGCGGGTCTCGCTGCGCGCCCTGATCGTGTCCGTGAGCGCCGAGAACCCGTCCCCGTGGGACCCGCCGCCCGAGGGGGAAGGACCCGGCCGTGTCCGGTGACGCCGACCGCTACCGGGAGGTGGCCCGGGCCGCGGACCGCGCGTTCCGGCTGCTGCCGGCCGGCCCGCCCGACGTGCCGCGGGCCGACCGCGCCGGTGCGCGGCCGGCGACGCCCGCGCACCGGATCAACGCCGACCCCGACACCGTGGAGCGCGATCTGATGAAGCTGGTGCTCACGCTGGTGGAGCTGTTGCGGCAGTTGATGGAGCGGCAGGCGCTGCACCGGGTGGACACCGGGGAGCTGTCGGAGGACGAGGAGGAGCGGCTGGGCACGACGCTGATGGTGCTGCACGAGAAGATGACCGAGCTGTGCGGGCGGTACGGGCTCACCCTGGACGACCTCAACCTGGACCTCGGCCCGCTCGGCAGCCTCCTGCCCCGGGACGAGCCGTAGACGCCGGACGCCGCCCGATCACCGCCCGCCGAGCGCCGCCACCACCAGGTCGGTGAGGAGCGTGCCGGCCGTGCCGTCCGGGTCGAGATCCGGGTCGTAGATGGTGACGTTGAGGCCGACACAGCGCTCGGAGCGGACCAGCTCCCCCAGCAGCGGGCCGAGTTCGCCGGGCAGCAGGCCGTCCGGGTCGGGGCTGTCGACCGCGGGCATCACGGACGGATCGAGCACGTCGGCGTCCAGGTGCACCCAGTAGCCGTCCAGCGCGGAGGACTCCAGTGACAGGACCGCGCCGCGCGCGGTGTCCGCGACGCCCCACTCCCGCAACTGCCCGACGGTCACGGCGGGGATCTTGAGACCTGCCAGTTCGGGCAGGTCCTCGTCGCCGTCGCGCAGCCCGAACAGCCGGACGTCCTCGTCGCGCAGGTAGGGCCGCAGGCCGTCCAGGTCGGCGAGGTCGTCCTGTCCCCGGCCGGTGGCGATGGCCAGTTCCTCGCCGGCCGCCGCGCCGACGTGGGCGGAGTTGCCGGTGTGCCGGAAGTCGGCGGAGGCGTCGACGGCGGCGAGCCCGTACCGTCCGAGCCGCTTCAGGGCGAGGGACGCGCCGAGCTGGATGGAGCAGTCGCCGCCGAGGACCAGCGGGAAGTCGCCGGCGGCCAGGTGCGGTCCGAGACGGTCGGCGAGCTTGCGGGTGTACGCGGCGAGGGCGGCGGCGTTGAACACGCCGTCGCCCTCCTGCCAGTCGCCCCGGTCGTAGCGCGGTGCGACCACCACACCGCCCTCCCGTGCGCCGAGGCGCCGCACGATGCCGTTGTCCCGCAGCGCCCCGGCGAGCTTGTGGCAGCCCGGGACGGCGCCCGGGGCCGGCGGGCGCAGCCCGAGGTTGGAAGGTGCGTCGAGCACCACGATGTTCCGCATGCCGCCCATCGTCACCCGAGTGGCGGGAGCCTTCAACCGACTTGGCCGCGCGCCCGGGTGGCGGCCCGACCGGCGGGCATGTCGGCGGTGAGCGCCCAGCGTTCGTGGTCGCGCCAGGCGCCGTCCACGTGCAGCATCGCCGGCGAGAAGCCCTCGTTGCGGAAGCCGGCCCGGCGCACCAGGGCCAGTGAGGGGGCGTTGTCCGGTTGGACGTTGGCCTCCAGCCGGTGCAGTCCGAGCGGCCCGAAGGCGTATCCGGCGACCAGGTGCAGGGCCTCGGTCATCAGGCCACGGCCCGCCGCGTGGGCGAACGCCCCGTAGCCGAGGGTGCCGTTGAGGAAGGCGCCGCGGACGATGTTGTTGATGTTGACGTAACCGGCGATCGCACCGCCGGCGTCGCGCTCGCAGACGAGCAGCGAGGCCAGGGCGGGGTTGCCGACGCGGGGGCCGGCGTAGGCGGCGAAGGCGGCCGCGGTGTCCGGCGGGAACAGCCAGGGGTGGTGCAGCTGCCGGCTCGCCCTGGCCCGCGCGGTGAACTCCTCGGCGTCGTCGTGGCGCAGCGGACGCAGGTCCACCCGCGGGCCTCGGGCGAGCGGGACGGCGTGGCCGGGGTGGTTCATGGGGGCCATTTTAGGCCACGCCGGCCTTCTCGGTCCGGGCCGTCGGCCGGCGGCTCAGTGGTGGGTGACCAGCACCGGTCCGGCGCCGTCCGCGGTCTGTTCGGCGGGGTCGGGGCGGCGGATGAGCAGCGCGAAGAGGACCGCCAGGCCGAGCAGCGCGAGCGCCGCGTACAGGGCGTGGGCATAGCCGGCCGTGGTGGGACCGCCCGCGTCGCCGCCGGTGGTGATCATGGCGGATGCGAGGGCGATGCCCAGTGCCGCGCCGATGCCGAAGCAGGCGCCGTTGAGTCCGGAGAGCGAGCCCGGCTTGTCCTTGGGGGCGGTGGTGACGGCCAGTCCGTTGAGGCCGGTGAGCATGAAGCCGCCGTAGGTGACGCCGAGCGCGGCCAGCGCGGCGACCAGGACCCACTGCTGGTGCAGGAAGAGAGTGGCGACGACGAAGATCACGAAGTTGGCGACCGCGCCGGCGACCACCACCGTGCGCCAGCCGATCCGCGGGCCGAGCCGGCCGGTGAACGGAGCCGACACCACGCCGATGAGCTGGATCGGGGTGAGGAAGAGGATGGCGGCGGTCACCGCGCTCAGCCCGAGGCCGGCCCGGGCGTCCTGGGAGAACAACGGGATGGTCAGGGCGATCGCGCCGAACGCGCCGCCCAGCGTGCACACGGTGGTGAGCAGCAGCGGCCAGGCGCGCCGGGAGGCGAGCACATCGAGGTCGATGACCGGGTTGGGGGCGCTCTTCTGGGAGAGCACGAACAGCGCGAGCGCGGCGAGGCCGCCCAGGAGGAAGCCGAGGGTGAGGACGGAGGTCCAGCCCCAGGCGGCGCCCTGGGAGAGGCCCACCAGCACGCCGGTCAGCCCGACGGCGAGCGCGGTGATGCCGCGGGAGTCGAAGCGGGCGGCGGCGTCCAGGGTGGGCGGCACGTCGGGCACGTACCGCAGGACGCCGATCAGTCCGGCGACGGCGATGACGGTGGAGCAGACGAAGATGCCGCGGAAGCCGATGGTGTCGGCGATCTGGCCGCCGGCGATGGCGTCCACCCCGGCCAGGCCGCCGTTGACCGCGGTGATCACACCGGCGGCCTTGCCGAAGCCGGCCGGGGTGAGCAACTGGTCGAGGGTGAGGAAGGCCAAGGTGAACATGGCGGCCGACACACCTTGGAGCACCCGGCCCGCGATGAACACCTCGATGTTCGGGGCGACGACGCACAGCAGGTTGCCGGCGATCAGGACGGCGGCGCACAGCAGCATCATCGGCTTGCGTCCGCGCTGGTCGCTGAGGCGGGCGAGGGTCACCTGGCCGATGGCGGCCATCAGGAAGAACAGCGTCTGGGACAGTCCGGCGGCGGCGGTGGTGGTGCCCAGCCGCTCGATGACGTCGGGCAGTGCCGGGCTCAGCATGGTGGCGTTGATCTGGTAGCCCAGCACCGCCAGGACCATCGCCGTCAGCATGCGGCCGTGCCCCGCCGACTCGCCCCCGTCCCGGATTCCGGTCCCGGTCTCCTTCCGGCTGCCGGGCGTCCCGGACGTGCCGGATGGCCTGGAGGTCCCGGATGTGCTGGTCATGTGGGCCCCTTTGCCTCGCATCGGACTCGCACCGAACTCGTGTGGATCAACACTCGATCACTTGTCAGACAAGTTGTCGCGACCTCAGCCTGAATCTACGCGCGTAACCCGTCAACCCCCTCCACCGGGTTTTCCGGTAAATCCGGCTACGCGGCTTATCCGTCCGCACGGACGTTGCCGGACCCTCCCCGATCGGCATAACTTGCCGACAGGTCGACCGAGGAGGATCAGCAGTGGTCAGCGTGGAGCGGCGGAGACCGGTCGTGGTGCTGTACGAGCGGATCGCGGACGCCATCCACGCCGGCGCCTATCCCCCGGGCTCGACGCTGCCCTCGGAGCCCAAGCTCGCCGCCGAGCTGGGGGTGAGCCGCCCGGCGCTGCGCGAGGCGCTGCTGCTGCTCCAGGAGGACGGACTGGTCTCGGTGCGCCGAGGGGTCGGCCGGACGGTCGCCGACCGGCCGCCCCGGCGCGGCTTCGAGCACGTCCAGCCCCTGGAGGACCTGCTGGCGGCGGGCGGCCCGGTCTCGGTGCGCCCCCTGCTGCGGGCGGTCGAGGAGCCGACCGACTTCACCGCTCAGCATCTGCTGGCGGCCGCCCGCGCCAGGCTGCGGTTCTGGGAGTCCCTGCTGGCGGCGGACGGGCACGCGGCGGCGCTCAGCCAGGAGTGGGCGGCCGCCGAGGAGGTCCTGGCCGCGGCCCACCCCGCCTTCGCGGAGGCCCTCGGGGCGATCGAGGCGTCCGCCGCCGGCCGGCCGGCGGGCGGCGGCTCCATGCTCGGGGTGCTGGCCGCCGCCTCCCGAGGGGTGCAGCTCACCGCGCACAGCGCGATCACCGCCACCCTGGTCGGGCAGCGCCGCGGCGAACAGCTCGGCCGCCCCGCCGACACTCCGGCGGTGCTGGTCACCCAGGTGGTGCGGGCCGGCGGCACCCCGATCCTGGCGGCCAAGCACATGCTGCCCACCGGCGCCGTCCCGCTGCCGGTCCTCCAGTCCAACTGACCCGCCCCCGTCACCACGGGCGGCCGCGGGCCCGGTCACAGCGGCGGGCGTGGATCTGCCGTACACTCCGGGCCCATGCACTTGTCTGACAACCTCCCCGCTTCTGCCGCTGCCGCCGCTCCCGCCGTCGCCGAGTGGGTGCGCCGGGCCCCGAAGGCGGTCCTGCACGACCACCTGGACGGCGGGCTGCGCCCCGAGACGATCATCGAACTGGCCCGCGAGTGCGGCTACACCGGTCTGCCGACCGAGGACCCGGCGGCGCTCGGCGTGTGGTTCCGGGACGCCGCGGACTCCGGTTCGCTGGAGCGCTACCTGGAGACGTTCGCCCACACCTGCGCCGTGATGCAGAGCCGCGAGGCGCTGTTCCGGGTCGCCGCCGAGTGCGCCGAGGACCTGGCCGCCGACGGGGTGGTCTACGCCGAGGTGCGCTACGCCCCCGAGCAGCACCTGGCGGGCGGGCTGACCCTGGACGAGGTCGTGACCGCGGTCAACGAGGGCTTCCGGGAGGGCGAGCGGCGGGCCGGCGGCCGGATCGTCGTCGGCGCCCTGCTGACCGGGATGCGGCACACCGACCGCTCGCTGGAGATAGCCGAGCTGACCGTGGCGCACCGAGCGAGCGGGGTTGCCGGGTTCGACATCGCGGGCGGCGAGATCGGCAACCCGCCGGCCCGTCATCTGCCGGCCTTCCAGCACCTCAAGCGGCACAACTGCCACTTCACCATCCACGCCGGCGAGGCGGTCGGCGCCGAGTCGGTGCACGAGGCGGTGCAGGTCTGCGGCGCCGAGCGGATCGGGCACGGGGTGCGGATCACCGACGACATCGCCGAGGACGGCACGCTCGGCCACCTCGCCGCGTACGTCCGGGACAACCGCATCGCCCTGGAGGTGTGCCCGACCTCCAACCTCCAGACCGGCGCGGCCAAGGACTACGCGAGCCACCCGATCGACCTGCTGCGCCGGGCCGGCTTCCGGGTCACCCTGAACACCGACAACCGCCTGGTGTCCGGGACCACGATGAGCCGCGAGTTCCAGCACATGGCGGACGCCTTCGGCTACGGCCCCGAGGTGTTCGAGGAGTTCACGGTGGCCGCCGTGGAGGCCGCGTTCCTGCCGCTGCCGGAGCGCCGCCGCATCATCGACGAGGTGATCCGCCCGGGCTACGCGGCCCTCACCGCGTCCCGCTGACGCCCCGGGGACCCATCCGCCGGCCCGGTCCGGTCCGGGCGACCCGGCAGGAGGGTCCCCCCGCGTGCGCCCGCCGGCCCCGTCCGACACCTGGACGGGGGCCGGGCCGGGACGCCGCCATGTCGGCACCCCGCTTTCCCACCATGTACTCGTCCTTGCCGGGCGACGATGTACCCACGACGCACTCGTCCTTCCCGCGCGATGATGTACTTGTCCTTCTCGCGATGGGCATGCCCCACGGCCGACGTGTCCGTGCACCCTCCCGCGTGGGACGGTCGTCCGCTCCCCCCTCGCCATGAACGGGAGGCCGGCGAGACCGCCGTCCGAGCCCGGGTGGTCCAGCTCGCCTACCCCGGCGCCGTCGACCACCGCCGGCGCCTGGTCTGACCGGGCCTGGACCGGTCTCAAAGGGTCATCGCAGGGCGGGCGCCTCCAGGGTGAGGGTGCGGGCGTCGGCGTCCAGCTCCGCCGGGACGCCGAGCGGCAGGGTCAGCGAGACGGGGCAGTGCCCGAAGCCGAACTCCTCGACGACCGGGACGCCGAGCGGGCCCAGCCGGTCCCGCAGCGCCGCGCGGACCTGCTCGTAGGGTCCGCACTCCGCCCAGGAGCCGAGCAGCACGCCCGCCACGCCGTCCAGCAGCCCGGCCCGCAGCAACTGGGTGAGCATCCGGTCGATCCGGTGCGACTGCTCGCCGACGTCCTCCAGCGCCAGCAGCGCCCCGCGCAGCGAGGTGCGCCCGTCGGGGGTGCCGACGCCGGCCGCCAGCAGGCTGAGGCAGCCGCCGACCAGGACGCCGCGCGCCCGGCCCGGGGCCAGCGTGCGGGCGCCGGGCAGTGCGGTCAGCACCCGCACGGACTCCGGCTGGAACAGGGTGGTGCGCAGCTCCTGCCTGGTCCGCTCGTCCTGAGTGAAGACGGCCGCGCCGATCATCGGCCCGTGCAGGGTGGCCAGGCCCATCCGCAGGGCGAACGCCTCGTGCAGGGCGGTGATGTCGCTGTAGCCGACGAACGGCTTGGGGCCGGCGGCGCGCAGGGCGTCCCAGTCGAGCAGATCGACCATGCGCTGGGCGCCGTATCCGCCGCGGGCGCAGAGCACGGCGGCCACGGACGGGTCGCACCAGGCGTCCTGGAGGTCGCGGGCCCGAGCCTCGTCGGTCGCCGCGAGGTAGCGCAGCCCCGAGCGGGCGCCCAGGACGTGCGGCATGACCACCGGGTCGAGGCCCCAGTCCCGCAGCGCGGCCAGGCCGACGGCCAGCCGCTCCTCGGGGACGGCGCCGCTGGGGGCGACCACGGCGACCCGATCGCCGGGGCGCAGCCGCGAGGGCCGGGTCAGCGGCCGCACCCCGGGCCGGTCGGCGGTCTCCGTCCGGGCGGCGGGCACGGGGGACACGGTGGTCACCGGTGCAGCTCCAACGGCGGGACGTCGGGCCGTTCGATGCCGAACACCTGGGCGTAAAGGCTCAGTTCGCTTTCGAGGGCCCGGACGAGGGTGGCGACGTCCCGGAAGCCGTGGCCCTCGCCGGGGAAGGCCACATAGGCGTGGCGGACGCCGCGGCCGGCGATGCGCTCCAGGAACCGTTCGCTCTGGGCGGGCGGGCAGATGACGTCGTCGAGCCCCTGGAGCAGCAGGAAGGGGGCGGTGATCCGGTCGACCTGGGAGATCGGGGAGCGCTCCCGGTAGCGGGCGGGGACCTCGTCGGGCGGTCCGATGAGCGAGTCGAGGTAGCGGGCCTCGAAGTCGTGGGTCTCGTCGGGGCCCCACTGGGTGAGGTCGAGGACGGGGTAGAGGATGGTGCCGCAGGCGTAGACGCCGGTGGCGGCGAGCGAGGCGGCCGCGGTCCAGCCGCCGGCGCTGCCGCCGCGGACGGCGAGGCGGGCCGGGTCGGCGGTGCCCTCGGCGGCCAGGGCCTCGGCGACGGCGGCGCAGTCCTCGACGTCGACCACGCCCCACTGCTCGCGCAGCCGGTTGCGGTAGGCGCGGCCGTAGCCGCTGGAGCCGCCGTAGTTCACTTCGGCGACGCCGATGCCGCGGGAGGTGAAGTAGGCGATCTCCAGGTCGAGGACGAGCGCGCTCTGTCCGGTGGGGCCGCCGTGCGCCCAGATGACGTAGGGCGGGAGTTCGTCGTCGGGGGCGACGCGCTCCGGGCTGTGCGGCGGGTAGACGTGTGCGTGGATCTCGCGGTTGTCGGGGCCGGTGAAGGTGCGGATCTGCGGTTCGGGGTAGTAGGCCGGGTCGACGGGGTCGGTGTGGGCGGAGCCGATGACCCGGGTGCGGCCGGTGCTGGTGTCGAGTTCGACGATCTCGTAGCCGCTGCGGGGGCTGGCGGCGACGCCGACCACGCGGGAGCCGTCGCCGGCCAGGCCGGGGGCCCACTCGGTCCACGGGCCGGGGGCGTCGACGAGTTCGCCGGTCTCCGGATCGAGTATGCCGAGGCTGGTGGCGCCCTTGCCGTGGATGACGGCGACGGTGCCGTCATCCAGGGGCTGGAACCAGCTCAGCCCGATCTTCCACAGGGGCCCGCCGAACTCCTCGCCGCGTCCGCCGCACAGCGGGACCGCCGGGGCGGCCGGCACTGCCGGGGCGGCCGGGACCGCGGCGGCCCGGCCGGTCCGGTCCGCCCGATCGGTCCGGCGGGCCGTGTCGAGGTGCTGCGGGCGCAGCCGGTAGGGCTCCCACCAGCCGCCCGCGTCGGAGGCGTAGAGCAGGGACCCGTCGGCGGCCCAGTCGGCCTGGCAGACGGATTCCTCGGGTCCGCCGGCGACGGGCCGGACGTCCTCGAACGTGCCGTCGTCGGTGACGGCCGCGGTGAGCACGGTGGTGCCGTCCCAGGGCATCCGGGGGTGGTCCCAGACGATCCAGGCGGCGCGGCGGCCGTCCGGGGAGATCCGGGCGCCGGTGAGGAAGCGGTGCGCGTCGCCGGTGAGTTCGCGGACGAGGGCGCGGTCCTCGGCGGCCGAGCCGTCCAGCGGCACGGCGGCGAGCAGCCGCCGCAGGTCGCCGGGGCGTTCGCCGGTGAACTCCTCCAGGACGCACCACACCTCGCCCCGGTCGGGGAGGATGACCGGGTCGGCCCAGCGCAGTCCGCCGCCGGTGGCACAGAGCGGGGTGAGCGGCCGCGGCTCGCCGCCTCCGTCCGGCCGGTGGGCGTAGAGCCGCTGGTCGGGGAAGTGGCTGAAGACCACCAGGGGCCCGCCGCCCTCTTCGCCAGCCGTGGTGCCGGCCCAGGGCCGGCCGCCGTACTCGATGACCCGGCTGCGCACGTTCCACGGGGCGGGCAGCACCGTCTCCTCAGCTCCGTCGGGCCGCCGGCGCACCAGGGCGCGCCGGCCTCCCTCGGCGGGACGCGGTTCGGTCCACCACACCTCCTCGCCGACGATCCCGACGAACTCGGGCCGCCCGTCGTGGGTGGCGGCCAGCTCGGCGTCGATGGGCGACGGCCAACTGCCGTAGGCCCCCGTGCGTACCATGTCGAATCCCCCTCAGCGTGCGGTGGTCAGGCGGTGCGGTGGTCGGGCGCTGCGATGGTCAGTGGTGCGGTGGTCAGGCGTGCGGTGGTCAGGCGTGCGGTGGTCAGGCGTTGCGCAGATAGCGGTCGAGGACGCGTACCCCGAAGTGCAGGGCTTGGACGGGGACGCGTTCGTCCACGCCGTGGAACAGCGACTGGTAGTCGAAGCCGATGGGCAGCCGCAGCGGCGAGAAGCCGTAGCCGACGATGCCGAGCCGGGCGAACTGCTTGGCGTCGGTGCCGCCGGACATGCAGAACGGCACCACGTGCGCGTCCGGGTCGAAGTGCTGGAGGGCCTCCCGCAGCTTGGCGAAGGTCGGGGAGTCGACCGGGGCCTCCAGCGGGATCTCGCGGTGCTGGAACTCCCAGTCGACGTCCGGTCCGGTGAGCTGGTCGATGGTGCGGACGAACTCCTCCTCGCCGCCCGGCACCATCCGGCCGTCGATGTGGGCGGTGGCCGCGCCGGGGATGACGTTCACCTTGTAGCCGGCTTGCAGGATGGTGGGGTTCGAGCTGTTGCGGATGACCGGCTCGACCAGGGAGGCGGCCCGGCCGAGCTTGCCGAGCAGCAGGTCGGCGTCGAAGTCCTCGGCGTCGAAGTCCTCGGGGCCCAGGGCGATTCCGTAGAGGGCGGACAGCTCGGTGAGCGCGGCCCGCACGGTGGGCGTGAGCCGCACCGGCCACTCGTACTCCCCGATGCGGGAGACGGCGGCGGCGAGGCGGCTGACCGCGTTCTCGTGGTTGACCTTCGAGCCGTGGCCGGCCCGGCCCTCGGCGGTCAGCTTGAGCCAGGCGGTGCCCCGCTCCCCCGCGCCGACCGGGTAGAGCACCAGGTCGGGACCGGCGTGGAAGGTGTAGGCGCCGGACTCGCTGATGCCCTCGGTGCAGCCCTCGAACAGGTGGGCCTGGTGCCGGGCGAGGTACCCGGCGCCGTCGACGGCGCTGTCCTCCTCGTCGGCGGTGTAGGCGAGGACGATGTCGCGGCGCGGCCGGATGCCCTTGCGGGCCCATTCCCGGACGACGGCCAGGACCATCGCGTCCATGTTCTTCATGTCGATGGCGCCGCGGCCCCAGACCAGTCCGTCGCGGACCTCGCCGGAGAAGGGGTGCACGGCCCAGTCGGACGGGTCGGCGGGCACCACGTCCAGGTGGCCGTGGACCAGCAGCGCGTCGGCGGACGGGTCGGTGCCCTCGATGCGGGTCACCACGTTGGTGCGGCCGGGGGTGCGCTCCAGCATCAGCGGTTCGAGTCCGGCGGCGGCCAGTCGCTCGGCGACGTACTCGGCGGCCGGGCGCTCCCGGCAGTCCCCGCCGCCCCGGTTGGTGGTGTCGATGCGGATGAGGTCGGAGGTGAAGGTCACCACCTCGTCGAGCGTGAGCTCGTCGGTGTCCTCGGGTGCCAGGTCAGCCATACTGCTCCTCCACTGCGGCCGAGACGATCGTGGTCACTGCCTTGAAGGTGCGGATGGTCTCGTACATCGTCGTGCCGGTGTACGCGACCCGCCGCTCCCCCGTGGGCGCCACGCCCGGGACGACCGTGGCGGCCGCCGCGAGGTGCTCGGCGTCGAACTCCAGCTCCACGGTGAACGGGCCGCCCCGCACCGGTTCGTACCGTACGGCGAGGGCCGTCGCCTCCTTGGCCGCGGCACGGATGTCGGCGGCCGTCCGGGTGGGTGTGCGGCACACCGCGGCGTAACGCGAGACGTGGTCCTTGACGGCGACCTTGCGGGCCTCCGGTGCGTACCCGAGGGCGTCGTCGCAGGTCAGATCGTCTCCGGTGACCAGGATGACGGGGACGCCGTACTCGGCGACGACCTGGGCGTTGAGCAGGCCCTCGCTCGCGCGCTCGCCGTTCAGCCAGACGCCGGTGATGGAGTTGGCCAGGTAGGTGTGGGCGAGGACGCCCTCGCTGCCGGCGCCGGTGTGGTAGCCGACGAAGGCGACGCCGTCCACGTCGCCGTACTGGACGCCCTCGACCATGGAGAGCGACTTGTGCCGGCCGGTGAGCATCTCCACGCGCTCGTCGAGCTGTTCGAGCAGGAGGTTGCGCATGGTCCAGTGGGCCTCGTTGACCAGGACGGCGTCGGCGCCGCCGTCGAAGAACCCGAGCGCCGCGGCCCGCACGTCCGAGGTGAACATCGGCCGGCACCGCTCCCACTGGGGGGTGCCGGGCAGCACGTCGGCCGGCCAGGTCACGCCGGTGGCGCCCTCCATGTCGGCGCTGATGAGGATCTTCATGGACCCGACCGTACGCGCTCTCGCGCGGGCTGCCCAGGGCTGTGGACGACCACCGGCGCGGCGCTTCTTCCCCCACCCGCAAGAGTGAGCGAGGGCCCCGCCAGCCTGCGCGGACACGCCTGCGGACAGGTCCGCCCCCGCCCCCGGGTGCGGGAGCGGGGGCGGATCGGCACGCCCGTGCGGACTACGGGCGGACCTCGCCGGCCAGCTTGTCCAGGAGCTGGTCGTAGATGCGGCCCAGGCCCTTGGGGGCGAAGGTCTTCTCGAAGAAGCCGCCGATGCCGCCGGCGCCCTGCCAGACGGTGGTGACCACCACGCGGGAGCGGCCCTCCCCGGCCGGGGTGACGGTCCAGGTGGTGACCATGGAGGAGTTGCGGTCCTTCTCCACGAGCTGCCCCGGGGTCGGCTCGGTGACCTCCAGCAGGCAGTCCCGGACGCGCTTGCTGGTGGCCTGGAGCTTCCAGTGGACCAGAGTGCCCGCGCCCTCGCCGCCCTCGCGCACCTCGTACGCGCTGAAGTGCTCCGGCAGCAGCTTCGGACGGGTCTCGCGGTAGTCGGCCAGCGCGTCGAACACCGTCTCCGCGTCCGCCTCGATGACCCGCTCCGTGGTGGCCTCGACCTGCGCCATTCCTCGTCCTCCAGCGCTCGTACCTCAGGGGGCCCCAGCCAACCACCCGGCGCGGCCGGGACCCAAATCGCGTACCCCGCGCCGGGGGGCCGCGGACGCCCCCGGTGATCGCCGCGGCCGCCTTCCGGGTCGCCGGGGACGCCTTCCCAGCGATCAAGGGAACAGTTGTTCTAATATGGAGGCGCCATCACCGAGGAGGCGCCATGCGATGGGACCACCTGAACGACGACTCCGCCGCGAGCGCCGCCGACCCCGCCCTGTTCGGCGCCGACGCGGTCGTGACCAGGACCTTCGACACGCCCGAGTTCCGCGGCATCACCTTCCACGAGGTGCGGGCGCGCTCGATCGTCAACCGGGTGCCGGGCGCCTCCCGGATGCCGTTCGAATGGACGGTCAACCCCTACCGCGGATGCAGCCACGCCTGCGTCTACTGCTTCGCCCGCCGCACCCACGGCTATCTGGACCTGGACACCGGGCTGGACTTCGACTCGCAGATCGTGGTCAAGGTCAACGCGCCGGAGCTGCTGCGCCGCAAGCTCGCGTCGGCGGGCTGGCAGGGCGCGCACATCGCCATGGGCACCAACGTGGACTGCTACCAGCGCGCCGAGGGCCGCTACCGGCTGATGCCGGGGATCATCTCGGCCCTGCGCGACCACGCCAACCCCTTCTCCATCCTCACCAAGGGCACCCTCGTCCTGCGCGATCTGCCGCTGCTGACCCGGGCCGCCGAGGTGACCGACGTCGGCGTCTCCGTCTCGGTGGGCTTCACCGACACCGAGCTGTGGCGCACCGTGGAGCCCGGCACCCCGGCGCCGGAACGCCGCCTGGAGGTGGTCCGCCGGTTCGCCGAGCAGGGCATCGGCTGCGCGGTGCTGATGGCCCCGGTCCTCCCGTTCCTCTCCGACCGCCCCGGCGTCGGCGATCGCCCGGACGGTGGCGCGGAGCTGCTCGGGGCGGTCGGAGAGGAACGGGAGGACCGGGGCCATCAGCACCGCGCAGCCGATGCCCTGCTCGGCGAACCGGCGGACCACCTCCAGGCGGCGTTCCGGCGCCGGGGTGCCGGGCTCCACGGTGCGCCACAGCTCGGTGTCGGTGAAGCCCACCGAGACGGAGACGCCGACGTCGGTCACCTCGGCGGCCCGGGTCAGCATCGGCAGATC
>NZ_PVLV01000495.1 GCF_002982015.1 Streptomyces solincola
GACATCAAGGTGGGGGTGGGGCGTACGGGGCGGGTCACCCCGTTCGCGCAGGTCGAGCCGGTGACGGTGGCCGGCTCCGAGGTCGAGTTCGCCACCCTGCACAACCAGGAGGTCGTCAAGGCCAAGGGCGTGCTCATCGGTGACACGGTGGTGCTGCGCAAGGCCGGGGACGTCATCCCGGAGATCCTCGGCCCGGTGGCGGATCTGCGGGACGGCAGCGAGCGCGAGTTCACCATGCCCACCGAGTGCCCCGAGTGCGGTACGCCGCTGCGGGCCATGAAGGAGGGCGACATCGACCTGCGCTGCCCCAACGCCCGCACCTGCCCGGCCCAGCTCCGCGAGCGGCTGTTCTACCTCGGCGGCCGCTCCAGCCTGGACATCGAGCACTTCGGCATGGTGGCCGCGGCCGCGCTCACCGGGCCGCTGGAGCCGGCCGACCCGCCGCTGACCGACGAGGGCGACCTCTTCGACCTGCGCGAGGAGCAGCTCCTGGACATCCGCGCGTACGTCCTGGACCCGGACAGCGGACTGCCCAAGCGGGACCCGAAGACCGGCGAGGAGAAGATCGCCCGGGTCTTCGCCAGCCAGAAGGGCGAGCTGAAGAAGAACGCCCGCGCGATGCTGGACAACATCGCCGCCGCCAAGGACCGCCCGCTGGCCCGGATCGTCAACGGGCTGTCGATCCGTCACGTCGGCCCGGTCGCCGCCCAGGCGCTGGCCCGCGAGTTCCGCTCCCTGGACCGGATCTTCGAGGCGAGCGAGGAGGAGCTGGCCGCCACCGAGGGCGTCGGTCCGACCATCGCCGCCGCCATCCGGCAGTGGTACGAGGAGGAGTGGCATCGCGAGATCCTGCGCAAGTGGAAGGCGGCCGGGGTCCGCTGGGAGGAGGAGTCCACCGGCGAGGACGAGGGCCCGCGCCCGCTGGAGGGACTGGCCGTGGTCGTCACCGGCACGCTCGACGACTACACCAGGGATGGCGCGAAAGAGGCGTTGCAGAGCCGTGGCGCGAAAGTCACCGGCTCGGTGTCCAAGAAGACGTCGTTCGTCGTCGTGGGCGACAACCCCGGCTCCAAGTACGACAAGGCCGTGCAGCTCAAGGTGCCGGTGCTGGACGAGGCCGGCTTCGACGTGCTGCTCGAACAGGGGCCCGACGCGGCCCGGGAGGTAGCCGTTTCGGCCGAACAACAGCCCGAATAAGCCCAGTCGGGCTCACCCGTTCAGCGCATACCAGACGGATAAGGGTGGCCGGGGCGCATTCGGGCAAGACCAGTAGTGCGCTGCCCGTGGAAGCCTCCCGACGCCTACTGTTGAGACGTGCGTCCGTCGTGCACGGCCGTGGGGGAGCGCTTCCCGTCCGCCGAGGAGCGGGAAAGGATCACCACCGCGGCGGCACGGCCACGGGCCATCGCGTGGCAACGGCACCACCGCCGGCTGTGAGAGGGACCGAATGAAACCCACCGAGAGTGCCGCCCCGGCCTCACGGCCGCGCGGCAGTGCGGCCGCCGCGGGCATCACCTCCAGGCTCCCGTCCGTCGTGGTCGCCATCGCCGCCGTCGCCCTGATCACCGGGCTGACGGGAGCGCTGCGCAGCGGCCACGCCCTGTTCCCCGGCGGCGCGGCCGGCTGGTCGCTCGCCGTCCTCACCGGCATCGTCGTCGGCCATCTGGTCGCCCTCGGCCGGGACCGCTGGTGGGGCGGCACCGGCTCCGGCGCCGCCCTCACCCTCGCCGTGCTCCTGCTGTACGGCTGGGTGCCCGCCGGACTGGTCAGCCTCGCCGTCGTCGTGCTCACCGGCACCGCCCGCCGGCACCGCTGGCGCCAGGGCCTGGTGCACGGCGCCGCCGACATCCTCGGCATCGGCGCCGCCGCGCTGGTGCTGGCCGCGTTCGGAGACGCGCCCACCGTCGAACAGCCCTGGCAGCCCCTCGAATGGGGCATCGAGGCCGCCCCGGAAGTCACCCTGGCCGCCGCCGCGTACCTGGTGGTCACCAGGCTGCTGCTGTGGTACACGCTCGCCCCGCAGGCCTGCGGACTGCCCAGCACCGAGCGCACCGCCCTGCTGCGCCAGGGCCTGGTCGCCGTCGCCCTGCTCGGCATCGCGCCGCTGATCTGCGTCGTCGCCGCCGGACTGCCGGTACTGCTGCCGCTGTTCGCCGTCCCGCTCATCGCCCTGGACTCCACCCTGTGGATCGCCCGCGCCCGCGCCGAGGAGCAGCTCCGCGACCCGCTCACCGGACTGCCCAACCGGCAGTGGCTGCTGGAACGCACCTGGGCCGCCCTGGAGCAGGCCGAGGGCGAGGGGAAGCGGGCCGCGCTGGTCCTCATCGACCTCGACCGCTTCCGCTCCGTCAACGACACCCTCGGCCACCTGGCCGGCGACCGGCTGCTGCTGCAGATCGCCGACCGGCTCCAGCAGGCCCTGCCGCGCGGCGCGGAGGCCGCCCGGCTCGGCGGCGACGAGTTCGCCGTCCTGCTGCCCGTCGCCGACTCCACCACCAGCGCCCAGCGCATCGCCCGCCAGCTCGCCGGCGACCTGTCCTCGCCGCTCGACCTCGACGGGCTCACCCTCGTCCTGGAGGCCAGCGCCGGCGTGGCCGTCTTCCCCGACCACGCACTGGACGCCGAAGGGCTGCTCCAGCGCGCCGACGTCGCCATGTACCAGGCCAAGCGGGACCGCACCGGCGTCGAGGTCTACGAGTCCAAGCGCGACTCCAACACCCCCGACCGGCTCGGCCTCCTCGGCGACCTGCGGCGCGCGCTGGACGCCGGCGACGTGGAGCTGCACTACCAGCCCAAGGTCCGCTTCGACGGCGCCGTCGCCGGCCTGGAGGCGCTGGTGCGCTGGGTGCACCCGGAGCGCGGCCGGGTCCCCCCGGACGAGTTCATCGCCATCGCCGAGTCCTCGGGGCTGATGCCGCACCTCACCGAGTACGTCCTGGACACCGCGCTCGCCCAGGTCGCCCGCTGGCGCGCCCAGGGCATCGAGGTGCCGGTCGCGGTCAACGTCTCCCCGCGCGACGTGCACACCCCCGGCTTCGCCGGCTCGGTGGCCGCCCGGCTCGCCCGCCACGGGGTGCCGGCCGGCTCCCTGCAACTCGAGATAACGGAACACGTGCTGCTGGAGGACCCGCAGCGGGCCGCCGACACGCTGGCGGGGCTCACCGGGCACGGCGTGAAGATGTCCCTGGACGACTTCGGCACGGGATACTCCTCCCTCGTCCACCTGCGCAAGCTGCCGGTCAGCGAGCTGAAGATCGACCGCTCCTTCGTCGCCCGGCTGGCCATCGACACCGAGGACGCCGAGATCGTCCGCTGCACCGTCGACCTCGCCCACTCGCTGGGCCTGCTGGTGGTCGCCGAGGGCGTGGAGGACGACGAGACCTGGGGCCGGCTGCGCGACCTCGGCTGCGACGCCGTCCAGGGCTGGCTGGTCGCCGCCGCGATGCCGCCCGCCGAGTGCACCGCCTGGCTGCACGCGCGCGGCGAGGGCGTCTGGGTGCGCCCCCCGGCCGCCCTGCCCCCAGCCCAGGCCGACGCCGACCCCGCCGTGCCCTAGCCCGGCCCGCCGAGACCCGCCCGGGGCAGGCGACCACCCACCGGTGGCGCCTGCCCCGGGCGCGTACGGCGCCCGGCCCGGGCGGTGCCGGGCTCGGACGCGGGTGGTGCCGGGCTCGGCTGCCGGGCCGTGCCGGACGCGGGCGGGCAGGTCCCCCGGTGGGCACGGGGCGGCCCCGCCGGGCGTACGGGGGCAGGCCCCCGGAGAAAGACGGGGGCAAACCGTTTAACGGTCGCGGACCCCCGCCCCATAGGATTGGGGCGAAGTCATTCGCTGAACCATCGCACTCACATCGCACTCACCCTGAGGATCGCTGCATGCCTGGCATCACGCGCGAGGAGGTCGCCCACCTCGCCCGGCTGGCGCGTCTGGAGCTGAAGGCCGAAGAGCTCGACCACTTCGCCGGACAGCTCGACGACATCATCGGCGCGGTCGCCCGCGTCTCCGAGGTCGCCGACCAAGACGTACCTCCGACCTCCCACCCGCTGCCGCTGACCAACGTCATGCGCGCGGACGAGGTCCGTCCGTCGCTCACCCCCGCGCAGGCGCTGTCCGGCGCCCCGGCCCAGGAGCAGCAGCGTTTCAAGGTGCCGCAGATCCTGGGGGAGGACTGATCCGATGACCGACATCATCAAGCTCACCGCCGCCGAGACCGCGGCGAGGATCGCCTCCGGCGAGCTCACCGCCGTCGAGGTGACCGAGGCCCACCTGGCCCGCATCGAGGCCGTGGACGAGAAGGTCCACGCCTTCCTGCACGTCGACCGGGAGGGCGCGCTGGCCCAGGCCCGCGCCGTGGACGCCAAGCGCGAGCGCGGCGAGACGCTCGGCCCGCTGGCCGGCGTACCGCTCGCGCTGAAGGACATCTTCACCACCAAGGACATGCCGACCACCGTCGGCTCGAAGATCCTCGAAGGCTGGCTGCCGCCGTACGACGCCACCCTCACCCGGCGCCTGCGCGACGCCGACGTCGTCATCCTCGGCAAGACCAACATGGACGAGTTCGCCATGGGCTCGTCGACGGAGAACAGCGCGTACGGGCCCACCGGCAACCCCTGGGACCTCACCCGGATCCCCGGCGGCTCCGGCGGCGGCTCCTCCGCCGCGCTCGCCTCCTTCCAGGCGCCGCTGGCCATCGGCACCGACACCGGCGGCTCCATCCGCCAGCCGGCCGCCGTCACCGGCACCGTCGGCGTCAAGCCCACCTACGGCGGCGTCTCCCGCTACGGCATGGTGGCCTTCTCCTCCTCCCTGGACCAGGGCGGCCCCTGCGCCCGCACGGTCCTGGACGCGGCCCTGCTGCACGAGGCGATCGCCGGCCACGACCCGCTGGACTCCACCTCCATCGACGCCCCCGTCCCGCCGGTCGTCGAGGCCGCGCGCAACGGCTCGGTGGCCGGGATGCGGGTCGGCGTGATCAAGCAGTTCCGCGGCGAGGGCTACCAGGCGGGCGTCGTCCAGCGCTTCGACGAGTCCGTCGGGCTGCTGAAGGAGCTGGGGGCCGAGATCGTCGAGCTGGACTGCCCGTCCTTCGACCTGGCCCTCTCCGCGTACTACCTGATCGCCCCGTCCGAGTGCTCCTCCAACCTCGCCCGGTTCGACGGCCTGCGCTACGGGCTGCGCACCGGCGACGACGGCAGCCGCTCCGCCGAGGACGTCACCGCCCTCACCCGCGAGGCCGGCTTCGGCGACGAGGTCAAGCGCCGCATCATGCTCGGCACCTACGCGCTCAGCTCCGGCTACTACGACGCGTACTACGGCTCCGCGCAGAAGGTCCGCACCCTCATCACCCGGGACTTCGAGAAGGCCTTCGAGCAGGTCGACGTGATCGTCTCCCCGACGACCCCGACCACCGCCTTCCCGATCGGCGAGCGCGCCGACGACCCGATGGCGATGTACCTCGCCGACCTGTGCACCATCCCGACCAACCTGGCCGGGAACGCCGCCATGTCGCTGCCCTGCGGCCTGGCCCCCGAGGACGGCCTCCCGGTCGGCCTGCAGATCATCGCCCCCGCCCTGAAGGACGACCGCCTCTACAAGGTCGGCGCGGCCGTCGAGGCCGCCTTCCTGGCGAAGTGGGGACACCCGCTGCTTGAGGAGGCTCCTTCGCTGTGAGCGACGCACGCGCGGCCGCCGGGCCGCAGACGACGACGAAGGCAGGACCTCTGCGCCGCGCGGGCGGAGAAGCGAACGGAGAGACACTGTGAGCGCACTGACCAAGGCCAAGGGCTTCAAGAAGTCCCGCACCGGTACGTACCTGTCCATCGGCACCACCGCGTTCGGCGCGCTCAGCGTCGTCAAGCAGCTCCGCAAGGCCCGCTCCGACAGCGACACCCTGCTGCTGCTCGACGCCGTCGTGTCCGCCGCCGCCATCGGCACCGGCCTCGCCATCCTGCTGCGCGAACTCAAGCGCATCGGCGACGACGACGTGCTGTTCGGCTGAGAGGGAAGCAACACCGTGACCGTCATCACCGAACTGGTGCCGTTCGACGAGGCCCTCGCCGCCTACGACCCCGTCATGGGGCTGGAGGTCCACGTCGAACTGGGCACCGCCACCAAGATGTTCTGCGGCTGCTCCACGGAGCTGGGCGCCGACCCCAACACCCAGACCTGCCCGGTCTGCCTCGGCTTGCCCGGCGCCCTCCCGGTGGTCAACGCCACCGGCGTCGAGTCCGCCATCAAGATCGGCCTCGCGCTGCACTGCGAGATCGCCGAGTGGTGCCGCTTCGCCCGGAAGAACTACTTCTATCCGGACATGCCGAAGAACTTCCAGACCTCCCAGTACGACGAGCCGATCGCCTTCAACGGCTACCTCGACGTGCAGCTGGAGGACGGCGAGGTCTTCCGCGTGGAGATCGAGCGCGCCCACATGGAGGAGGACACCGGCAAGTCGACCCACGTCGGCGGCGCCACCGGCCGCATCCACGGCGCCTCGCACTCGCTGCTGGACTACAACCGCGCCGGCATCCCGCTGATCGAGATCGTCACCAAGCCGATCACCGGCGCGGGCAGCCGGGCCCCCGAGGTCGCCAAGGCGTACGTCGCCGAGCTGCGCGAACTCATCCGCGCCCTGGGCGTCTCCGAGGCGCGCATGGAGATGGGCCAGATGCGCTGCGACGTCAACCTGTCGCTGCGGCCCCACGGCACCGAGAAGTTCGGCACCCGCTCCGAGACGAAGAACGTCAACTCGCTGCGCAGCGTCGAGCGGGCCGTGCGGTACGAGATCGGCCGCCACGCCGGCGTGCTGAACGCGGGCGGCACGATCATCCAGGAGACCCGCCACTTCCACGAGGACGACGGCTCGACGACGTCCGGGCGGGTCAAGGAGGAGGCCGAGGACTACCGGTACTTCCCCGAGCCCGACCTCGTGCCGGTGGCCCCGTCCCGTGCGTGGGTCGAGGAGCTGCGCGGCACCCTGCCCGAGCTGCCCCGGGTGCGCCGCAACCGGCTGCGCGAGGAGTGGGGCGTCACCGAGCTGGACATGCAGTCCATCCTCAACGCGGGCGCGGTCGACCTGATCACGGCCACCACCGAGGCGGGCGCCCCCGCCGACCAGGCCCGCAAGTGGTGGATGGGCGAACTGGCGCGCAACGCCAACGAGTCCGGCCGCCCGCTGGACGCCCTGCCGATCACCCCGGCGCAGGTCGCCCGGGTCAGCGAGCTGGTCGCGGCCGGCGACCTCAACGACAAGCTGGCCCGCCAGGTCATCGAGGGCGTGCTGGCCGGCGAGGGCGACCCGGACACGGTCGTGGAGAAGCGCGGTCTGAAGGTCGTCTCCGACGAGGGCGCGCTCGGCGCGGCCGTGGACGAGGCGATCGCGGGGAACGCCGCCATCGCCGACAAGATCCGCGGCGGCAAGGTCGCGGCGGCCGGCGCGCTGGTCGGCGCGGTCATGAAGGCCACCCGCGGCCAGGCCGACGCGGCCCGCGTCCGCGAGCTGATCCTGGAGCGCCTGGGCGTCGAAGGCTGACGCCCCGCCCCGCGGCACACCCCGCGGCCCCGGAAAGTCAGCCTGACGGCCGCGGCCCTTCCGGGCCGGGCTGAGATGGCGCTGTCCCGCCTCCCGCGTTCTCGCTCAGCGGACCGGGCCGCGCTCGTCGACCACGAGGGTGGGGTCGGCGAGGAAGACCTCCCGGTCGACGGGACCGTAGGCGACGTTGAAGGTGTCCAGCCAGTAGGACCAGCCGCGGATGCCCAGGGAACTGCTGAAGCGGTAGTTGAGCTGCCACCGCATCCACTGGCCCGGACGCAGCCGCACCGCCGGGGGCCTGCGGGGGCGCGGGGGCAGGCCGAAGAGCGGCCCCACCCGGGCGTGCACCCGGAGCCGGCGGTCCTGCTCACGGAGGCTCACGCCCACGTCGCGCAGGGGCCGCCCGGTCTCCCGGGGCGCGAAGGCGTCCTCCTCGTCCATGCGGACGCAGTGCGCGCCGGTGAGCGGTGACGGCGGCAGCGGGAAGCCCGTGGGGGCGGCGTTCCTCCGGGCGGCGGCCTCGCCGCCACGGGACTCCTTGGTCCAGTACGTCCGGATCCACTGCACCGTGATGTCCATGGCCCTCATCCTCCGGGCAGGCGAAGGCCCCCGGGCGACCGGGGCCCGCCACTGGGGGGAGTGGTGGCGGGGGCCCGGCCGGCCC
>NZ_PVLV01000496.1 GCF_002982015.1 Streptomyces solincola
CCCCGCCGGTCAGGCGGCGAAGGAGATGATTCACGTGTCCGCTACGCCCGTGCTGGCGTTGCGCGGAGTCTCCAAGCGGTTCGGCGCCGTCCAGGCGCTCACCGACGTAGACCTGGAGATCCACGCCGGTGAGGTGGTCGCCCTCGTCGGCGACAACGGCGCCGGCAAGTCGACGCTCGTCAAGACCATCGCCGGGGTCCACCCCATCGACGACGGCGCCATCGAGTGGGAGGGCCGGGCGGTCCGCATCAACCGCCCCAACGACGCCCAGGCCCTCGGCGTCGCCACCGTCTACCAGGACCTCGCGCTGTGCGACAACCTCGACGTCGTCGCCAACCTCTTCCTCGGCAGCGAGATCAAGACCGCCTCCGTGCTGGACGAGATCGCCATGGAGAAGCGCGCCAAGGAGCTGCTGGACACCCTGTCCATCCGCATCCCCAGCGTCCGCATCCCGGTCGCCTCGCTCTCCGGCGGCCAGCGCCAGGTCGTCGCCATCGCCCGCGCCCTGATCGGCGACCCCAAGGTCGTCATCCTGGACGAGCCCACCGCCGCCCTCGGCGTCGAGCAGACCGCACAGGTGCTCGACCTCGTGGAGCGGCTGCGCGAGCGCGGCCACGGCGTCATCCTCATCAGCCACAACATGGCCGACGTGCGCGCCGTCGCCGACAAGGTCGCCGTCCTGCGCCTGGGCCGAAACAACGGCGTCTTCCCCGTGCGGGACACCTCGCACGAAACGATCATCGCCGCCATCACGGGCGCCACGGACAACGCCGTCACCCGCCGCCAGGCCCGTACCGCCACCACCGCCGGCGCGAGCGCGACCGTCACGAAGGAGGACGCGAAGTGAGCGACCTCACCAAGACCCCCGAACCCGGCACCCCCGCCGACGGCCCCGGCACCGCGACGGCGCCGGCCGCCCCCGCGCCCGAGGCGTCCGCCGCGCCGATCCCGGCCGTCGACCCCCGCCTGCTGGTGCGCGAGGAGGGGCTGAAGGGCTACTGGACCGAGTTCACCCGCAAGGTCCGCGGCGGCGAGCTGGGCTCCCTGCCGGTCTTCATCGGCCTGATCGTCATCGCGATCGTGTTCCAGATGCAGAACGACAAATTCCTCTCGGCCAGCTCGGTCGCCAACATCGCCGTCTACAGCGCCGGCCTCGGCATCATGGCCGTCGGCATCGTCTTCGTGCTGATCCTCGGCGAGATCGACCTCTCGGTCGGCTCGGTCGCCGGCGTCGGCGCGGCCGTCTGGGCCGTGCTCAACGTCAGCAACGGCATGAACGACTGGCTCGCCGTCGCCATCGCCCTGCTCTCCGGCCTGGCGCTCGGCCTGCTGCACGGCGTGTTCTTCGCCAAGATCGGCGTGCCCGCCTTCGTCGTCACCCTGGCCGGCTTCCTCGGCTGGAGCGGCCTTCAGATCTGGATGCTCGGCTCCGAGGGCTCCATCAACACCCCCAGCGGCGGCATCGTCGAGAACCTCACCGGCTACTACTTCGAGGACAAGGCCGCCGCCTACGGCCTCGCCCTGGTCGCCGTCCTCGGCTACGCCGCCTCGCTGCTGCTGGACGCCAGGCGCCGCAAGGCCGCCGCCCTGCCCTCCCGCCCCGTCAGCGAGATCGTGCTGCGCACCGCCGTGGTCGCCGTCTTCTGCTTCGTCGTCGCCTACGTGCTCAACGAGCCCGAGGGCGCGCGCGGCCTGCCGCTGGCCCTGGTGCTGTTCCTCGCCGTGCTGGTCGTCGCCGACTTCGTCGCCCGCCGCACCACCTTCGGCCGCCAGGTCTTCGCCGTCGGCGGCAGCGCCGAGGCGGCCCGCCGCGCCGGCATCAACGTCGACCGCGTCCGCATCGTCGTCTTCGGCCTGTCCGGCATGCTCGCCGCCTTCGGCGGGCTCTTCGTGGCCAGCCTCTCCGGCGGCGCCACCAAGAACCTCGGCTCCGGCAACACCCTGATGCTGGTCATCGCCGCCGCCGTGATCGGCGGCACCAGCCTCTTCGGCGGCCGGGGCAAGGTCTGGTCCGCGCTCCTCGGCATGATCGTCATCCAGTCGATCCAGCAGGGGCTCAACCTGCTCGGCATGGCGAGTGAGATTCAGTACATGATCACCGGCGCGGTCCTGCTGGCCGCCGTGGTCATCGACTCCGTCTCCCGCCGCACCCAGAAAACCGCAGGTCGCGCGTAGTACGCACACCTCGTGCCCGGCACCGGTCAACCGGTGCCGGGCACTCCTGCGTCTGGGCCATCGGACTGATGCGCACCCCGTGGCCCCATCACCGTTTCCGGGAGCGGAACATTAGACTCGACCAAATCGGCAGCTCGACCAGCTCAACACGCAAGGAGGCACGGGTGGCTCTGCTGACCCGTATCACGGGCCCGCGCGATCTCGACCGGCTCTCCCCGGAGATGCTGGAGCAGTTGGCCGCGGAGATCCGGACCTTCCTGGTGGACGCCGTCTCCAAGACCGGCGGCCACCTCGGTCCCAACCTGGGAGTGGTCGAGCTGACCATCGCCCTGCACCGGGTCTTCGAATCGCCCAAGGACAGGATCCTCTGGGACACCGGCCACCAGTCCTACGTCCACAAGCTGCTCACCGGCCGCCAGGACTTCTCCAAGCTGAAGATGAAGGGCGGCCTGTCCGGCTACCCGGCGCGCGCCGAGTCCGAGCACGACGTCATCGAGAACAGCCACGCCTCCACGGTGCTCGGCTGGGCCGACGGCCTCGCCAAGGCCAACCAGATCCTGCGCCGCGACGACCACGTGGTCGCCGTCATCGGCGACGGCGCCCTCACCGGCGGCATGGCCTGGGAGGCGCTCAACAACATCGCCGAGGCCAAGGACCGCCCGCTGGTCATCGTCGTCAACGACAACGAGCGCTCCTACGCGCCCACCATCGGCGGCCTCGCCAACCACCTGGCGACCCTGCGCACCACCGACGGCTACGAGCGCTTCCTCGCCCGCACCAAGGACCTGCTGGACCGCACCCCGGTCGTCGGCCGCCCGCTGTACGAGACGCTGCACGGCGCGAAGAAGGGCCTGAAGGACTTCATCGCCCCCCAGGGCATGTTCGAGGACCTGGGCCTGAAGTACGTCGGACCCATCGACGGCCACGACATCGAGGCCCTGGAGTCCGCCCTGGTCCGCGCCAAGCGGTTCGGCGGCCCGGTCATCGTGCACTGCCTCACCGAGAAGGGCCGCGGCTACCAGCCCGCCCTCCAGGACGAGGCCGACCGCTTCCACGCCGTCGGCAAGATCCACCCCGACACCGGACTGCCCATCTCCTCCTCCGGCGCCGACTGGACCTCCGTCTTCGCCGACGAGATGGTCGAGCTGGGCCGCGAGCGCGAGGACGTCGTCGCCATCACCGCCGCCATGCTCCAGCCGGTCGGCCTGGACAAGTTCGCCAAGCACTTCCCCGACCGGGTCTTCGACGTCGGCATCGCCGAGCAGCACGGCGCGGTCTCCGCCGCCGGCCTCGCCACCGCCGGCCTGCACCCGGTCTTCGCCGTCTACGCCACCTTCCTCAACCGCGCCTTCGACCAGGTCCTGATGGACGTGGCGCTGCACAAGTGCGGCGTCACCTTCGTCCTGGACCGGGCCGGCGTCACCGGCACCGACGGCGCCTCCCACAACGGCATGTGGGACCTGTCCATCCTCCAGGTCGTCCCCGGCCTCAGGATCGCCGCCCCGCGCGACGCCGACCAGGTCCGCGCGCAGCTGCGCGAGGCCGTCGCCGTCAAGGACGCGCCCACCGTCGTCCGCTACAGCAAGGGCGCCGTCGGCCCCGCCGTGGAGGCCGTCGGCACGGTCGGCGGCATGGACGTGCTGCGCGAGCCCGGCACCGACACGCCCGACGTGCTCCTGGTCTCGGTCGGCGCGCTCGCGCCGATGTGCCTGGAGATCGCCGAGCTGCTCCAGGCCCAGGGCATCACCACCACCGTGGTCGACCCCCGCTGGGTCAAGCCCGTCGACGCGGCGCTGCCCCCGCTGGCCGCCGGCCACCGGGTGGTCGTCACCGTCGAGGACAACGGCCGCGTCGGCGGCGTGGGCTCCGCGATCGCCCAGGCCCTGCGGGACGCCGGCGTGGACCTGCCGCTGCGCGACTTCGGCATCCCGCAGCGCTTCCTCGACCACGCCTCGCGCGGCGAGGTCATGGCCGAGATCGGGCTGACCGCCCCGGACATCGCCCGCCAGGTCACCGGCCTGGTCTCCACCCTGGACGGCCTGGCCGACGAGAGCGCCGCCGGAAGCGCCCCGGACGCCGAGATCGCCTCCGTGCGACGCGACTGACCGTCAACCGCACCCGGCCGAAGGGGCCCGCCGTCCGGCGGGCCCCTTCGCCATGCGCCCCGCCCGCGCCCCGTCCGCCCCGTGGCCCCGTTGGACCGCCCGGAGTACCGTGAGGGCACCCGATCGGTCCTTTCGTGTGAACCGCCCCCCGCTGGGCAAGCGGCGACTTGTCCTTCCTCCCAATCATGGGTCGGAAGAGCCGATGGCGACGGAGGTACGCCGGTGAGTACCGCGCAGCAACCACGAGGCTCCGGAGTATTCCGGACCAAGAGCATCGAGCAGTCCATCCGCGACACCGAGGAACCGGAGCACGCGCTCCGCAAGTCCCTCTCCGCCTGGGACCTCACCGTCTTCGGCGTCGGCGTCATCATCGGCACCGGCATCTTCGTGCTGACCGGCAAGGTCGCCAAGGAGAACGCCGGACCGGCCACCGCCCTCGCCTTCGTCGCGGCCGGCATCGTCTGCGCCCTCGCCGCCCTGTGCTACGCCGAGTTCGCCTCCACCGTGCCGGTGGCCGGCTCCGCGTACACCTTCTCCTACGCCTCCATCGGCGAACTGCCCGCCTGGATCATCGGCTGGGACCTCGTCCTGGAGTTCGCGCTCGGCACGGCGGTGGTGGCCGTCGGCTGGTCGGGGTACGTCCGCTCGCTCCTGGACAACATCGGCTGGAACCTGCCGGCGTGGATGCAGGGCCCCGACGTGGCCGGCGGCACCTTCGACCTCCTCGCCTTCCTGCTGATCCTGGTCATCACCGCCGTCCTGGTCGTCGGCATGAAGCTGTCCGCCCGGATCACCTCCGTGGTCGTGGCGATCAAGGTCACCGTCGTCATGATCGTCATCATCGCCGGGCTGTTCTTCATCGTCGGCTCCAACTACTCGCCGTTCATCCCCGAGGCCGTCACCCCCGAGGGCGGCAGCTCCGGCTGGGACGCCCCGCTGGTCCAGACGATCTTCGGCTACGAGCCCACCAACTTCGGCGTCATGGGCATCTTCACCGCCGCCTCCGTGGTGTTCTTCGCCTTCATCGGCTTCGACGTGGTCGCCACGGCCGCCGAGGAGACCAAGCTCCCGCAGCGCGACATGCCCCGCGGCATCCTCGGCTCGCTGCTCATCTGCACCGTGCTGTACGTGGCGGTCTCACTGGTCGTCACCGGCATGCAGAACTACCAGGATCTGTCCGTCAGCGCCCCGCTCGCCGACGCCTTCAAGTCCGTCGGCCACCCGGTGTACGCCGGCATCATCAGCTTCGGCGCGGCCGTCGGCCTCACCACCGTCTGCCTGATCCTCTTCCTCGGCCAGACCCGGGTGTTCTTCGCGATGAGCCGCGACGGCCTGCTGCCCCGCTTCTTCTCCAAGACGCACCCGAAGTTCCAGACCCCCTACCGGCCCACCATCCTGCTCGGCGTGGTCATCGCCGTGGTGGCGGGCTTCACCAGCATCAACGAGCTGGCCACCCTGGTGAACATCGGCACCCTGTTCGCCTTCGTGGTGGTCGCCCTCGGCGTCATCGTGCTCCGCCGCACCCGCCCCGACCTGCACCGCGCCTTCCGCACCCCCTGGGTGCCGGTCCTGCCGATCGTCTCGGTCGCCGCGTCGTTCTGGCTGATGCTCAACCTGCCCGGCGAGACCTGGTTCCGCTTCGCCGTCTGGATGGCCATCGGCGTCGTCGTCTACTTCGCCTACGGGCGCTCCCACAGCCGCCTGGGCCGCGAGTCGCGGACCGTCGAGGGCACCTGACCGGCCGCCGGCCGACCTCCCGCCGGCCCCGACGCCCACCGGGCCCCGCCCGCCACTCAGGCGGCCGGGGCCCGGCCCCGTACGGCGCCGCCCCGCCGCTACCGCACCGTCCGCGGCCCCGCGCACTGCGCGCCGTGCGCCTCCACCCGCCGGCGCAGCTCGCGGTCGGCGGTGACCACGACGCACCGGCGGCCCGCCGCCCGCGCGGCCAGCTCCACGATGAGGTCGTCCCCGCTGCCGGACGCGGCCTCCACCCGGACGCCGGGGACGGCCGCCACGTCCCGGGCCCGGCCCTCCACCACCAGGACCACCTCCAGCGGTCCGGGCAGCCCGGCCGCGCCGCTCCCGGCCAGCGGGACCAGCCTGTCGCGCAGCCGCTCAGCCGCCCCGTGCCGGTCCCGCCACCAGCCGTCCGGCACCGAGCCCACCACATTGGCCCCGTCCACGATCAGCACCGCTCGTGCGTCTTCGGTCATGGCACCAGGGTGCCAGGGGTCACCTGGCCGGTTTTGGCCCGTACGGGTGGTCTCTCCGTAGAATCGTCCAATGACCACAGCGGGCCAGCACCACGGAACGGCCGACCTCCCCGGCGGCGGCGCGTACTTCCCGGACGACAGCCACGGCGCGTTCGACGAGCCGCCCTACGACCCGGCGTACGACGACATGCCGCCGCCCGAGGAGGACGGCCCCTTCCTGGAGGACCCGCACCGCACGGCGTCCCCGCGGCCGGAGCGGGTGCGCGACAGCACCGGCGAGAAGCCGCTCGACGTGCTCGCCCGGATCTTCGGCTACGACGCCTTCCGCGGCGAGCAGGGCGAGATCATCGAGCACGTGGTGGGCGGCGGCGACGCGCTGGTGCTGATGCCCACCGGCGGCGGCAAGTCGCTCTGCTACCAGATCCCGGCCCTGGTCCGCCGCGGCACCGGCGTGGTCATCTCCCCGCTGATCGCCCTCATGCAGGACCAGGTGGACGCCCTGCGCGCCCTCGGCGTCCGCGCCAACTTCCTCAACTCCACCCAGGATCTGGACGAACGCCGCCTGGTGGAGGCCGAGTTCGCGGCCGGCGAGCTGGACCTGCTCTACCTCGCGCCGGAGCGGCTGCGCGTCGAGTCCACCCTCGACCTGCTCGACCGCGGCACGATCTCGCTGTTCGCCATCGACGAGGCGCACTGTGTGGCGCAGTGGGGCCACGACTTCCGCCCGGACTACCTGCGGCTGTCGCAGTTGCACGAGCGCTGGCCCGAGGTGCCCCGGATCGCGCTGACCGCGACCGCCACGCCCGCCACCCACCGGGAGATCGCCGGCCGGCTGAAGCTGGACGAGGCCCGCCACTTCGTGGCCAGCTTCGACCGGCCGAACATCCAGTACCGCATCGCCCCGAAGAACGAGCCCAGGAAGCAGCTCCTGGACCTGCTGCGCGGCGAGCACGCCGGGGACGCCGGGATCGTCTACTGCCTCTCCCGCGCCTCGGTGGAGAAGACCGCGCAGTTCCTGGTGGACAGCGGCATCGACGCCGTCCCGTACCACGCCGGCCTGGACGCCCGCGTCCGCGCCGCCAACCAGTCCCGCTTCCTGCGCGAGGACGGCCTGGTGGTGGTCGCCACCATCGCCTTCGGCATGGGCATCGACAAGCCGGACGTGCGCTTCGTCGCCCACCTGGACCTGCCCAAGTCCGTGGAGGGCTACTACCAGGAGACCGGCCGCGCCGGCCGCGACGGACTGCCGTCCACCGCCTGGCTCGCCTACGGCCTCCAGGACGTCGTCCAGCAGCGCAAGATGATCGACGGCAGCGAGGGCGACGCCGAGCACCGCCGCCGCCTCACCGCCCACCTGGACGCCATGCTGGCGCTCTGCGAGACCGTGCAGTGCCGCCGGGTGCGGCTGCTGGCCTACTTCGGCCAGGAGTCCGGCCCCTGCGGCAACTGCGACACCTGCCTGACCCCGGCCGAGTCCTGGGACGGCACCGTCGCCGCGCAGAAGCTGCTGTCCACCATCGTGCGGCTCAAGCGCGAGCGGAACCAGAAGTTCGGCGCCGGGCAGATCATCGACATCCTGCTCGGCAAGAAGACCGCCAAGGTCATCCAATTCGACCACGACGCGCTCTCCGTCTTCGGCATCGGCACCGAGCTGCGCGAGGCCCAGTGGCGCGGCGTGGTCCGCCAGCTCCTGGCCCAGGGCCTGCTCTCCGTCGAGGGCGACTACGGCACCCTGGTGCTGACCGAAGCGTCCGGCGAGGTGCTCGGCGGCGGCCGCGAGGTGCCGCTGCGCAGCGAGCCGGAGCGCCCGGCCAGGGCGGCCGCGAAGTCCGGCGGCGGTTCCCGCAGGGCGGCCCCCGCCGCCGACCTGCCGCCGGAGGCCGCAGGGCTCTTCGAGCGGCTGCGCGCCTGGCGGGCCGCCACCGCCAAGGAGCAGGGCGTCCCGGCGTACGTCGTCTTCCACGACGCCACGCTCCGCGAGATCGCCACCACCCGCCCCGGCTCGCTCGCCGAGCTGGGCGGCGTCGGCGGCGTCGGCGAGAACAAGCTCGCCAAGTACGGCCAGTCCATCCTGGACACCCTGGCCGAGGAGGAGCCGGCCGGCTGACCGGGCGCACGCCGGAAGCGGGCCGTACGGGAGAGGTCACCTCTCCCGTACGGCCCGCCTGTGCGCATCCCCTACGCGGGGACGCTGGCGACGCCCGGGGCCAGGAACGGCTTGCCGTTCACCCGCTCCGAGACGCCCTCGCGGTCCAGGTACGGCGTGATGCCGCCCAGGTGGAAGGGCCAGCCGGCGCCGGTGATCAGGCACAGGTCGATGTCCTGCGCCTCGGCGACCACGCCCTCGTCCAGCATCAGGCCGATCTCCTGCGCGACCGCGTCCAGGACGCGGGCCCGCACCTGGTCCTCGGTCAGCACGGCGTCGCCCTGCTTGAGCAGCGCGGCGACCTCCGGGTCCAGCTCCGGCCTGCCGGAGTCGTAGACGTAGAAGCCGCGCTTGCCGGCCTCGACGACCGCCTTGAGGTTCGGCGAGACGGTGAAGCGCTCCGGGAAGGAGCGGTTCAGCGTCTCCGAGACGTGCAGGCCGATGGCCGGGCCGACCAGCTCCAGCAGCACCAGCGGCGACATCGGCAGGCCCAGCGGCTCCACGGCCTTCTCGGCGGTGGCGACCGGGGTGCCCTCGTCGATCACGTTCTGGATCTCGCCCATGAAGCGGGTCAGGATGCGGTTGACCACGAACGCTGGGGCGTCCTTGACCAGCACCGCGGTCTTCTTCAGCTTCTTGGCCACGCCGAACGCGGTGGCCAGCGCCGCGTCGTCGGTCTGCTCGCCGCGGACGATCTCCAGCAGCGGGAGGATGGCGACCGGGTTGAAGAAGTGGAAGCCGACGACCCGCTCGGGGTGCTTCAGCTTCGACGCCATCTCCGACACCGACAGCGAGGAGGTGTTGGTGGCGAGGATCGCGTGCGCCGGGGCGACCGCCTCGACCTCGGCGAACACCTTCTGCTTGACGCTCATCTCCTCGAACACGGCCTCGATGACGAAGTCCGCGTCCGCGAAGCCGGCGGCCTTGTCCAGCACGCCGGAGACCAGGCCCTTGAGCCGGTTCGCCTTGTCCTGGTTGATCCGGCCCTTGCCGAGCAGCTTCTCGATCTCGCCGTGGACGTAGCCCACGCCCTTGTCGATCCGCTCCTGGTCGATGTCGGTCAGCACGACCGGCACCTCCAGGCGGCGCAGGAACAGCAGCGCGAGCTGCGAGGCCATCAGGCCCGCGCCGACCACGCCGACCTTGGTGACCGGGCGGGCCAGCGACTTGTCCGGCGCGCCGGCCGGGCGCTTGCCGCGCTTCTGCACCAGGTTGAAGGCGTAGATCCCGCTGCGCAGCTCGCCGCCCATGATGAGGTCGGCCAGCGCGGCGTCCTCGGCGTCGAAGCCCTTCTGGACGTCGCCGTCCTTGGCCGCTGCGATGATCTCCAGCGCCCGGTACGCGGCCGGGGCCGCGCCGTGCACCTTGGAGTCGGCGATGGACCGGCCCCGGGCCACCGCCTGGTCCCAGCCCTCGCCGCGGTCGATCCCGGCGCGCTCGACGGCGATCTCGCCCTTGAGCACGGCCGCGGTCCAGTGCAGCGACTGCTCCAGGAAGTCCGCGCCTTCGAAGATCGCGTCGGCGATGCCCAGCTCGTGCACCTGGGCGCCCGTGAGCTGCTTGTTCTGGTTGAGCGAGTTCTCGATGATCACCGAGACCGCGCGGTCCGCGCCGATCAGGTTCGGCAGCAGCGCGCAGCCGCCCCAGCCCGGCACCAGGCCGAGGAAGACCTCGGGCAGCGAGAACGCCGGCAGCGACTTCGAGACGGTGCGGTAGGTGCAGTGCAGGCCGACCTCGACGCCGCCGCCCATCGCCGCGCCGTTGTAGTAGGCGAACGTCGGCACCGCCAGCGCGGACAGCCGCTTGAAGACCTCGTGGCCGCCCTTGCCGATGGCCAGCGCGTCCTCGTGGCGCTTCAGCAGCTCCACGCCCTTGAGGTCCGCGCCGACGGCGAAGATGAACGGCTTGCCGGTGATCCCGACGCCGACGACCGAGCCGTCCGCCGCCTCCTTCTCCACCTGGTCGATCGCGGCGTTGAGGTTGGCCAGCGACTGCGGGCCGAAGGTGGTCGGCTTGGTGTGGTCGTGCCCGTTGTCCAGCGTGATCAGCGCGAAGCGGCCGGCCCCGGCGGGCAGGTCGAAGTGGCGTACGTGGGCGGTGGTGACGACCTCGTCCGGGAACAGCTCGGCCGCACCCTTCAGAAGCTCTGCGGTGCTGCTCATGCCTTCTCCCCCTCGAAGTGCGGGTTCTCCCAGATCACGGTCGCGCCCATGCCGAAGCCGACGCACATGGTGGTGATGCCGTAGCGGACCTGCGGCTGCTCCTCGAACTGCCGGGCCAACTGGGTCATCAGCCGGACACCGGAGGAGGCCAGCGGGTGGCCGAAGGCGATCGCGCCGCCGTACTGGTTGACCCGGGCGTCGTCGTCGGCGATGCCGTAGTGGTCCAGGAAGGCGAGCACCTGCACGGCGAACGCCTCGTTGATCTCGAACAGCCCGATGTCGCCGATCGACAGGCCCGCCTTGGCGAGCGCCTTCTCGGTGGCCGGGATCGGGCCGTAGCCCATGACCTCCGGCTCCACACCGGCGTACGCGAAGGACACCAGCCGCATCTTGACCGGCAGCCCGTGCTCGCGGGCGAAGTCCTCGGAGGCCACCAGCGAGGCGGTCGCGCCGTCGTTGAGGCCGGCCGCGTTGCCCGCGGTGACGTGGCCGTGGACCCGGAACGGGGTCTTCAGCCCGGCGAGGTTCTCCAGCGTGGTGCCCGGGCGCATCGGCTCGTCCGCCGTGACCAGGCCCCAGCCGGTCTCACCGGCCTCGGCGTTGGTGCGGCGCACCGAGACCGGCACCAGGTCGGCCTGGATCTTGCCGTCCGCGTACGCCTTGGCCGCCTTCTCCTGGCTGCGCACCGCGTACTCGTCGGCCCGCTGCTTGGTGATGTGCGGGTAGCGGTCGTGCAGGTTCTCCGCCGTCATGCCCATGAACAGGGCGGACTCGTCGACCAGCTTCTCGCTGACGAAGCGCGGGTTGGGGTCGACGCCCTCGCCCATCGGGTGGCGGCCCATGTGCTCGACACCGCCGGCGATCACCGCGTCGTACGCGCCGAAGGCGATGGAGCCGGCCGTCGCGGTCACCGCGGTCATCGCGCCGGCGCACATCCGGTCGATGGAGTACCCCGGCACCGACTGCGGCAGGCCCGCCAGGATGCCCGCGGTCCGGCCGATGGTCAGGCCCTGGTCGCCGATCTGCGTGGTCGCCGCGATGGCCACCTCGTCGATCTTGGCGGGGTCCAGGTCCGGGTTGCGGCGCAGCAGCTCCCGGATGGCCTTCACGACGAGGTCGTCGGCACGGGTCTCGTGGTAGACGCCCTTCGGGCCCGCCTTGCCGAACGGGGTGCGGACGCCGTCGACGAAGACGACGTCCCTGACGGTACGAGGCACGATGGCTCTCCTCCAGGGTGCGGGATGGCACTGCTGCGGCGCACACGGCTAAGCGCGCGCTCGGTCTCCATGCTACTTACGGGTAACCACACTGCCCAGTCCCCCCGCCGACAGCGGTGAACGTCACACCCCGTCACCCCGGACACGACGACGCCCCCCTCCGTACCGAAGGGGGGCGTCAGCACCCGTCACTCAGCTCTTCTCCACCGCCGTCAGCGCGCCCACCAGCACCGGAGTCACCTGCTCCACCTGCCAGGGCCGCGCCCCGTGCCCGGCCAGCGCGGCGGCCACCGCGTCCGCGGTCGGCTCGGCCGGCGGCTCCCAGCACACCCGGCGCACCGTGTCCGGGGTGATCAGGTTCTCCGGCGGCAGGTTCAGCGCCTCCGCCAGGGCGGTCACCGCCGCCCGGGCGGCGCTCAGCCGCGCCGCCGCCGCCGGGTCCTTGTCGGCCCACGCCCGCGGCGGCGGCGGACCGGTCACCACCTGGCCCTGCGCCGGCAGCCGGTCCTCCGGCAGCGCCCGGGCCCGGTCCACCGCGCCCTGCCACTGCTCCAACTGACGCCGCCCCTGCCGCTGCCCGAAGCCGTTCAGCGCGGAGAGCGCGGCCACGTCCACCGGCAGCGCCAGGGCCGCCTCCACGATCGCCGCGTCCCCCAGCACCTTGCCCGGCGAGACGTCCCGGCGCTGCGCGATCCTGTCCCGCAGCGTCCACATCTCCCGCACCACCGCCATCTGGCGGCGCCGGCGCACCCGGTGCATCCCGGACGTACGCCGCCAGGGGTCCTTGCGGGGCGGGGCCGGGGGAGCGGCGGCGATCGCGGCGAACTCCTGCCGCGCCCACTCCAGCTTCCCCTGCCCGTCCAGCTCCTCCTCCAGGGCGTCGCGCAGGTCGCGCAGCAGCTCGACGTCGAGCGCGGCGTAGCGCAGCCACGGCTCGGGCAGCGGGCGGGTGGACCAGTCCACCGCCGAGTGCCCCTTCTCCAGCGCGTAGCCGAGCACGCTCTCCACCATCGCGCCGAGCCCGACCCGCGGGAAACCGGCCAGCCGCCCGGCCAGCTCGGTGTCGAACAGCGTCGTCGGCACCATGCCTATGTCCCGCAGGCACGGCAGGTCCTGGGTGGCCGCGTGCAGGATCCATTCGGCGTCGCCGAGCACCTCGCCCAGCGCGGTCAGGTCCGGGCAGCCCACCGGATCGATCAGCGCGGTGCCCGCGCCCTCGCGCCGCAACTGCACCAGATAGGCCCGCTGCCCGTAGCGGTATCCGGACGCCCGCTCGGCGTCCACCGCCACCGGCCCGCGGCCCGCCGCGAAGGCGGCGACCACCTCGGCCAGGGCATGCTCGTCGGCCACCACCGGCGGGATTCCCTCACGGGGCTCCAGCAGCGGGATGGGCGCTCCGCCGACCGCGACGCCTGCCGCCGCGTCGTCCGGAGGGCCGCCCCCGGCGGTGCGCAGTACGGTCTCGGCTGCGGTCTCTCGGGCGTCCGTCACCTGTCAACAATATCCGTGAACGGCGGAAGCCCGTCGCCGGAACGTTCCGTCGACGGGCTTCCGAAGGCGCGGTATCCGGTCAGTGGATGATCCCGGTGCGCAGCGCCACCGCGACCATCCCGGCCCGGTCGCCCGTGCCGAGCTTGCGAGCGATTCTCGCCAGGTGGCTCTTGACGGTCAGCGCGGACAGGCCCATCGAGACGCCGATGGCCTTGTTCGACTGGCCTTCGGCCACCAGCCGCAGCACCTCGACCTCGCGGCCGGACAGCTCCCGGTAGCCGCCCGGGTGGCTCGGGGCGCCCGGGGGGCGGCGGTGCAGCCGCGCGGCCGCGGCGCCGATCGGCGCGGCGCCGTGCCGCGTCGGGTGCCCGATGTTCGTACGCGTGCCGGTGACGACGTAGCCCTTGACGCCGCCCGCCAGGGCGTTGCGCACGGCGCCGATGTCGTCCGCGGCCGACAGCGCCAGGCCGTTGGGCCAGCCCGCCGCGCGGGTCTCGGACAGCAGGGTCAGCCCGGAACCGTCGGGCAGGTGGACGTCGGCCACGCAGATGTCACGCGGGCTGGCGATGCGCGGGCGGGCCTCCGCGATCGACGACGCCTCGATGACGTCCCGGACGCCGAGCGCCCAGAGGTGGCGGGTGACGGTGGAGCGGACTCGGGGATCGGCCACGACCACCATGGCCGTGGGCTTGTTGGGCCGGTAGGCGGTCAGGCTTGCGGGCTGCTCGAGGAGAACGGACACCAAACCTCCAGGGGAAGGTGTGGGACACCGGCTCGGGGAAAAGCCGGGCGAACCGTGTGTGATGGGTCACAAACCTCTTCGGCAGCCCGAGCCTCCGCCTTTAGGGAAAGATCACGATCTAGTGAGTGGCAATCGCGGCGACTAGGACACCTGACCGGACGGCGGGGTCCTGCGCGAGGCGCGGCGACCGGTACGACGATCGCAGGGGCCCGCCGCCCGACGAGTCGGACGGCGGGCCCCTGCGAGGCGGGCGGACGCCGCGCTACGGCCGGCGCGGACCGCGGCGCTGGGGGAGGGAGACGACGCCGGCGGCGCCGGGGCCGTCCGGCTGCGCCGGGACGGCCGGCGGAAGCCCCGCCACCTGGCACAGCAGGTCGCACCAGGCGGCCAGGTGCGCCGCCGTGTCCGGCACCCCGCCGCGGCCCTCGCGCGGCGTCCAGGACGCCCGGATCTCGATCTGGGTGGCCGGCCGCCGGTCCGCGAGCCCGCCGAAGTAGAAGGAGCCCGCCCGCGTCACCGTCCCGGACGCCTCGTCGTAGGGCAGGCCCCGGGCCTCCAGCGCCCCGGTCAGCCACGTCCAGCACACCTCCGGCAGCAGCGGGTCGGCCGCCATCTCCGGCTCCAGCTCGGCGCGGACGAGCGTCACCAGACGGAAGGCGCCCTGCCACGCCTCGTGCCCGGACGGGTCGTGGAGCAGGACGAGCCGGCCGTCGGCCAGGTCCTCGTCCTCCGCGACGACCGCCGCCTCCAGGGCGTACGCGTACGGCGCGAGCCGCTTGGGCGCCGGGGCGGTGTCCAGCTCGATCTCCGGCCGCATCCGCACCGACGTCAGCCCGTCCACCGCGCGCCGGAAGGCCGGCGGCGCCGACGGGGCGGACTCCTCCCGCCCGGAGTCGGCGGCTCCGCCGCCCCCCGCCTCGGAGTGCCCTGAGTGTTCGGAGAACTGTCCCTGCGCCGCAGCCATGCCGGGAAGGGTAGGCGGAAGGAGCGCCGCACACCGGCAGGGACACCCGCGCCACGCGAGCCGGTTGCCCACGCATGCGAAGATTCCGTGCGTGAGTGCCAACGGACGCCCCTCGGGCCAGCAGACCCCGCCCCCGCAGACCTACGACTCCGCGTTCCTCCGGGCGTGCCGGCGGGAGCCCGTCCCGCACACGCCGGTGTGGTTCATGCGGCAGGCGGGGCGTTCGCTGCCGGAGTACCTGAAGGTGCGCGAGGGCATCCCCATGTTGGAGTCCTGCATGCGGCCCGAGCTGGTCACCGAGATCACCCTTCAGCCGGTGCGCCGCCACCAGGTCGACGCGGCGATCTACTTCAGCGACATCGTGGTGCCGCTGAAGGCCATCGGCGTCGACCTCGACATCAAGCCGGGCGTCGGCCCGGTGGTGGCCGAGCCGATCCGCACCCGGGCCGACCTGGAGCGGCTGCGCGAGCTGACCCCGGACGACGTGCACTACGTCACCGAGGCGATCGGGATGCTCACCGGCGAGCTGGGCGCCACCCCGCTGATCGGCTTCGCCGGCGCCCCGTTCACCCTCGCCAGCTACCTGGTCGAGGGCGGCCCGTCGCGCAACCACGAGCACACCAAGGCCCTGATGTACGGCGACCCGCAGCTCTGGGCCGACCTGCTGGACCGCCTCGCCGGCATCACCGCCGCCTTCCTGAAGGTGCAGATCGAGGCCGGCGCCTCGGCGGTGCAGCTCTTCGACTCCTGGGTCGGCGCGCTGTCCCCGGCCGACTACCGCCGCTCGGTGATGCCGGCCTCGGCGAAGGTGTTCGAGGCGGTCGCCGGCTACGGCGTCCCGCGCATCCACTTCGGCGTCGGCACCGGCGAGCTACTGGGCCTGATGGGCGAGGCCGGCGCGGACGTCGTCGGCGTCGACTGGCGGGTGCCGATGGACGAGGCCGCCCGCCGGGTCGGCCCCGGCAAGGCGCTCCAGGGCAACCTCGACCCGGCCGTGCTGTTCTCCACCCCGGAGGCGGTCGAGGCCAAGACCGACGAGGTGCTGGCCGCCGCGTCCGGCCTGGAGGGCCACGTCTTCAACCTGGGCCACGGCGTGCTGCCCGCCACCGACCCGGGCGCGCTGACCCGCCTGGTGGAGTACGTCCACGAGAGGACCGCCGCGCGCGGCTGAGCGCACGAGCGGGAGAAGGGGGCCGGCGCCCGGACAGGGCGCCGGCCCCCTTCTCGCGTGCGCCCGGCTATCCCGCATCCCGCACCTTGGTCACCGCCTTGCGGGCCGCGACCTGCACCGGGTCCCAGACCGGCGAGAAGGGCGGGGCGTACCCCAGGTCCAGGGTGGTGACCTGCTCCACGCTCATCCCCGCGGTCAGCGCCACCGCCGCGATGTCGACCCGCTTGGCCGCGCCCTCCCGGCCGACGATCTGGCAGCCGAGGAGGCGGCCGGTGCGGCGCTCGGCGAGCATCTTCACCGTCATCGGGGCCGCGCCCGGGTAGTAGCCGGCCCGGCTGGTCGACTCGACGGTGGCGGTGACGTACTGGAGGCCCACGGCTCGGGCGTCCCTCTCCCGCAGCCCGGTGCGGGCGATCTCCAGGTCGCAGACCTTGCTGACGGCGGTGCCGACCGCGCCGGGGAAGACCGCGTAGCCGCCGCCGACGTTGGCCCCGATGATCTGGCCGTGCTTGTTGGCGTGGGTGCCCAGCGGCAGGTGCCGCTCCCGGCCGGAGACCAGGTCCAGCACCTCCACGCAGTCCCCGCCGGCCCACACGTTCTCCTGGCCGCGCACCCGCATCGACAGATCGGTGAGCAGCCCCCCGTACCCGCCGAGCGGCAGCCCGGCGTCCCGCGCCAGAGCGGTCTCCGGGGCCACGCCCATGCCGAGGACCACCACGTCCGCCGGGTACTCGGCGTCGTCCGTGGCCACCGCCCGCACCCCGCCGTCCTCACCGGTGAGGATCCTGGTGACGTCCGCGCCGGCGACCGTCTCGATGCCCATGCCGTCCATCGCCCGGCGCACCAGCCCGCCCATGTCCGGGTCGAGCGTGGACATCGGCTGCTCGCCCCGGTTGAGCACGGTCACCCGGTAGCCGCGCCGCAGCATCGCCTCGGCCATCTCGACGCCGATGTAACCGGCGCCGACGACCACCGCCCGCCGCCCGTGGTCGCCCTCCAGCCGCTCCAGGCCGTCCAGCAGCGCCTGCCCGTCGTCCAGTGTCTGCACCCCGTGGACCCCCGGCGCGTCGATCCCGGGCAGCGGCGGCCGCACCGGGCGCGCCCCGGTGGCGACGACCAGCTTGTCGTAGCCGGTCCACGCCTCCTCGCCGGTGTCCACCTGCCGGGTGCGGACCCGGCAGCCGTCCACGTCCAGCTCCGTCACCTCAGTCCGCAGCCGCAGGTCGATGCCGCGCTCGCGGTGCTGCTCGGCGGTGCGGGCGATCAGCGCGTCCGGGCCGTCCACCTCGCCGCCGACCCAGTAGGGGATGCCGCAGGCGGAGTACGAGGTGAAGTGGCCCCGCTCGAAGGCGGTGATCTCCAGTTCGTCCGGGCCCTTCAGCCGTCTGGCCTGCGACGCGGCCGCCATGCCCGCCGCGTCCCCGCCGATGACCACCAGTCGTTCGCGTCCCTTGGATGCCATGGCCGACACGCTACGCGGCCGGGCGCGGCCGTCTGAGAGAGTGGCGGCATGAACGGCATCAACGGCGCGCAGACGGCGCGGACTCCCGGCAGGGGGCACGGCGGCGGGCGCACCGTCGTCATCGGCGGCGGCATCGCGGGACTGGCGGCCGCCCACCGGCTCGCCGCCGCCGGGGCGCGCGTCACGCTGCTGGAGGCGACCACCCGGCTCGGCGGCAAGCTGGAGGCGGGGGAGCTGGCGGGCGCCCCGGTCGACCTGGGCGCGGAGTCGATGCTGGCCCGCCGGCCGGAGGCGGTGGAGCTGGCCCGCGCGGTCGGCCTCGCCGACCGGCTCCAGCCGCCGGCCACCGCGACCGCCGCCGTCTGGACCCGGGACGCGCTGCGGCCGATGCCCAAGGGCCACGTGATGGGCGTGCCCGGGGACGCGGCCGCGCTCACCGGGCTGCTGTCGGCCGAGGGCACCGCCCGGATCGCGGCGGAGGGCGATCTGCCGCCGCTCGACCCGGACCGGATCGGCGACGACGTCGCCGTCGGCGAGCTGGTGGCCGCCCGGTTGGGCCGCGAGGTGGTGGACCGGCTCGTCGAGCCGCTGCTCGGCGGGGTCTACGCGGGGGACGCCTACCGCATCTCGCTGCGCGCGGCCGTGCCCAAGCTGTACGAGGAGGCCCGCCGGCACCCCAGCCTGACCGAGGCGGTAAGGGCGGTGCAGCGCGCCGCCGCCGGCGCGAGCGGCCCCGCCTTCATGGGCATCGCCGGCGGGATCGGCGCCCTGCCCGGCGCGGTCGCCGACGCGGTCACCGCGCTCGGGGGCGAGATCCGGCTGGACGCCCCCGTGCACGAGCTGACCCGCACGGCAAGCGGCTGGCGGGTGCGCAGCGGCGCCGAGCTGATCGAGGCCGAGTCCGTGGTGCTGGCCGCGCCCGCCTGGTCGGCCTCCGAACTGCTGGCCCGCCTCGCTCCGGCCGCCTCCGCCGAACTGGCCGCTGTGGAGTACGCGTCGATGGCCCTGGTCACCCTCGCCTACCGGCGCGCGGACGCGGAGGCGGTGCTGCCGGCCGGCTCCGGCTTCCTGGTCCCGCCGGTGGACGGCCGCACCATCAAGGCGTCCACCTTCTCCTCCCGCAAGTGGCGCTGGACCGACGAGGGTTCGGACGACCTGTTCCTCCTGCGCACCTCGGTGGGGCGGCACGCCGAGGAGGAGCACCTGCACCGCGAGGACGCCGAACTGGTCGCCGCCTCCCGCACCGACCTGGCCGCCGCCACCGGGCTGGCCGCGGCCCCGGTCGCCTCGGTCGTCACCCGCTGGACCGGCGGCCTGCCGCAGTACCCGGTGGGGCATCTGCGGCGGGTGGAGCGGATCCGCGCCGCGGTGGCCGGACTGCCCGGCCTGGCGGTCTGCGGCGCGGCGTACGACGGGGTCGGCATCCCCGCCTGTGTGGCGAGCGCGCACCGCGCCGCGGACGAGATCCTCGCCGCGGCGACCCTGGCGTACGGCACCGCGGGCGGGGGGCGAGAATAGAGCCATGAGTGCGCCCGAAAAGATCCCGAACGCCGGCAAGAAGGCGAAGGACCTCAACGAGGTCATCCGCTACACGCTGTGGTCCGTCTTCAAGCTGCGCGACGTGCTGCCCGCCGACCGCGCCGGCTACGCCGACGAGGTCCAGGAGCTGTTCGACCAGCTCGCCGAGAAGGACGTCACCGTCCGCGGCACCTACGACCTCTCCGGTCTGCGCGCCGACGCCGACCTGATGATCTGGTGGCACGCCGAGACCAGCGACGCCCTCCAGGACGCGTACAGCCTCTTCCGCCGCACGCGGCTCGGGCGCGCGCTGGAGCCGGTCTGGTCGAACATGGCGCTGCACCGCCCGGCCGAGTTCAACAAGTCGCACATCCCGGCGTTCCTCGCCGACGAGCAGGCGCGCGACTACGTCAGCGTCTATCCCTTCGTGCGCTCCTACGACTGGTACCTGCTGCCCGACGAGGACCGCCGCCGGATGCTCGCCGACCACGGCAAGATGGCCCGCGGCTACCCGGACGTGCGCGCCAACACGGTCGCCTCGTTCTCGCTCGGCGACTACGAGTGGATCCTGGCCTTCGAGGCGGACGAGCTGTACCGGATCGTGGACCTGATGCGCCATCTGCGGGCCTCCGAGGCGCGGATGCACGTCCGCGAGGAGGTGCCGTTCTACACCGGCCGCCGCAAGTCGGTGGCGGACCTGGTGGCCGGGCTGGCGTAAGCGGGCCCACCACCGGACCGCTGCCTCGCCAGGGTTGCGGTCACCCTTCCGCGGGAGACCCGCGGTCCGGAAGATCAGAGGGCCGGCGACGGCGCCGGTGGACGCGCACCCGCGTGTCCACCGCCCGGCCGCCGACCGCTCCAGCGACACCGGACCGCCGTGACGGGTCCCGCTCCGGGTGCGGCGCGCGTCCCTCAGGACGCGCGCCGCACCCTTCGTCGTACGAGCGTGAAGGACCAGGCGGGCCGGCGGGTGCGCGGGGTGGCGGCCCGTCAGCGGATGCCGAGCTCGCGCGGGTGCGGTGAGGTGAGCGCGGCCCGCAGCGCCTCGTCGTCCAGGGCGCCGACGCCGCCGACCGCGACGGCGGCCAGCGGGTCGCCGGTGCTCAGCCTTCGCAGCATCCGCCGCCCGGCGGGGGAGGCCCAGCCCGTGTACGGGCGGCATTCGAAGCGGGCGATCACCAGGCAGCCCAGGGTGAGCACCAACGGCAGGCCGAACCAGGCCAGTTCGGGCGCCGCGGGGGTGTGCTGCGCGGGCAGCAGCAGTGCGGCGGTCAGGGCCAGCACCACGGTCAGCGCGGCGGCGCCCCGTACCGCGCGCACCGCCGACCGCACCGCGGCCCGGGTGGCGTCGGGCACCGCGAGTCCGCTGAACACCAGCTTGTCGGCCAGGGTGCGCACCGGTTGGTCCGCCGACGCCCCGGCCCGTACCGCCGCTATCGGCGACTGCCCCTCGGGGCCTATCGCGGTGAGGACGGAGCGCTCCCACTCGTCCCCGCCCTCCGGCCGCACCACGGTCGCCCAGCCGGTGCGGGCCAGCAGCAGGCGCTGCCGCCGATGCATCGAGACCATGGTCAGCTCGGCCACCCGGTCCGGGCCGCCGGCCAGGAACGCCGCCTCGTGCAGCGTGAGTCCGGCGGAGGCCAGGGCGCGCCGGACGCCGCCCGTGTGCCGGTCGGCGAGGGCGGCGGCGGTCAGGCACAGCTTCGCGACGCTGAGCGCCGCGGCGGCCCAGGTGACCAGCAGGAGAGGGAGCCAGAGCATGCCGGATTTCTACGTCACCGGGGCGCGGAACCGCCACGGCATATTCACCATGTGGACGCGGCCCGGTGACGTAGAAATCCGGCATGCTCTGGCTCCCTCTCCTGC
>NZ_PVLV01000497.1 GCF_002982015.1 Streptomyces solincola
GCCAGCGCCGTCACCAGGGAGGAGTCCAGACCACCGGAGGTGATCAGCGCCACCGGCACATCCGCCACCAGCAGCCGCCCCACCTCCTCGCGCAGCAACTCCCGCAGCCTGCCCGCGACGTGACCGTCCCCGCCCCCGCCCAGAGCCTCGACCTCCGCCGCCCGCCGCCGCGTCCGCGGTACGCCGCCCAGCTCGCACACCCACGTCGTGCCGGGCTCCAGCACCTCCACGTCCTCGTACACCGTGCCGGTGCCGAACGGCGTCCGCGTCGCCAGATAGGCGTCCAGCGCCGACTCGCGCATCCGCCCGCCGACCCCGCCGAACCCCAGCAGCGCCGGCAGCTCCGAGGAGAAGCGCAGCGACCGGCCCGCCGCCTCCCACCGCAGGTACAGCGGCTTCATCCCCGCGTGGTCGGTGGCCAGCAGCAGCTTCGGCACCGCGCCCCGCCCGTCCAGCACCGCCACCGCGTACATGCCGTCGAGCTGCTCGGTGAAGTCCTCCCCGTACTCCAGATACAACGCCGGTAGCACCGACCCGTCGCACCGGTCGGGGATCACGTGCCCGCGCGCCTGAAGGCGGCGGCGCAGCTCCTCGTGGTTGTAGATCTCCCCGTTGAACACCACCCGCACCCGGCCGCCGGCCCCGTACGGCTGCTCCCCGCCGTCCAGGTCGACCACCGCGAGCCGGTTGTTGCCCAGGCCCCAGCCCGGCTCCCGGCCGGTGCCGGTGCCGTCGGGGCCGCCGTGCCGCTGCAAGGCGGCGACCGTCCGCAGCTCGTGCGGCGTCACCGCCGCGTTGAAGTAACCGAAGATCCGGCACATGTCAGCTTCAGTCTTTCCGTGGAGACGTTCCGGGGGGTGGCGAAGGCATTTCCGTACTGCTCGTCAGAGGGCGGGCGTTCAGCGGGCCGTCGACAGGTACCGCTCCCCGCTGTCGGGGAAGACCGTCACCACGCGGGCGCCCGCCCAGCGCGGCCGGGAGGCCACCGCGCGGCTCGCCCAGGCCGCCGCGCCGGAGGAGACGCCGACCGGCAGCCCGGTCACCCCGGTCACCTCCCGGGTGGTGGCCGCGGCCGCCTCGTCGGAGACCGCCACCACCTCGTCCACCAGCGACAGGTCCGTGATCTCCGAGACGTAGCCCGCGCCGATGCCCGGGATGCCGTGCGGGCCTGGCTCGCCGCCCGACATCACCGCGCTGCGCTCCGGCTCCACCGCCACCACGTGCACCGAGGTGCGCTCCTTCAGGTACCGGGCGGTGCCGGTCAGGGTGCCGCCGGTGCCCACCCCGCACACCAGCACGTCCACCCGTCCGCCGGTGGCCCGCCAGATCTCCGGACCGGTCGTCTCGTAGTGCGCGCGTACGTTGGCGGGGTTGCGGTCCTGGTGCGGCACCCACGCCCCGGGCAGCGTCGCGGCCAGCGCCTCCGCGTACGCCCAGGCCGCCGGCAGCCCGTCGCCGGCCGGCACCAGACGCACCTCCGCGCCCAGCTCCTTCAGGATCAGCCGCCGCTCCACCGTGGCGTTGTCCGGCATCACGATCACACAGCGGTGCCCGCGCCGGGCGCACAGCGCCGCCAGCGAGATGCCGGTGCTGCCCGAGGAGCACTCCACCACCGTGCCGCCGCGCGCCGGCAGCAGCCCGCTCTCCTCCGCCTCCCGCACCATGTACAGCGCCGCCCGGTCCTTCACGCTGGACAGCGGGTTGGCCATCTCCAGCTTCGCCAGCAGCTCCACCGGCCCGGCCGGCCCCGGCAGCGCCACCCGCAGCAGCGGGGTGCGCCCCACCAGCTCCTCCACCGACCCGGCCGACCCGGCCGTGCCGGCGGCCGGCCGCAGACCCGTATCCGTCGTCATGGTCCCCCTGCCCTCCCTGCTCAGGGCCGCCGCCGCTCAGGCGGCGGCCGCGCCCAGCGCGCGCGCCGCGTCCAGATGCGCGGCCGCCGCCTGCTGAAGGTGTGTGATGTCACTGGAGACGGTCGCGAAGGTGAACCCCTCCGCCAGCCGCTTCGCCGCGCTCGCCCCGTCCATGACGTGGATGCCGCAGGCGACGCCGTGCCGCCGCGCCGCGTCCGTGATCCGGGCCAGCGCCTCCTCCAGCTCACCGGCGGCCGCCGGATCGCCGAAGTACCGCGCGCCCAGCGCCGCCGACAGGTCGGCCGGCCCCACGTACACCGCGTCCAGGCCCTCGACCGCGCAGATCGCCTCCAGGTCCGCCAGCGCGGCGGCCGTCTCGATCATCACGATGCACGCCACCCGCGCGTCGATCTCCGCCGGGACCGAACCCAGCCGCAGCTCGCCGCGGACCGGCCCGCCCAGCGACCGCGTGCCGGCCGGATGGTGCCGGCAGGCCCGTACCGAGGTCCGCGCCTGCTCGGCGCTCTCCACCATCGGCACCACCACGCCCAGCGCCCCGGTGTCCAGCGCCGCCCCGATCGCCACCGGGTCCGGCGAAGGCACCCGGATCACCCCGGCCGACCGGCCCCGGGCGTCCACCGCCAGCATCGCCGCCTGCCAGCCCGGCTGGTGCAGCACCCCGTGCTGCCCGTCCACGCCGACGTAGTCGTATCCCAGCGCCGCGATCCGCTCGGTGCCCACCGGGTTGTCCAGCGCGATCCAGTAGCCCACCAGGGGCTCCCGGGCCCGCAGCCGCGCCGCGAACTCCGCCGGATCGGGCCGCCCGGCCGCCGCGCTCACTCGCCCTCCCGCAGGGCGTAGCTGCGCTTGCCGTCCAGACCCACCGGCACCTCGCCGTTGATCGACACCCGGTGCAGCACCCGCGGATGGGCGTCGTAGTCGTTGACCGCGTAGTGCTGGGTGCACCGGTTGTCGAAGATCAGCACGTCGCCCGGACGCCACGTCCAGCGCGCCGTGTTCTCCGGCCGCCGCACATAGCCCTGCAGCACGTCGATGATCGGCCGCGACTCGCGCGGCTCCATCCCCACCAGCCACTGCGCGAACCCGCCCAGGAACAGGCTCGGCTCACCCGACTCCGGATGCACCCGCACCACCGGGTGCGCCGCCTCGAAGCGGCGGGCCAGGAACGCCGCCCGCACCTGATCGCCGCGCTCGGTGCCCAGCCGCGGCTGCTCGGCGTGGTTGGTGTGCACCGCCCACAGCCTGTCGGCGATCTCCCGCAGCTCCGCCGGCAGGTCCTTGTAGCCGGCCGCCGCGTTCGCCACCAGGGTGTCCCCGCCGTACGGCGGCAGCACCACGCTGCGCAGCGTCGTGCCCAGCGACGGGGCCGTGGTGAAACTGATGTCGGTGTGCCAGTGGTCGGCCCGCTGGTCCTCCCCGTCCACCGCGATCACCTGCGGGGCGCCGTCCACCGTCCGCATCATCGGATGCTTTCCGGTCAGCGGCCCGAACCGGCCGGCGAACCGCAACTGGTCCTCGTCGCTGATGTCCTGATCCCGGAAGAACAGCACCTTGTACGCGAGGAACGCCTCGTGGACCTGGCGGAAAACCGCCTCCGACAGCTCGGAGGACAGGTCGACACCGGTCACCTCCGCGCCGATCCGTCCGCCGAGCTGGCGTATGTCGAAAAGGGACACCGGCATTCCTTCCGAGGTGATCAGAGCTGTGGCGCCCCCGTGGCGGGCAGGCTTCGCGGCGCCCCGCCCGCCACGGGAGACGGACCCGGCACCGGCCGGACGGGCCCGGCCGGGGCAGGACGGCGCCGATCACACCACGGGCCGGAAATCGGCGGCAACGCACCGCGGCCACCGCACGCCGACTTCACCAACTCCCGCCCTCCAAGCGGCAGATGACCATGAGTCGCGCGCCGACTTGTTCAAGTCGCGCCCCCGCCCGCCACCCCGCTTGCCGCCCCGCCCGGGGCCCGGCGATTCTCAAGCCGCCGCATCCGTGCACGCGGTCCCCGGCCGCACCGATGAGCAAAGGACCGCCGACATGCCGGTGATCACCGTCAACTGGTGGCAGGGCAACGACCGAGAAGCCCGAAGGGAGCTGGTCTCGGGCATCACCGACGTCGTCACCCGGGTCTCCGGCTGCCCCGACGACGCCGTCACCGTCATCGTCCGCGACGTCGACCCCGGCCACTGGGCCAACGGCGGACGCCTCGCCGACGAGAACCGCCAGCCCAGGAGCCGTCGATGACCGCCACCGCCACCCTCGCCTCCCTGCACCCCAACATCCGGCTGCGCATCGGCGTCGGCTTCGTCCAGCGCCTGCTGTCGATCATGCTCATGCCGCTGCTGGTCATCCACCTCGCCGTCCTCTACGGCCCCGCCGCCGCCGGCGTCCTCACCGTCCTGGTCGCCGCCGCCGGCATCGCCGCCAACTTCCTCGGCGGCCACCTCGCCGACATCCACGGCCGCCGCCCCGTCATGGTCGCCGGCGAACTCGGCGCCACCCTCACCTTCGCCCTGCTCGCCCTCGCCAACTCCTCCTGGTGGAGCTCCGGCGCCGCCACCTTCGCGCTCTTCCTCCTCAACACCTGCTGCTCCCAGCTCGCCACCCCCGCCGCCGACGCCATGATGGTCGACGTCTCCACCCCCGAGAACCGCCCGCTCGTCTACACGATCAACTACTGGTCCATCAACCTCGCCTTCACCGTCGGCGCGCTCCTCGGCGGCTTCCTCTACGACGGGCACTTCCTCCAGCTCCTCACCGGCGCCGCCGTCCTGTGCCTGGCCACCACCGCCGTCATCTGGCGCTGGATCAGCGAAACCGCCCCCGCCACCGCCAAGACCACCGCCAAAGGCCCCGCCGCCATGCTCCGCGGCTACCTCGCCGTCGCCCGCGACCGCGTCTTCCTCCTCCAGATGGCCGCCGCCGCCCTCATCGCCGCCGTCGAAATGCAGATCGGCTACTACATCGCCGTACGCCTGGCCCGCGAGTTCCCCGACCAGACCCTCCTCGGACTGCACGTCGACGGCGTCGCCGTCCTCGGTGTCCTGCGCGCCGTCAACGCCGCCCTCGTCGTCGCCCTCGTCCTCGCCGCCACCACCCTGCTCGGCCGACTCGGCGACCGCACCCGCCTCTACGGCGGCATCGCCCTGTTCACCGCCGGCTAC
>NZ_PVLV01000498.1 GCF_002982015.1 Streptomyces solincola
GACCAGGAGTGGTCGACCGGCCGGGGCCACCGCTCGTCGATTCGTACGAACGGATCATGCCTCCCGATACGGGGAACTCTACGAGGCGGCCGATCGTCAGCAACGATACCGGCACACCCGACCGCCCCCACGGGACGGGGGCGAAGGTGACGGGTAGCGTCTGGGAGAAGGCCCGCCCCGCCGCGGGGTCGGCACGCCGAGAAGAGACCCCGTTCCGACGGGTCCGAGGGGAAGACGTTCACCACATGCCGGACCGACGCCGCCGCGCGGCCATCCACCTGCTGTCGCGGGACCGCCAGTCCACCGACCCGACGGGCTCGTCCGGCCCGGGGGACGCGACGGGCCCCGGGGGCGGCCGGGGCCAGGGCGGCGGAGGCCGGGGAGACGAGTCGCGTGACGCGCGTGACGCGCAGGGCTCCCGGGACGACCACAACCCGTTCGCCGCGCCGCCGGAGGGCCGCCCGGACCAGCCCTGGCAGCCGCGCCGCCCGGAGGGCGAGGACACCGGCCGGGACGGCGAGGGCGCCCAGGGCGGCGAAAGCCGCTCCCCCTGGGGGCAGTGGAGCCCGCGGCAGCCGGGCCGCTCCAGCGGCGGCTGGGGCAGCCGCCCGCAGCCCGGCGACCAGTCCGGCGGGCGCGGCGAGCAGACCCCGCAGACTCCCCGCATCGACATGAAGGACCCGGCCCAGCGCCGGGCCCGGTACGCCCTGCTGGCCGGCATCTGGGGCTTCTTCTTCTCGGTCTTCGACTTCACCGAGCTCGCCCTGCTGCTGGGCGCGCTGGCGCTCTACTGGGGCATCAGCTCACTGCGCGCCCGGCGGGCCGCCGCCACCACCGGTGACGCCGCCGCCCGCACGGCCGCGGCGGTCGGCGGCGCCCCCGCCCCGGCGGCGCAGGAGCCGACCGGCGGCGGCCGCCCGCAGACCACGGCGGCGGTCAGCGGCGTGGTGATGGCCGCGCTGACCCTGGTGATCGTGGCCGCGACGTACACCGTGCAGTTCGCGTACCGGGACTACTACTCCTGCGTGGACGACTCGCTGACCCGCAGCGGCATGCTGTCCTGCAACGAACTGCTCCCGAGCCCGCTGCGGGACGTCTTCGGCGTCCGCGACTGAGGCCCGCCGGGGCCGCCGGCGCCCGCCGGGTCGGCGGCACCCGCCGGGTCCGTCGAGTCAGCCGGATCCGTCTGCTCGGTCGGGTCGGTGGGGTCGGTCGGGTCGGTCGGGTCCGGGCGGGGTGCGGACGGGCCGGGCCTGCTCCCGTCGGTCAGGGGCAGCGGGGGCTGAGCGTGCTGAGGGAGGGACGCGTACGCCGCCTGCCGGAGCGCCGCCCAGCGCGCCTCCCGGGCCGCCGGCTCCTCCCACGCGGCCGGCAGCGGAGCATACGCCTCCGCGTCGTCCGGGTCGTCGGCGTCGTCCGGGGCGTCCGGGTCGTCCGCCTTCGTCTCCCTTTCCGTTTCCGATTCCGTCACCGCCTCCGCCGAGTGCGGCCTCCTCCCCGCCCCGTCCAGGCCTGACGGCCGGTCGCCGCACGTCGGCTGGTGGTGCGGGGTCGGCCCTTCGCGGACGTCCGGGACGCCCGGCTCGTCGTACCCGCCCGACCCGTCGTACGCCGCGAAGGCCCGTTCCTCGCGGGCCTCCCGCCGCAGCCGCCAGGCGCGCAGCAGCAGCGCGCCCGGCAGGCCGGTGAGCGCGGTCCAGCCGAACGCCGCCGCGCCCGTCGTCCACCAGACGGGGCCGAAGTCGGCGAGCCGTCCGGTGCCGAGCGGTCCGCCCGCCGCCGCGGCGAGCACCGCCATGACCGCGCCGCACACCAACGCCGCCAGCAGCACCGCGAGCGCCGTGTCCCGCGCCCGGCTCCCCGGGCCGGTGCGCCGCCCGACGCCGTGGGCCACCGCCGCGCCGGCCGCCAGCGGCACCAGCGCGCTCGTCCAGTGCGCCCAGCCGCCCGGGCCGTCGCCCGGGACGGCGGCCAGCAGCGGGAAGGGCGTCAGCCCGGCCGCCCCGGTGACCGCCAGCGGGGTGGCGGTGGCGCCCGCGCCCAGCGCGAAACCGGGGCCCAGGCCGTACGCGGCGGCCCACACCGCCGCGTTGGGCAGCAGGGCGAGACAGAGCAGCACCACCGCCGTACGGCCGGACCACACCCCGGACAGGCCGAGCAGCGCGTCCCGGGCCGCCCCGGCGTGCCAGGCCAGTGCGGCCAGCACCAGCAGCGTCCCCCCGGCGGCCAGCACCCCCGCCGCCGCGAGCCCGGTCCGTACGGCGAGGGCGGTACGCGAACGGGCCAGGGCCACCCGCAGCCTTTCGGGCGCCCAGTCGGGCAGCGGCCCGGCCGGCCGGCCGTAGGCGCTCCACACGCCGCCGGCGGCGGACAGGACGGCGAGCGGGACGAGGTGCAGCGCCGCGTCGAGCGGGTCGGCGGTCAGCGGGCCGCCGGTCTTCCCGTAACCCACGACCCCCGCTGCGACCAGGAGGTATCCGCAGCAGACGGCGGCCACCACGGCGACCGGCGGGGGCGGCCGCCCGTCGCCGCTGGGCTCGGCGGCGTCCCGCGCGGTCCGGAACAGCAGCCAGAGCGGCAGCGCGACCAGCAGCAGCGGCACCGTGCCGACCGGCGCGGCGCCCGCCCCGGCGGCGGTGGCCGCGGGGCGGGCCAGCTCGGCCCCGTGCGCCAGCAGCCAGAGCGCGGCGGCGGTGTGCAGGGCCCCGCCGGGGCCGCTGTCCGGGTAGGGGGAGCCGATCCACAGGGCGAGCACCACGACGGTGACGGCGCCCAGCCCCAGTCCCGCGGCGAGCGCGCCGCGCACACAGAGTCCGGGCAGGACCCCGGCCAGCCGGACGGTCGTCGTTCCGATCACCCGCGTTCCGATCACCCGGCCATGCTGCCAACGACACGCGCTTGATCCGGGTAACGGGCGAAGAGCCGGTGTGGCGCGCAATATACGCTTATGTACTTTTCGCCTTCCGCCGACGGCCGCCCTGCCGGGGGTCGGCCATGACCCGGACCGCGACCACCGAGGAGCCCAACGGGCTGCACACGCCCCCGCTGCCGCCGCCCAAGGAACGCCGCAGGCTGCGGGAGGCGGGCAACATGACCGAGGAGCAGCTCGCCCAGGCCATGGGGGTCACCCGGGCGACCGTGCGTTCCTGGGAGACCGGTCGCACCACCCCGCGCGGGCGCAAGCGCCAGGCCTACCTCAGGCTGCTGAGCGGTGCCGCCCCGGCCGGCCCCGCGCCCGGCGGGCGCACACCGGACACCGGACCGCCGGAGGCCCAGATGGCCGAGCCGCACCTCGTCGAAGCGCCGGACGACCATCTCGACCCGCCCGAGCCGCCGGAGCCGCCGGGGTCGCCCAAGGCCGGGGACGTGCCGAGGGCCGGAGACGAAGCCGGGGCCGGGTCCGGGGACCGGTCG
>NZ_PVLV01000499.1 GCF_002982015.1 Streptomyces solincola
CCTCCCGCCCCCCGCTCCGCCACCCGTTCCGGATCCGGCTCCGGACCGCGTACGAGGCCGGCGCCGGGGCCCGCGGCGGCGGGGAGCCCCGCCGACGGAGCCCGGCCGGTGCCGGGGCAGCGGCGCCGCTCGGCGGCCGCCGCGCCGCCAGACCCGCGCGGCCGCCGCAAGCGCAAGCAGCCCGCCCCGCGCAAGAAGAAGGCGCTGCTGTGGACGGCCGGGATCATGGGCTTCGTCGTCGTGGGCGTCTCGGTCACCGCGTACGTCATCTACGACAAGCTCAACGGCAACATCAACACGGTGGACGTCGGTGACGCGGCCAACGGCGGCTCGCTGAAGGACGGCCCGATCAACATCCTGATCCTGGGCTCGGACGTGCGCACCGGCGCGGGCAACGAGGACTACGGCGACCGGGAGAACTCCACCGGGCACGCCGACACGACGTTCCTCTTCCATGTGTCGGAGGACCGCACCAACGCCACCGCGCTGAGCATCCCGCGCGACCTGAAGACCGAGATCCCCGACTGCCCCACCAAGCAGCCGGACGGCTCCACCAAGGTCATCACGGGCAACAAGTTCACCCGCTTCAACGAGAGTTTCGGCGTGGAGGGCCGCGACCCGGGCTGCACCATGCGCACGGTGGAGAAGCTGACCGGCATCAAGCCGGACCACTTCATGATGGCGGACTTCAACGCGGTGAAGACGCTGACCACCGCCATCGACGGGGTGGAGGTGTGCCTGGCCGAGCCGATCCGGGACGACCGGTCCAAGCTCGACCTGACCGCCGGCGACCACACGATCATGGGCGAGCAGGCGCTCGCCTTCCTGCGCAACCGGCACGGCCTGGGCAACGAGAGCGACCTCGACCGGATCAAGATGCAGCAGCAGTTCATCGCGTCGATGATCCGGAAGATGAAGGAGGAGACGCTCGGCAACCCCAAGCGGATGTACAAGCTGGCCGACGCGGTGACCCAGGCGCTCACCGTGGACAGCGGCATCGGCGACATCCCCAAGCTCACCGGTCTGGGGCAGGAGATCGCCTCCATCGACCTCAAGAACATCACCTTCGCCACCGTCCCGGTCAAGGACAACCCGGCGGAGGCGGTCAAGGCCACGGTCGTGCTCGACGAGACCAAGGCCCCGCAGGTCTTCAGCATGCTCCAGAACGACGTCTCCTTCACCGAGGTCAAGAAGAAGGAGAAGGAGGCCAAGAGCAAGCAGGAGGCGCTGCTCAAGGGTGCGCGTGCGGACGTTTCCGAGGTCCGGGTGGACGTCTACAACGGCAGCGGGGTCATCGGCGCCGCGCAGCAGACGCTCGTCTGGTTGCAGAACCAGCAGGGCGTGCTGAAGTCCTCGAACCAGAACAACGCCCCGAAGCAGGACAAGACGTCTCTGGAGTACGGGCCGAACCAGGCCGACCAGGCGCGCACGCTGGCCGACCTGATGGGGCTTCCGGCGACGGCGATGAAGCCGGCCGCCGAGCAGGCGGAGGCCATGCAGCCGATGAAGCTGGTGCTCGGCGGCGACTTCAAGGGGGCCGGCACGTCCATCACCCCGCCGAAGAAGGCGCCGGACGTGGGCCAGGTCGGGGCGGACAAGCGCATCTGCGCACAGTGACCAGAGCGGGGTAGTCGCGGTAGTGACGCGACGCCGCCGGCAGGGCAGGGGGACCAGGGGTGGGACGAGGCAGCAGGGTCGACGGGGAGCGGAGCGTTCCCCGTCCCCGGAGCCGTAGACCGGAGGCGGCGAGAGCTGCGTCTCCGGCCGGAAAGGCGTCCGCGGGCGCGGCGCCGGCGGGCACGCCCTCCGCGGGCACGGCGTCGGCGGAGGGCGCGGGAGCCGGAGCGGGCACGGGCGGAGGGCCGGGGCGGACGCCCCGCAAGGGACGCCGGCGCGTCCTGCGGTGGAGCGCCTCGGTGCTGTCGCTGCTGATACTGGGGACGGCCGGCGCCGGCTACCTGTACTACCGCCACCTGGACGGCAACCTCCGCAGCAGCGAGCGCAGCAGCGGCAAGAGCGGCGTGACCAAGGCCGAGCCGAACGCGGCGGGCGAGACCCCCCTGAACATCCTGCTCCTGGGCTCCGACAGCCGGAACTCCGACGCGAACGTGGCCCTCGGCGGCAGCCGGGAGAACCGCGGCACCCCGCCCCGGGCCGACGTGCAGATGCTGCTGCACGTCTCCGCGGACCGGAAGAACGCCTCCATCACCAGCATCCCCCGGGACACCCGGGTGGACATCCCCGCCTGCACCGACCCGGCGACCGGCGAGAAGTTCAAGCCGGTCACCACCATCATCAACGAGTCGCTGGCACGTGGCGGTCCGGGCTGCACGCTGGCCACCTGGGAGAAGCTCAGCGGCGTCTACATCGACCACTGGATGATGGTCGACTTCGCCGGACTGGTGAAGATGGCCGACGCGGTCGAGGGCGTCCCGGTCTGCGTGGAGGACAACGTCTGGGACCGGCCCACGGCGGCGGTCACGGGCGGCTCCGGGCTGAAGCTGCGGAAGGGCACCACCGAGATCAAGGGCGAGCAGGCCCTCCAGTGGCTGCGCACCCGGCACGCGTTCTTCAACGACCAGGGCCGAGCCAAGGCCCGGCACATGTACATCAGCGCGCTGATCCGCAAGCTCAAGGAGCAGAACGCGTTCACCGACACCGGCCGGATCATGGACCTGGCCGAGGAGGGCACCAAGGCGCTCCAGGTCTCCGACGAGCTCGGCTCGGTGATGCGGCTGTTCGACCTGGCGATGGAGCTGAAGAGCGTCCCGCTGGAGCGGATCACCATGACGACGCTGCCGACCCAGGAGTACGCGTACAACCGCAACCACCTGGTGCCGGTCGACTCCGACGCGGAGAAGCTGTTCTCGCTGCTGCGCGAGGACGTCGCCTTCGACGCCAACGGCGAGCCGAGCGAGCAGGGCAAGCCGGCCGCGAAGCCCTCGCCGTCCCCCGACCCCGCGAAGAGGGGCCCCGCCGCGGCCGAGCCGGCGTCGATCGGGGTCGCCGTCGTCAACGGCACCGGCGGCGAGAGCGGGGCGCCGGTCAAGGGCCGGGCGACGGCGGTCGCCGAGGCGCTGCGCGCCGCGGGCTTCACCGCCGCGACCGCCTCCGGCAGCCTGGACCCGGTCGAGAAGACCACGCTGGTCTACCGGGCGGCCGGCGGCGCGGAGGAGCGTGCCGACGCGCTGTCCGTCGCCAAGGCCCTCGGGCTGCCGACCGGCGCGGTGCGGGCCGGCGAGGTGGAGGTGCTGACCCTCACCGTCGGCGCGGACTGGCGCGAGGGCTCGGCCTTCCCGAAGGCGGACAAGCCCAAGGCGGGCGACCTGCCGAAGGACGCGGACGCCATCAACGGCGGCGACAGCGGCTGCATGCCGGTCTACGAGCCGTACCGCTGGTAGGAGCGGAGGTGTCCTCGGGGGCCGGTCGGGCCCCCGAGGACGCGTCTCAGGCGGCCGTCGTGTCCGCCGCCGTCACGGCCGGGCGGCGGCTGGCGATGACCTTGCGGGCCAGCGCGCGGGGGCTGGTGAGGAAGCCGTACCCCCAGGACATGTGCATGGTCGCCAGGGCCACCGGGATCTGGAGGCGGGCCTTCAGCGACAGCCCCTTGCCGGCCGGCACCGAGCCGGCGGTGATCGCCGCCAGGTAGCCGGCCGGGACGATCAGGGCGTACGGGGTGAGCAGCACGCCCGCGACCAGGCCGGCCGCTATCGCGCAGACGGCGGTCGGCGGGGCGAGGTAGCGCAGGTTGATGGAGCCCGAGTGGTAGCGGGCCACCACGTGCCGCCAGCGGCCGTAGTCCTTGTACTGCTTGGCGAGCGCCCGGACGCTGGGGCGCGGGCGGTACTGCACGCGCAGCTCGGGCGAGAACCAGATCAGCCCGCCGGCCTCGCGGATGCGGAAGTTCAGCTCCCAGTCCTGGGCGCGGATGAACTCCTCGTTGTAGCCGCGCTGGGTCTCCAGCGCCTCCCGGCGGAACACCCCGAGGTAGACGGTCTCGGCCGGGCCGGCCTTTCCGCCGGTGTGGAAGGCGGCGTTGCCGACGCCGATCTTCGAGGTCATCGCCGCGGCGACGGCGTCCTCCCAGGCGTTCTCGCCCTCGGCGTGCATGATGCCGCCGACGTTCTGCGCGCCGGTCTCGGCGAGCAGCCGGACGGCGGTGGCGATGTAGTCCGCGGAGAGCATGCCGTGCCCGTCGACCCGGACGACGACCGGGTGCCGGGAGGCGTTGATCGCCGCGTTCAGGGCGGCGGGGGTGCGGCCGGTGGGATTGGGGACGGTACGGACCCGGGGGTCCTCGCGCACCAGCTCGGCGGCGATCTCGTCGGTCCGGTCGGTGGACGGGCCGAGCGCGATCACCACCTCCATCTCACCCTCGTACTGCTGCTCCAGGATGTGGCGGACCGCGCTGCGCAGGTGCCGCTCCTCGTTGAGGACCGGCATGATCACGGAGACCGGGACCGGCGCGGCCGGCCGCGGGTCCGTCGGCATGTCCGTCGGCGTCGGGGGCATGGGGATTCCTTCGGAGTACGGCGGGTGTGGCTCGGGTGGTGACGTGCGGGCGGCCCGCCACGTTACCGCGAACGGGGGACACCCTTGCGCGCCGCCCGGGCGATACGTCCGGCCGCTGATCGTATGGGCCTACTGTTCCCGCCCCGGTCCGCTTCCCCGGACCCCGGTCCGACGCGGAGGTGCCTGCCCGTGCCCACACCGCCCCGCCGCCCCAGCCCGCCG
>NZ_PVLV01000049.1 GCF_002982015.1 Streptomyces solincola
GTGCGGGAGCGGCGGGGCGCTGGGGGGCCTGCTGTGCCGGTACGGCCTGGTCCCACGCGTCGTACGACTCGGACGGCTCCGGGTACTCCGCGGACATCTGGGCGCGCATCGCCTCCGCCTCCTCGGCCTGTCGGCGCTGCCGCTCCTGCTGCTCGGCCACCAGCTTCCGGCCCCGTGCTTCGATCACCGAGCGGAGGGTAGTCCCGGGGCGGTTCGGCATGTGCAGACCGTCGTGGCCCGCCCCAGTTGCCCGCTCCAGCAGACTGGCCAGGGCGTTCGGGTTCTGCCAGACGTTGGGGCGGTCGAGCTGCGCGACGTACCAGTCGATGGGGCTACCGGCGGCCACCGGGTGCTTGAAGTCGCCGTCGTCGGTGTCGTCGCTGATCTCGAATGCCTGCTTGAAGGCGTACTTCTTCGCTGCGGTCATGGCCTTGTTGCTGGCCTTGTCCGCCACGTCCGCGCCCTCGCCGACGACCACGATGGGGGTGTCGATCTCGTCCCCGCGCGGTCCACGGATGCGGTACCGCACGGTCAGGATGGCCACGTTCGTACGCTCGCCGCGCACGAAGTGCTTCTGGTCGATGACCTCGGGCAGCATGCGCAGGCCGTACTTCGCCATGGGGCCCTGGGCGGCGGCCACGATGTCGTCGTACGCCTGGAACTGGTAGTTCTGCTTCTCGTTCCGGCCGTTCTTGCCGACGGGGCCGATCTCCTGCATGACGGCGATCATGGCTTCATCGACGGTGAGGGGTTCTTGCGTGGCTTGCTCGGCCACTGTGGTCGTGTCGGCCATGGGTGACCGTCCTCCTGGGCTGACTTCGGAGCGTTGGCGCCCGCGGCTTGCTCGTACCGGGGCATGGTGTGCCGTCGGAAGGGCTTAGATCCCTTCCGGACACTGTGTACAGTTTACCATGTGGTCTACGGGTTGCGCCGGGCCCAGACACGACTGCGGCGGGCGCCCCGTTCCCCGGGACACCCGCCGCAGTTGCTGCTCGCTCGCTCAGCCCACGCCGACCAGCACGCCGCCCTCGGCCGCAGCCTTCTCCTTGTGCTCCTGGTACCAGCGCTCGAACTTCGGCTTCACCTTGGTACGGCCCGAGGTGTCCGAGCGGCCCAGCCGCCGGCCCAGGTTGCTGCCGCAGAACTCCCCGCCCGGCCGCGCGAGCGGGTCCTGCTCCCAGTCGTCGTACGCGCTCGCGTCCCGCGCCGCGCGGTACAGCTCGAACAGGGCCTCCTCCGCCTTGTCCTTCGTCATGCCGGCGAACTCGTTGTCCATCACCACGGCCGTCACGACGCGATCCGTCCCCCCAGTAGCCTTCGCCGGGGCGGCGCGCCGCCCGGGGGCAGGAACCGCCGCGGTGGTGGCCACCTTCGCCAACTGCCGCTCCCGGTCCGCCCGCCGGCGCGCCTCCTCCTCGCGGGCCGCCGTCTCGCGCCGCTCCCGGTCGGCACGCTCCTCCTGGCGGCGGCGCTCGGCGGCTTCCCGCTCGGCACGCTCCCGCTCCATGCGCGCGGTGAACTCGCGGGCCGCCTTCTCCTGCTCCAGCGTGGCCTCCCGCTCGGCCCGCTCACGGGCGGAGCGCTCCTTCTCCACGGCCAGGGCGTGCTCGCGCTCGGCGGCAAGCCGGGCCTCCTCACGCTCCGCTCGCTCCCGCTCCAGCTTGGCGGCGTGCTCGCGGGCGTCCCGCTCGGCCTGCTCCTCGGCGGCCCGCGCCCGCTCCCGCTCATCGCGGTCGGCCTGCGCCTGCGCCTCGCGCTCCGCGCGCTCCAGCTCGGCCGCCTCCGCCTCCTCGCGAGCGATGCGCGCCAGGGCCGCGCTGATGGCGCGCCGGTACGACAGGCCGGCTTCCGCGGTGACGATCAGCAGGAGCGGGGCCACCGAGTGGACGGCCATGCCCACCCAGTCGTGGTGCAGGGCGCTGTCGCCGATGTTGAGGGCGAGCGTCATCAGGCCGGTCATCCACCGCAGGAACACCGGCCACGCGCCGCCGTCGCCGCCGAGCCGGGAGATGACGGAGTCGAGCTTCACCACGATGATCACCGCGGCGTCCACGACGAGCGGGAGGATGGGCGCCGTCCACTCCCAGCCCGCAGGACTGACCGACCGGACGAGCGGGGTGACGGTGAGCACGCTGAAGAGCAGGGCCCCGGCCGTGATCGCCCAGGTCCCTGCAATCAGTGTGCGTTCGGCTGCTCGGATCTCCGCCTCGGACATGGTCGCGAAGCGCGCCGTCGATAGGGGTCGGGCCACGAAGCTGTCCTCCAGGAGCGTTGGCGCTGCGCTCTCGCTCGTGAGCGCACCGGTCCCGGACAGACTAGATCACCTTCCGCTTGGTGAGCGTGACCCTTTCGACGCACCAGTGGAATCCGTGCCATTCACCACCTTTGCGGCTTTCGGGCGTCGTCGCCGACGAGCTTGAGCGGCAGCGCCCGGCCGCCGATCCGGGACGCCAGGCGCTCGCCGAGAACGACCTCGACCTGGTCGAAGTTCAGGTTCGTCGTGAAGATCGTCCCGCGCCCCTTGTTGGCGCGTGCCGTGATCAGGTTGTTGGTGAGCGTCCGGACGTGGTTGGTGGCGTACTCGTCCATCTCCTCGCACAGGTCGTCCAGGATCAGCACGTCGCACCGCTCGTAGCGCTCCAGGATCTGCGTCCGCGTGAGCCCGGCAGGCGCGCTGTCCGGCCGAAGCCAGCCCAGATACTTCGAGTGCGAGACGAAGCGGGTCATCAGGCCGCGCTCCACGGCGTACGCGCCGGCCGCCGCGGCGGTGGCCGTCTTCCTGGTGCCGGTCGAGCCGTGCAGGATCAGGTGCTGGATCGTCGGCCGGACGATCTCCCGTTCGTCCTCCGGGAGTTTGTCCTGCTCGCGGTTGCGGGCCCGCGCCTCCACGCACTTGTCCACGTAGGTGCGCACGTGGTCGGGGAACTGATCCGCGTGCAGCTTGGCGAGGGTGAAGCGGGCGTAGTCGTCGTGCCCGGACAGGCGCAGCGAGTTCACCCACGCCTGCCGGTACACCTCCCGCTGGTACTCGTCCGTGCTGTCCGGGCGGTCCTCGGTCAGAGCCGCCTTGCCGGGGTCCATCCCGCGGCGCCGCAGGATGCTCGCGACTGCGGCTATGGGGCCGTCCGCGCGCACCACCTGCCGGGCCTCCGGGATCGCTGGGGCGGTCATGGTGAGGGACATGTCGTCGGTCCTCCTCTCGTCAGGCGGCGTCATCGGACTGGACACCGAACACGCTCAGGTCGGGTGCGGTCGGAACGTCGGGGGCTCCGCTCTGCGGTGGCGGATCTTTCTGCTTCCACTGGTCGTTGGTGAACAGCGGCGCCCGGCCTCCGCGGGTCCCTCGGGGCTGCCGCACGCCGGACAGCCGGCGCAGGGTGCGGTCGAACTCCCTCTTCGCGGGCGACCACTCGCCCAGCTCCACCAGGGCGTCCCAGATGATCCAGCGGTCGTATCCCGCCTTCAGGGCCTCCCGGATGCGGGTGCGGAGGTTGAGGTAGTAGCCGGTCTCTTGCCTCTTGGTGTCGGCGAGGAGCGGGCCCATCTTCTTGTCGGCGACCCGCGTCTCGGCCTCGGCCCACCACTTCTTGGCACCGCTCTGCGCCTGCTTGTCGAGTTCGATGTCCTCGGGCGTCTTGTCCTTGTACGTCTTGAGCGCTCGTTCGAACTTGGCCTTCGCGGGGCCCCACTCGCCGAGTTCGCGCAGCGCCAGCTTGATCAGCTCCGGGTCGTGGCCGGTGGCGACCGCGTCCCGGACGCGTGCCACCAGGTTGCCGCGCGCCCGCTCCTTCTGGCGGTCGGTGCCGAGCGGGTCCATCTCGCCGAGGACGACCCGCTCCTCCGCCTGTGCCCACCACTCGTCAACGGTCGTGCGCACGAGCGCGTCAGCGGGGCTCTCCTGCGGCTCCGCCTCGACCTCGGTCACGGCGAGCGGGGGCTGCTCGGCCTCGGTCGCCTCCGCCTTTCGGGGGCGGCCCGGGGAGCGGGTCAGCTTCGCCGCCTCGATGGCACGGCGGTGCTTGTAGTGCTCGCCCACGCTCTGCTCGCCCTCGAAGTCGCTGGGCGGCGTCTGGTGGACGATGTAGCGCACGCCCTTCGCGCCGTTGGCGCGGGTGATCGGCTCGCGGTCGATGGCGTCGACCTCATCGAGCTGGTCGAGGTACTGGTCGACGGACTGCTCGCGGGAGAAGCCGAGGATCTGCGCGATGGTCTTGCGGGAGGGCCAGCACGCGCTGTCTCCGCGCGAGACGTTCACGTGCATCGCCAGCACGTTGTAGACGGCCTTCGCGGTCGGGGACAGGATCTTCCCCGCGTACATCGGGGAGGACTTGCTCCCCGGGTACAGGGTCACCCAGTCCGGGATCATGGAGAAGGGCGCCTTGCGGCCGATGACGACCTCGAACTGCTCGTCCAGCTCGTCCATCTCGTGGCTGCTCACTGGCCTGTCCCTTCCATGGCGGTGGGCGACAGGCGGTAGACGGTGTACCGGCCGTCCTGACGGCGGACGCGGCGCGGCACGACGTCCCGGTCCAGCAGGCCGGCGCGGACGAGCTGTCCGACCGCCCTGCGGGCCTGGTGGTGGGTCATGCCGGCCGACGCGGCGAAGTCGTCGCAGCGGTGCCACTCGCGCACGTCGAGGTCGTTGCGCCGCAGGTGCCGCACGAACGCGGTCAGGGTCTCCGGGCTGAGTTCGTCAGGTGACTCGTCGGCCTTGTCGGTGGCCTGGTCGATCAGCGCCAAGCGGGTGTCGCTGGGGATCACGGTGGTTCCTTGCGGGAGGTGCCCGCCCCCGCGCGGGGTGCGGGGCGGGCAGGGCGTGCGGGCGATCAGGCGGCGGCCGAGAGGCGCTGGTGCTTGGGCGGCAGCGGCCCGTAGTTCAAGCGCACGGGCTTGGCGAGCTTCCGGGCCTTGACCAGGTCGCGGCGCTCTTCCTCGGTGTGGCCGCCGAAGATGCCGTACTCGGAGCGGCTGAACGGGCTGATGGCCCACTCCAGGCACTGGGCCCGGAAGTGGCAGGTGCCGCAGACCTGTTCCTTGGCGAAGGTGATGGCCGCCGTGTCCGACGGGGCCGGGAACATCGCTTCGGGGTCGATGCGCGAGCACGGCGACTCGGTCATGAACGCGGGGATCATTCGCCTGCCTCCAGCACCGGAAGGGCGAAGTCGTCCGCCGTCAGGTGGGGCAGGTTCTCCAGCGCCACGTCCACGAAGCCGAGCAGGGCGTCCAGGGCCTCCATGCCGGTGTCGTTCCACTTCGGGCTGACGGTGTCGGTCAGGCCGCCCGGGTCGTAGCTGATGCCCTCCACGATCTCGCCGGTGGCCGTGTCGACCACCTTCGAGTCCTTCCAGACCAGTCGGCTCAGGAGCGCCTTCTCGAAGGAGGGGCGGATGACGTACTCGGTCTCGCCCAGCTCGTCGGCGTAGTCGAGCACCTTCTTCGGGTCCTCGACGCGGAACTTGGCCTTCGCCATCGTCCGGGTGAAGGTGCCGAGCGGCTGGGTGCCGCCCTCGGGAAGGGGCATCTCGGCCGACAGGCTGCGGGTGCCCTTCGTGTTCCGGATGTGCTCGGCGTTCTCCTCGATGACCGGGTCGCAGATCTCGGCGACACGCTTCTTCACGCGGTAGGCCACCGCAGCCCTCAGCGCCAGGTCGCTCTGACCGACCGTCGGTGCGTTGTCCGTCTCGGGCATCGCGTACGTACCTCTCTGGTTTGCCGGTGACCCGGCTTTGGAGCGTTGAAGGTCTGGCGCTGGTGGCCTTCCGCCCTATGGACGGAGTGAGGCCGGAATTCGTTACACCAGACCGGGTGTGGCTGCTCGCTCGTGCGGCCACAAACGGGGACTGTACACCATGTCCGGATCACGGGCCAGGACAGAAACCGCGACGGGATGAGTTCCTTCCGCCCGGCCCGAGAGGCGACCGGTGGAACGCGCACCCGCCGAACTCGCCACGCGGGCACCGGCGCAGCCCCGTCCGGACACGTGGGGCGGCGCCGGCCGAGGAGCGGCCCGACGGTCCGGCCATGACGGCATGTCCCGGTAGCGAGCCGGGGCGCCGCGGTTGAAGTCCGCGGGCTCGCTGACCAACGGCCGCTCCTCACCCCGGCCCGAGCTGCGCGACAGGAGCAGCCGTGACAGGACTCGCCGCCCCCCGCTACATCAGCTACATCCCGCTCACCGACCTCCCCCCGGACCCGGCGAACCCCAAGAAGCACGAGATCGAGCGGATCATCGCCTCGATCAAGGACCACGGGTTCATCGACACCCCCGTCGTGGACGAGCGCACCAGCCTGGTGATCGCAGGCCACGGCCGCCGCGAAGCGCTGATAGAGATGCAGGTCCGCGGCGAGCCCATCCCCGACGGCCTGCTCCTGGACGACGACGGCGGATGGCTGGTCCCCGTCACCCGCGGCTGGGCCTCCGCCAGCGACCGCCAGGCCCACGCCGTGCTCATCCTCCTCAACCGGCTGCCGATGGCCGGCGGGTGGGACTCCCGCGCCCTCGCCGCGATCCTGGAAGACCTGGCGACCTCCGACGCCGACTTGTTCGACTCCCTGTGCATCTCCGACGACGAGATGGAGCAACTGCTGCGGGAGGTCGACCCCGAGGGCCTGCCGCAGGGACCAAACGGCACCGAAGCGCCGGAGCGGGACATGCTCGGCGAGGACTTCGCCGACGACGGATACGGCGACAGCGGCGACAACGAGCGCTCCGGCTCCGTCTGCTGCCCGGCCTGCGGCCACCTGTTCAGCCCGGGACGGTAGCCCGGCAGTCGATCTACGGTCCCCGCCATGCCCAACCGCAAAGTCCGCCGCTCCCAAGCCGCGGCGCGTACCCGGCTCCTGACGCCGGAGGTCGAGACGCGCCTGGTCGAGGCGTCCCGCGCCGGCCTCGCCGTGGACCTGGCGGCCGTCAACGCGGGCATCAGCCGCGCCACCTTCCTGCGCTGGATGGCCTACGGCCGCACCGAGGCCGTCGACCGCGCGGCCGGCAACGACCCCGACCCCGACCTCGACCACTTCGTGGAGTTCTTCGAGAAGGTCGAGCGGGCCCGCGCGTCCGCCGCGCTCTCGGCCGCCCTCGACATCCGGCGCGCCAGCCGCGGCGGCATCGTCACCACCCACAGGAAGTTCGACCCGCACTCGGGCAAGGTGCTGGAGGAGACGATCACGACGCCGCCGGACTGGCGCGCAGCGGCCTGGTACCTGGAGCGGCAGCACCGCAAGCAGTACGGCAAGGAAGACCATCTGGAGGTCGAGCTGACCGGCGCGGCCGGGGGCCCGGTCGCCGTCGAGAACACCGGCCCGTCGGCCGACCTCGCCACGCGGCTCGCCGAGACGCTGCACGCGCTTCAGTACCCGGACGACGACCAGGACCAAGACGTGCCGGGCACCGAGTGAGCCCGGGACGCTAACGCCCCCCGCCCCGCACGGTGCTTCCCCCCTGCTCACCAGCTCCGGAGGAAGCACACATGGCCACCACCCTCTACCCGGGCGCGATCCGCGGCACGCACTGGTACGGCGACACGTACGAGGGCGACCTGATGGACCCCAACGTCCTCGCCCTGCACACCACCGAGGGGACCGGCATCGTCTCCTACAGCAACGGCGCCGAGGCCCCGAACCTCACCGCGAAGCCCAACTTCACGAAGAAGGGCTTCGACGTCTACCAGCACTTCGCGCTGAACCGGTCGGCGCGCGCCCTGGTCAACAAGGCCGGTGGCGTCGAGACCAACACCCTCAACGTCATCCAGCTCGAACTGATCGGCACCTGCGACCCCTCGCACAAGAAGACCTGGGGCAAGCTCAAGGCGGGCGTCGACTACATCTACTGGCCCGACGCCCCGGAGTGGGCCTACGACGCGCTCGCCGACCTCATCGCCTGGATGCACAAGAACATGGGCATCCCGCTGAGCGGCCCGTCGGAGTGGCCCGCCTACCCGTCCTCGTACGGCGCCACCAGCGCGCGCATGACCTTCTCCGAGTGGAACGCTTTCAAGGGCATCTGCGGCCACCTCCACGCCCCGGAGAACGTCCACGGCGACCCCGGGAACATCCCGTTCGCCAAGATCCTGGCCAAGGCCAAGGCGCTCGTCGCCGGCACCAAGCCGCCGTCCACCGGCGGCGGCTCGACCACCAAGCCCAAGCCGAAGCCGACGCCGCCGGCGTTCCCCGGCCGCGACAAGTTCGGCCCCGGCAAGAAGAACAAGTACATCAAGCAGCTCGGCGAGCGCCTGGTCGCGAAGGGCTTCGGCAAGCACTACCGCGTCGGCCCCTCCGAGGACTGGGGCGACGCCGACCGTCAGAACGTCCGCGACTTCCAGCTCTCCCGCAAGGAGCTGCGCGGCGACGCGGACGGCCTGCCCGGTCCGCTCACCTGGAAGTTGCTCTTCTCCTGACCGCCCCGGTCGGCCCGCACTCCCGCGGGCCGGCCTCCCCCTCTGCGTTGAAAGGCCCCCTCCGTGGCAGGCGAAACCGTCATCACCGTCGTCGGCAACCTCGTGGACGACCCCGAGCTGCGCTTCACCCCCTCCGGCGCCCCCGTCGCGAAGTTCCGCATCGCGTCCACCCCGCGGACGTTCGACCGGCAGACCAACGAGTGGAAGGACGGGGACAGCCTGTTCCTCTCCTGCCAGGTGTGGCGGCAGGCCGCGGAGAACGTCGCCGAATCGCTGACCCGCGGCACCCGGGTCATCGCGCAGGGGCGGCTCAAGCAGCGCTCCTACGAGGACCGGGAGGGGGTGAAGCGCACGGTCTACGAGCTGGACGTGGAGGAGGTCGGTCCGGCGTTGTCCCGGGCAACGGCCAAGGTGACCAAGGTGTCAGCCCAGCGGTCGTCTTCGGCTCCCGCAGCCGGTGCGCAAGCCGCTGACCCGTGGGCCAGCGGCCAGCCGCAGCCGCCGTTCTAGGCCGCAGCCCACTGAGTGGGCAGCACCTCCAAGGACAGCCCGTCGTCTTCCGGCTCCTCCGTCACGGGAGGGGCCGGAGGCGTTTCCGGCACCGGAACCTCCGTGACCGGCGCAGGCGGCACCTCGGTCACGGGCTGCTCGGGGGCAGGAGCCGGCTGGGGTTCGGTGGGCTCGGGCTCCGGCGCGGGCGTGACGGCACCGGGCCGCGAGTCGGTCTCCGGCGACTCCGGCTCGGGCTCCGGCTTCGGCTCGGGGGTGGGCTCCGGCTCCGGCTTCGGAGCGGGCACCGGGGGCTCCGACGGCTCCTCGGGTGCGGTGGGCTCCACCACGGGCTTCGTCTCGGGAGGCGGCGCCGTCTCGGTACCGCCCGAAGACGACCCGCCCGGCGTCGAGGTGGACGGCTCGCCCTTCGCCCCCGAGTCCGGGGTGACGGGGGGCTCGGGCGTCGGGCCCACGGGCACCGGGTTGGTCTCGCCGTGCGTATCCGTGGCGTCTTCCGCGGGCGGTGCGGTGGCGTCCGCGACGATGGCCACCGCGTCCGTCGGCCCGGACGGGATGATGCCGAGCTGGCCGGAGTCGGCGTTGCCGAGGACGAGGTCCACGGCGCGCAGGAGCTGCACGGACTGCGCGTCATCCTGATGGACGGCTTGGTGGATCGTTTCCTCGGTGACCCCGAGCGTGCCGAAGGCCAGGAACGCGAGCCGGTCCGGGAGGGGCGCGGCGGAGGTGTAGCTCATCGGGGCCATCGCGGGCGTCTGGCCGCCCATCGCGCGCGCCTGGTTCCGCTGCTGACGCTCCTGCTCTTCGAGGATGCTCCCCCACTCACCGAGGCGGGCGCCGTCGGTGCCCCACAGCACGACGCGGCCGTACTGCTTGACGTTCTGGTAGAGATCCTTGTTGGCGTCCTCGGCGGCCCAGGCCGCGGCCGAGTCCACGTCGGGGAAGAGCCGGAACCCGATCTTCTCCATGTCGTACGAGAAGGTGAAGGCGGTCGACGTCCCGACGGACGCCTCGCTGAACATCACCTTGCCGTCCGCGTCCACGCACTTGGCCTCGTACGCCCCCATCGGGTCGCACTTCATCTGGCCGCCCTCGGCGATCTTCTCGAACGTGGGGTTGCGGTAGGTACCGGCCGCCACCTTGTCGTCCTGGCTGATCGCCGGCGCGGACGTCGCCGCGGAGGTGTCCTTCGGGCTGGGGTTGAGCCAGTGGGCAAGAAGCATGCCGCCGGCGAGAGCGGGCGCGGCCACCGCGGCGACCTTCGCCCACCGCGGCGGCCGGGGCCGACGGTGCTGCCCGGTCACCTTCATCGGGACGGGCGGGACGACGCCGGCGTCCGGCGCGGCCTCGAAGCGCGGCACGACCTGGTCGACGCCGAGCCGCTCGTTCATCTCGATGATGTTCGGGCAGTACGTGCGCACGAGGTCCTGCGCCTGCGGCATCTTCATCTCGGGGCACGCCTTGAGCACGGCCTTCACGGCGTTCTCGAAGGACTGCCCGGGACGCACGAACAGGTAGGTGACGCCCTCGTCAAAGTTCTCGAACGTAATGGCGTCCGCGCCCATGTCCTCTTCGAGGATGCGGAGCTGCTGGGTGTCTCCGGTCACTGATTGCGGTCCGGAGCGTTCTGCCCGAGGCGGTTGGCGATGCGGCCGGCGATCTCCTCCATGCCCTCATCGCTGACCTCTTCGATGTTCGCGATGCGGAGACGGAGGTGCGGGCCGGCCTGGGCGACGCGGACGTGGATGCCCGGGTCGGTGAGGTCGTCTACGTGGGTGCCAGCGGTCGGGCGGGCGCGGCGGTCGGCTTCGCGCATCATGGCGTCGAAGGCGTTCCGGCGGCCGGACTCGCTGATGGGGCGGTGCGCCGCGAGAGCGGCGGCGGCCATCATCAGGCCGGGTATCTCGGGGCCTTCAGGTTCGGCGTCGCCGGACAGGCAGCGGTCAAGCTGCGCTGCGACGGCGCTATCCCTGCGACCCAACATTGTTCTTCTCCCTCAGCCTCACTGGCGTTGCGTGCTCGCCCTGCTGCTCCGGGTCGGAGGCAGACAGCAGATACATTGCCAGGTTGCTGTCACGGTCCGGCATCAATCCGCGGAGCTTGGCGAGCGCGCGGTACTGCAACACACGAATCGTACCCACAGGCTTCCCCAGTATCTCCGCAGTCTGCGCGGTCGAGTACCCGCAGGTGATGCGGAGGGCCAGCACCATGTGTTGCGCCTCGGACAGTTTGTCCAGCTTGCCCTTGATGGCCCTCCGGAGCTCCTTCCACTCCGCGGCTTCCTCCGGGCCCATCTCGGTGCTCGGTGCGTCGAGGTGCCAGAAGTCCCCGGTGGGCTGCTCGAAGCCGCGGTTGCGCATCGGCCTGAAGTAGTCGGAGTACACGTTGCGTGCGATCGACCAGATCCAGGCGTAGATGCCCCCGCCGGTGTACGTGTGAATGTTCTGTACAACCTTGACGAAGACTTCCTGTGCCAAGTCCTCGGCGGTGACCGGGTCTTGGATGCGCGCGTGCATGAACCGTACGACCGGCTCGTACATGCCGTTGAACAGCTCGGCGAGGGCTGCCTTGTCGCCGGGGTCTCCGGCCGCGCGGGAAGCGGCGGCTTCAAGGGAGGGCCCCGGCTCGCCGTCGCACGACGTGGTCTCGCTCGTGCTGGGCGTCCTGGGCATACCGCCTCGCTTCGGTCTTGATCGGCCTCTGGAAGCCAATCTTCCGACAGCCGTGAAGCGATTCGCCACTATGAAATCGCACGTCAGATCGAAAACCGTGCCTGTGTGGCAAAAGTGCCCTTGGATAGGAACCACGCGGTTCATCCCACTTCGGACATGGGCAATTCAGGACGAAGATCCCTTGCCGTCCGCTGAGCAAACCCTGTGCGCCGGGTAGTCCAGTTACGCAACTGTTACAAGACGTTCGCTCGCGTCTCGTCTGTCCCGAATCCACACCGACATGCCGTGATCCACGTCGCATGCTCCCGCCCGGACGTGGTGTGCACTAGGGTGTGTGGTCATGCCCGGGGATGAGCAACCTGGGTGCAACCCTGCGAGGAGGAGGACGCCATGAACGGCGCCCCCGTGGCACACCGGATCAACCGGCTGCCGTGGCAACGGTGGCTGAGCGCCGAGGAACTGGCGCGCGCACTCGGCCTGTCCGCCGAGGAAGCGGAGAGGGTGCTCCGCGCCGGCCGCCGCCGCGGCTCGATCACGATCAACCGCAAGGGCGACGAGACCCTGTTCATGCGGGTCGCCCGCCACCCGCTGCCCTCCGCCCGGCTGCGCCCCTCCCCGTGAGGGCCCCCAGCAGGGGCTCCACTACCGTGAAGTCCCAGACGGCACGGACCCGTGGACATTTGATAACCGGCCCCAGGCCCGCTTTTCCTAGGCGCCCGCGCGCAAGCGCGGCCCCGCCCTCGCGCATTGAAAAGACTCAGCAGCGCAAGGGGGCCTGGGGCCGGTTATCAACACGGTCGGTGCTGCAACCAAGACAGGCGTCCGCGAGTCCTCATCTGCGGACGAACCCACGGGCGGTCCCCACGCCGCCCAGCGATACGAGTCGGGACGAACGGATGACGGAGGCGGAAGGCATCACGGCCTGGCGCGAGCGCGCGCTCCTTCGACTGGTCGAGGCCCGAAGAGCCGGCGACCTGGACACGGCGAAGGAGATTGTGCACGAGCTGGTGGAGGTGCACGTCGCTCTCGGCGAGCGGCGCACCGGCACCAGCGAGGAGCAGCGCACCTACCTGATGGCGCGCAGCACCAGAACGCCCCTGCCCGAACTCGCGGAGGTGGGGATCGACACCAACGAGTGGCCGCTTCCCCCCTCCTCCCCCATGCGAGCCGAGCCGTTGCCCGCGTCGCCCGACACCGAGCAGCGGATAAGCAGCCTGTTCGCCGCGGCCGGCCCCCTCGGCGACCACCGGCCGCCCCGGCCGCGGTACGAGGCACGGCATCGGCCGCAGGACGGGCATCGGCACCGGAACGAGCCGCTGGACTGGGCCGTCTGGGACACCGACACCGACCTGCCGGTCACGTACCACCCGGACCAGGAGCTGGCCGAGTACCAGGCCGACGGGGCGTCCGAGCGGTACGCCAGGAAGTTCGGCCGTCGAAGGGAGACGACTTGACTACCCCTCACCGACACGGCGCGCCCGTCAAGATGACCCGCCCGGGGGACGAGAAGGTCTAGTCTGTCCCCACGATTACCGTCTGCGATCATGCGAGTTCCATGCCGGAACGCGCGCGGCGGTAGCCCACAAAGACCGCACAACGGGAAAAGCCCCGCCACTCGGCTGCAAGTCAAAGGCGTCCAAACCTTCGCAGCGGAGTACCCGGCGGGGCAGTTCCCGGAGACCTAACACGAGGACTGGTCTCTATGACCACCAATGTACCCGCCCGAGGGCGGGGACACGCAACGAGTAGGCCCACCGGGCGGCGCGTCGTGCGCCGGCATCCGGTGGGCCTGTGTGCGTTCGGTGGTCGTTGCTGGTCGTGCCCTGTCCCCCTGGACGGAGATCTGCCTTACGAGTTGGGCGATCGTGGCATTCGCGTGTCCGTCTCTCCCCCTGCGGAGGTCGTCATGACCTAGTCCCTGCCGGAGGCTCGCAGGCGCCGGTTCCGTTGTGGCGACGGTTCCAGTCCAAGCCAGTCCTCCAGGCCGCCTACTCGATGTGGCGTCGAGCTGCCGGCCGCTTCGTTACTCGGACCTTGCACGAGGTCCGTTGGTTCCGCACATATGTGCGGTTTTCACTCACCCGACCCCCTTGAGGGCCTTTTTGTGCCCTCGGGAGCCCCGGAAGCACGGAGTCATGATGCCGCACGTCCTCGCGCGTGGCCAGTCCATCCCGGCGACTCGCCGACAATTCAATCGGGATCGCATCGGCGGAGCATCGCAGCCGCATCTCCGCCGCATCGCGCCGCACGTCGCCGCGTCCATCACCAAGGGCCTGTCCGCGGCCAGCGCCCGGCTGCTCCTCGAAGGCGACGTCGACGGCCGCTACCCGGGCCGCAACGAGGCCGAGGAGGGCTACCGGCTCACGATGGCCCTGGCCGCCGGCGCCTCGCAGCCGGGCCGGGAGTGGATGCCCGCGGACTTCTACCGTGCGCTGCTCTACTCCCCGACTCCGGGCGGCGAGTGGGCCCGCCGGCTCATGCGCCGCAAGGGCCCGGAGTTCGCCGAGGGCAAGCTCGCCTGGATGCTCACGAAGGCGCGTACGTGGGTCCGGCAGGAGGAGCCCATCACCTGCCGCCACAGCGCGTGGGAGGCCGTGGAGCGGGTGCGTCGGGCCGTGGAGCGCGCGGTGTGGCTGTCGCGGAAGGGCGGGGAGACCGACCTGAAGAACCTCAGCGTGCGCCTGGAGCTGTGCGAGCGCGGCGGCGGCCTGGACCACGAGCTGTCTGCGCGGCAGCAGGCTGAGCGGATGGGGTGCGCCGTGCGGACGGCAGTGCTGAGCAACCGGCGGCTGACGAAGGCCGGGTGGCTGGTGCTGGAGAAGTCTGGCGCCAAGTCCGAGCAGGGTTCGAAGTGGCGGCTGGTCATCCCGGATCGGGGTGAGTCAGGTGGTGCAGGAGCGACACACCCACCAGCCGCAGGTAGTGCTGGGGGGGCAGGGCCCCGTGTGTCACCGGTGCACACCGACACCCGAGCACTGGTCCGTCTCGCCGGTCACGACGCCTTCCACCGCTACGGCCACGGCACCAACGGCGCCCGCCTGCTGACGCTGCTGGAGGAGGAAGAGGGCAAGAGCAAGAAGGATCTCCAGGCGGCCACGGGACTGCACCGCACGACGGTCGGCCGGCGCCTGAGCGCCCTCGTGGAAGACGGCCTGGTCCAAGAGGTGGAAGGGCTCTTCTACCTGGTCTCGGCCCTGGCTGGCCCTGCCGGTGTGATGCCCGACCAGGAGGTGTTGCAGGAGGCTGCGGAGGCCCGGGGCACGGCCGGAGCGGGCGCCCGGCGCAGGGCGCGGCACGTGCGCGAGCGGCTGAACTACCGCAGGTGGCGGGCCGAGCAGCGGACCCGGCGAGTGGACCAGGTGCTGCGGCTCGTGCCGGTCGGGGCGGTCGACGTGGAGACCGGAGAGATCATCGATCCTGCGTGGGCGGGATGGGACGTGTCGGACCCGTACCACCCCGTTCCTCGGCCGGCGTGGGCGGCGTGAAGGGGGAGCGTTCCCCGTGGGAACACCTGCGCATCAGCCTCGAACGATGGCGGCCCAGGTCTGGTGACCGGTGTCGGTGCGGTGGGTTCCGTAGTCGTCGGCGATGGCCTTGACGACGCTGAGGCCCATCGTCGTGTCGCTGGGGACGCTGGGCAGGGCCTGCTCGTGCTCGACGGCGAGGAAGACGTGATCGCGGTCGGTCCACACGGAGCACAGCAGGTCATCGCCGGTGGTGACGGTGTAGGCCAGGGCGACGAGTTCGGCCAGGCACGTCTCGATGCGTCGGCTGAGGCGTTCGGCCTGTTCGCCGGCGCCGAGGATGAGCTTGAGCGCAGGGCGCGCGACCTGCCGGGCCTGGAGCGCGGCGGCGCCGGTAGCCGGAACGGGGAAGCGGATACGGCGTGAGATG
>NZ_PVLV01000004.1 GCF_002982015.1 Streptomyces solincola
GGCGGCGCGGCGAAGCGGTTGCGGGCCCGGCCCATCAGCTCCTCGCGCTCGTCCTCGGTCAGGCCGCCCCACACCCCGTACGGCTCGCGCACCGCCAGCGCGTGGGCCGCGCACTCGGCCCGGACCGGGCACCGCATGCAGACCTCTTTCGCCGAGTTCTCGCGCGCACTCCGCGCCGCGCCGCGCTCGCCCTCGGGATGGAAGAAGAGCGAACTGTCGACCCCCCGGCAGGCCGCCAGAAGCTGCCAGTCCCACAGGTCGGCGTTGGGTCCGGGAAGGCGGGAGAAATCTGCCATAGCGCATGTCCCCTTGGTTCCGGTGCTGAGCGATTCTGCGTACGTGGGGGTGGTGCTCGGAAGTGCTCGAACCCCGCTCGGGGTGCTCGAACTCCGCTCGCGCAGGCCCGAGCGGTGGTGTGCGGGTGGAGGCGGGCCGGTGCGGCCATGGCCTGGCCGGTACAGCCTCGACGTTACAACTACTGTCTAAGTAGATGTAAATATGACTCATTGCGAATCTAGCCACAGACACTGGCAAAGTGAAGGAAAAGCAGCTAAATGGGGCATAGCTCCGGGTGAACCAGTGGTGACCTGCGTCGCTCTCCTCCGTACCGGCTCGCTCACATAGAGTGTCGGACGGTGAGAGTGACCCCGTAACTCTTTCGAGTGACCATCGTTGAGAGTGCGGAGCGGTTGAAACGGAAAGCGCTCGGGCAGGTGTCCGGGAGCGTCAACCGCACAGGTGACGATTCACGACCAGCCTGGAGGCTCAAGGTGACGCGCATTTGCTGCGGAGGACGGCCATGACATCCGTTCTCGTCTGCGACGACTCCCCGCTTGCCCGAGAAGCGCTTCGCCGCGCCGTGGCCACCGTGCCCGGCGTCGAGCGCGTGACCACCGCGGCCAACGGCGAGGAGGTCCTCCGCCGCTGGGGCGCGGACCGGTCCGACCTCATCCTGATGGATGTGCGCATGCCCGGACTGGGCGGCGTGGAGACCGTCCGCCGGCTGCTCTCCGCGGACCCCGGCGCCCGCATCATCATGCTGACCGTCGCCGAGGACCTGGACGGCGTGGCGCTCGCCGTCGCCGCCGGCGCCCGGGGGTACCTCCACAAGGACGCCTCCCGCGCCGAGCTGCGGGCCACCGTCACCCAGGCGCTCGCCGACCCGACCTGGCGGCTCGCCCCCCGCCGGCTGCGCTCGGCGGAGATGGGCGCCGCGCCCACCCTCACCGCGCGCGAGATCCAGGTGCTGGAGGGCATGAGCCACGGCCGGTCCAACGCCGAGATCGGCCGCGAACTGTTCCTCTCCGAGGACACCGTGAAGACGCACGCCAGGCGGCTGTTCAAGAAGCTGGGCGCCTCGGACCGGGCGCACGCCGTCGCGCTCGGCTTCCGCTGGGGCCTGGTGCGCTGACGCACGACCGGGACGCCCCCGTCCGCCGCCCGGCGGACGGGGCGGCGCAGCGCCGGGATCCGTTTCCGCGCCGATGCCGCATCCTTGAAGGGTGGAGTTCCTCGGGGACGAGTCGATCGAGCGGGAGGGGAGGGCGCACGAGATGACGAGCGCGCCTGCTCAAGACGCTTCGGTGCACCAGGGTGGACGCGGTACGGCGGACGGGCGGCCGCCGGTGCACCATGGACCGATGCGCGACAACGAGGCGGCCACGTCCCAGGGGGCCGGGGCCGTCCCCGGCACGGCCCAGGCGACGACCGCCCAGGCCCCCGCCCACGGGGCGATCGGAGCGCTCGTCCACCGCGCCGTCGAGGGCGACGAGCAAGCCACCCACGACCTCCTCGCCCGGGTGCACCCGCTGGCCCTGCGCTACTGCCGCACCCGGCTCAACCGCCTCCCCGGTGACGCCCGCCACTTCGTCGAGGACCTCGCCCAGGAGGTCTGCGTCGCGGTGCTGATGGCGCTGCCCCGCTACCGCGACACCGGCCGCCCCTTCGAGGCGTTCGTCTTCGCCATCGCCGGCCACAAGGTCGCCGACCTCCAGCGCGCCGCCATGCGCCACCCCGGCTCCACCGCCGTCCCCTCCGACGAGATGCCCGAGCGGCCCGACGACTCCCTCGGCCCCGAGGAGCGCGCCCTGCTCAGCGACGACGCCGAATGGGCCAAGCGGCTCCTCGCCAACCTCCCCGAGGTGCAGCGGGAACTGCTGGTGCTGCGGGTCGCCGTCGGGCTGACCGCCGAGGAGACCGGCCAGTTGCTCGGCATGTCCCCCGGCGCCGTCCGCGTCGCGCAGCACCGGGCGCTCAGCCGGCTGCGCGCCCTCGCCGAGCAGTAGCCCTCCTGCTCCGCGCCGCCTGTCGGCCGGACGTGTGAACGTCCAAACCTTCCGGGTGATCTTGTTCGTGGAATGGGACACGGCGGCAGCCCGTTAGCATGGACATCCGCACCGAGCAAGGCCATCAGGGGAAGGTGTCATGACCGCTTACGTCGACGGAGTGCCCGAGAAGTTCGCGACGCTGGGGCTTACCTACGACGACGTGCTGCTGCTGCCCGGCGCGTCGGACATGGCCCCGGACCAGATCGACACCTCCTCGTACATCTCCAAGAACGTCCGGGTGAACATCCCGCTGCTGTCGGCGGCGATGGACAAGGTGACCGAGTCCCGGATGGCCATCGCCATGGCCCGCCAGGGCGGCGTCGGCGTGCTGCACCGCAACCTGTCGATCGCCGACCAGGCGAACCAGGTCGACCTGGTCAAGCGCTCCGAGTCGGGCATGGTGACCGACCCGATCACCGTCCACCCGGACGCCACGCTCGCCGAGGCCGACGCCATCTGCGCGAAGTTCCGCATCAGCGGCGTGCCCGTCACCGACCGGGGCGGCAAGCTCCTGGGCATCGTCACCAACCGCGACATGGCCTTCGAGACCGATCGCGGCCAGCAGGTCCGCGACGTCATGACGCCGATGCCGCTGGTCACCGGCCGGGTCGGCATCACCGGCGTGGACGCCATGGAGCTGCTGCGCCGCCACAAGATCGAGAAGCTGCCGCTGGTCGACGACGGCGGCATCCTCAAGGGCCTCATCACCGTCAAGGACTTCGTCAAGGCGGAGAAGTACCCCAACGCCGCCAAGGACAAGGACGGCCGGCTGCTGGTCGGCGCGGCCGTCGGCGTGGCCGGCGACGCCTACGAGCGCGCCCAGGCCCTCATCGAGGCGGGCGTCGACTTCATCGTCGTCGACACCGCGCACGGCCACTCCCGGCTGGTCGGCGACATGGTCGCCAAGATCAAGTCGAACGCCGGCGTGGACGTCATCGGCGGCAACATCGCCACCCGCGACGGCGCCCAGGCGCTCATCGACGCCGGCGTGGACGGCATCAAGGTCGGCGTCGGCCCCGGCTCCATCTGCACCACCCGGGTGGTCGCCGGCATCGGCGTCCCGCAGGTCACCGCCATCTACGAGGCGTCGCTCGCCGCCAAGGCGGCCGGCGTCCCGGTCATCGGCGACGGCGGCCTGCAGTATTCGGGCGACATCGCCAAGGCGCTCGTCGCCGGCGCCGACACCGTGATGCTCGGCTCGCTGCTGGCCGGCTGCGAGGAGTCCCCGGGCGAGCTGCTGTTCATCAACGGCAAGCAGTTCAAGTCGTACCGCGGCATGGGCTCGCTGGGGGCCATGCAGTCCCGCGGCGAGCAGCGCTCCTTCTCCAAGGACCGCTACTTCCAGGAGGGCGTCGCCTCCGACGAGAAGCTGGTGCCCGAGGGCATCGAGGGCCAGGTGCCCTACCGCGGCCCGCTCTCCGCCGTCGTGCACCAGTTGGTCGGCGGCCTGCGCCAGTCGATGTTCTACGTCGGCGGCCGCACCGTGCCCGACCTCCAGGCCAACGGCCGGTTCGTCCGGATCACCTCCGCGGGCCTCAAGGAGAGCCACCCGCACGACATCCAGATGACCGTCGAGGCCCCCAACTACAGCAGCAAGAGGTAAGGCCCCGCGGGCGCCACGGAGGGGCGGGTTCCGGCATGCGGCCGGGGCCCGCCCCTGACGTGTGCGTCGGGGATACTGGTAGGCGCAGACGTAGAGGGAAAGGCCACACATCGTGACTGAGATCGAGATCGGGCGCGGCAAGCGCGGCCGCAGGGCGTACGCGTTCGACGACATCGCCGTCGTCCCGAGCCGGCGCACCCGGGACCCGAAGGAGGTCTCGATCGCCTGGCAGATCGACGCCTACCGGTTCGAGCTGCCGTTCCTGGCCGCCCCGATGGACTCGGTGGTCTCCCCGGAGACGGCGATCCGCATCGGGCAGCTCGGCGGCCTGGGCGTGCTCAACCTCGAAGGGCTGTGGACCCGCTACGAGGACCCGCAGCCGCTGCTGGACGAGATCGCCCATCTCCCGGCGGACACCGCGACCCGCCGTCTGCAGGAGATCTACGCCGCTCCGATCCAGGAGGAGCTGATCGGCCGGCGCATCAAGGAGGTGCGCGACTCCGGCGTGGTCACCGCCGCCGCGCTCTCCCCGCAGCGCACCGCCCAGTTCTCCAAGGCGGTCGTCGACGCCGGGGTGGACATCTTCGTCATCCGCGGCACCACCGTCTCCGCCGAGCACGTCTCCGGCGCGGCCGAGCCGCTCAACCTCAAGCAGTTCATCTACGAGCTGGACGTGCCGGTCATCGTCGGCGGCTGCGCCACCTACACCGCGGCCCTGCACCTGATGCGCACCGGCGCGGCCGGCGTGCTGGTCGGCTTCGGCGGCGGTGCCGCCCACACCACCCGCAACGTGCTCGGCATCCAGGTCCCGATGGCCACCGCCGTCGCCGACGTGGCCGCGGCCCGCCGCGACTACATGGACGAGTCCGGCGGCCGGTATGTGCACGTCATCGCCGACGGCGGGGTCGGCTGGTCCGGCGACCTGCCCAAGGCCATCGCCTGCGGCGCCGACTCGGTGATGATCGGCTCCCCGCTGGCCCGCGCCACCGACGCCCCCGGCCGCGGCCGGCACTGGGGCATGGAGGCCGTCCACGAGGACGTGCCGCGCGGCAAGCTGGTCGACCTCGGCGCCGTCGGCACCACCGAGGAGGTCCTCGCCGGCCCCTCGCACACCCCCGACGGCTCGATGAACTTCTTCGGCGCGCTGCGCCGCGCGATGGCCACCACCGGCTACAGCGAACTGAAGGAGTTCCAGCGGGTCGAGGTCACCGTCGCGGACGCCCAGCACAAGCGCTGACGACGCGCGCTCGTACGCGGACCGCGGACCGCCGTCCGTCACAGGCGGTGCGCGGCGCCGGTCGGGGTCGCGCCGCGGGTGTCCAGCAGGAGCTGGGCCTTGACCGCCAGCCCCTGGAGGTCGTACGTGCGGTGGTGCTGGAGCAGCACGGTCAGGTCGGCCGCGGCGGCCGCCTCGTACAGCGAATCGGCCCGCGGCACGCGCCGCCCGCCCACCCGCCAGTCGGCCACGTACGGGTCGTGGTAGCCGACCTGGGCGCCCAGCGCGCCCAGCTTCTCGGCGATCTCGGTCGCCGGGGCGCCGGCCTGGTCGGCGAGGTCCGGCTTGTAGGTGACGCCCAGCAGCAGGACCCGGGCCCCGCGGGCCGACTTGCCATGCTCGTTCAGCAGGGTGGCGCAGCGCTGGACGACGTACGCCGGCATCCGCTCGTTGACCTGGCCGGCCAGCTCCACCAGGCGCAGCGGGCGCTGCCCGGGCAGGGTGTCCACCGGTGCGCCGTGGCCGCCGACGCCGGGGCCGGGGCGGAACGCCTGGAAGCCGGCCGGCTTGGTCTCGGCGCACCGGATGACGTCCCACAGGTCCACGCCCAGGTCGTGGCAGAGCACCGCCATCTCGTTGACCAGGGCGATGTTGACGTGCCGGTAGTTGGTCTCGAGCAGCCGGACGGTCTCGGCCTCGCGGGTGCCGCGGGCCCGGACCACCTTGTCGGCGAGGCGGCCGTAGAAGGCGGCCGCCGACTCGGTGCAGGCGGGGGTGAGGCCGCCGATGACCTTGGGGGTGTGCGCGTAGCCGCGCGCCCGCTCGCCCGGGTCGAGGCGGCCGGGGGAGTAGGCGAGGTGGAAGTCCCGCCCGGCGCGCAGCCCGGAGCCCTCTTCGAGCAGCGGCAGCAGGTGCTCCTCGGTGGTGCCGGGGTGCACCGGCGACTCCAGCAGCACGGTGGTGGTGGGGCGCAGTCGGGCGGCGAGCGCGCGGGCGGCCTCGGTCAGCGCGGTGAGGTCGGGTCCGCCGCCGGGCGCGGGCGGTGTGGGCGCGCAGATGACGGCGGTGCGGACGCGGCCCAGCTCGGCCGGGTCGGTGGTGGGCCGGAAACCCCCCGAGAGCATCCGGCGGATGGCGGGCGCGGTCAGCGAACCGTCGACCGGGGGTCGCCCGGCGGCCAGCTCGGCGACGGCCCGGGGGTCGGTGTCGTAGCCGATGGTGTCGATGCCGGCGGCTGCGGCGGCCTGGGCGAGGGGCAGGCCGAGGTGGCCGAGGCCGATGACGGCGAGGTCTGCGGGCATGGGGTGATGCCGTCCTTCCCTGTGGCCGGTGAGCCGATAACCGGAGTGGACGAGCCGCGCAAGCCCTGTGACCAGAACGAGTGCGACGCAATGTCAGACTAGGCGTAAATATGACCGTTATGCGGCATTACCGTGCCGAAGATCCGGAGTGTTGAACCCGGCCGCGCCGGGTCCGCCGATCCGTCCGCACCCCGGCACGGCGCCGATGGTGCCGTACGCGGAGGGTCGCCGCGCCGAGTTGTCCACAGGCGCGCTCATTACGCGGGGTTGTCCACAGGCCGCGACCCCAGCCGGTGGCTGAAGTCTGAGGCGCGGTCCATCATCGAATGTGAGCCCGATCACTGGCGTACGCCGCGGCGCGCGACCGACCGCCAGGACGGGCAGACGTATGACCGGGCAGGTGTACGGCCGGGCAGACGTACGGCCGGGCAGATGCACGACCGGGCCGAGGGGCCGCGGGCGGCGCAGAACCGACGGGAGGCAGCGGTGAGGACAGCGACACTGGGGCCCGCCGAGCGCGCAGAGGCGCTCGCGGCCATGGCCGAGCGCGAGCTGGACGTACTGGTCGTCGGCGCCGGGGTGGTGGGCGCCGGCACCGCGCTCGACGCGGCCACCCGGGGCCTGTCGACCGGCCTGGTCGAGGCGCGCGACTGGGCCTCCGGCACCTCCAGCCGGTCCAGCAAGCTCATCCACGGCGGCCTGCGCTACCTGGAGATGCTGGACTTCGCCCTGGTCCGCGAGGCCCTCAAGGAGCGCGGACTGCTGCTGGAGAAGATCGCCCCCCACCTGGTCAAACCGGTGCCCTTCCTCTACCCCCTCCAGCACCGCGGCTGGGAGCGGCTCTACGCCGGCTCCGGCGTCGCGCTGTACGACGCGATGTCCATCTCCTCCGGCCACGGCCGCGGCCTGCCCGTGCACCGCCACCTCTCCCGGCGGCGCGCGCTGCGGGTCGCGCCCGCCCTGCGCAAGGACGCCCTGGTCGGAGCGTTGCAGTACTACGACGCCCAGATGGACGACGCCCGCTTCGTGGTCGAGCTGGTGCGCACCGCCGCCAGCTACGGCGCCCAGGTCGCCAGCCGCTCCCGGGTCATCGGCTTCCTGCGCGAGGGCGAGCGGGTGGTCGGCGCCCGGGTCCAGGACGTCGAGGGCGGCGGCGAGTACGAGGTGCGCGCCCAGCAGGTGGTCAACGCCACCGGCGTGTGGACCGACGACACCCAGGGGCTGATCGCCGAGCGCGGCCAGTTCCACGTCCGCGCCTCTAAGGGCATCCACCTGGTGGTGCCGAAGGACCGCATCCACTCCACCACCGGACTGATCCTGCGCACCGAGAAGTCGGTCCTCTTCGTCATCCCCTGGGGCCGGCACTGGATCGTCGGCACCACCGACACCGACTGGGACCTGGACAAGGCCCACCCGGCCGCCTCCAGCGCCGACATCGACTACCTCCTCGAGCACGTCAACAGCGTGCTCGCGGTCCCGCTCACCCGGGACGACGTCGAAGGCGTCTACGCCGGGCTGCGCCCCCTGCTGGCCGGCGAGTCCGACGCCACCAGCAAGCTCTCCCGCGAACACACCGTGGCCCATCCGGTGCCCGGACTGGTCGTCGTCGCCGGCGGCAAGTACACCACCTACCGGGTCATGGCCAAGGACGCGGTGGACGCCGCCGTGCACGCCCTCGACAGCCGGGTGGCGGCCTGCGTCACCGAGGACGTGCCGCTGATCGGAGCCGAGGGGTACCGCGCCCTGTGGAACGCCCGCGCCCGCACCGCCGCCCGCACCGGGCTGCACGTGGTCCGCGTCGAACACCTGCTCAACCGGTACGGCTCGCTGGCGCAGCAGCTCCTGGAGCTGATCGCCGCCGACCCGAGCCTCGGTGAACCGCTCACCGGCGCCGAGGACTACCTGCGCGCCGAGATCGTCTACGGCGCCTCGCACGAGGGCGCCCGGCACCTGGACGACGTGCTGACCCGCCGCACCCGCATCTCCATCGAGACCTTCGACCGCGGCACCCGCTGCGCCCGCGAAGCCGCCGAGCTGATGGCCCCGGTGCTCGGCTGGGACCAGGACCAGATCGACCGGGAGGTGGAGCACTACGAGAAGCGGGTGGAGGCCGAGCGGGAGTCGCAGCGCCAGCCCGACGACCTCACCGCGGACGCGGCCCGCCTGGGCGCCCCGGACATCGTGCCGCTGTAGCCCCGGCCACCCGCCCCGGCCGGAGGCGGGCGGCCCCTGAACCGGCCCGCCCCTCTGCCCGTATCCGGGCAGGGGGCCTGGCGGTCCGGACGTCCCGGCCGTACAACGGAGCTGACGGACCCGGGAGAAACACCAGTCCCCGAGTGGGTGACAATGGAGGTTCTTCCAGGGCGGGTTACCGCATCGCGCGGATGCGGCAGGCGCGGGCGAGGATCAGGGAATCGCAGAGGGGACGCATGTCGGGAGCGGAGCAGTCGCGCAGGGCGGCTCGGGAACCTCAGCGTGACAAGGGCGAGTCGGGCGCGGAAGCGCCCCGCAAGGTCCCATCGCAGCGGGACTCCAAGCCGGCCAAGGACGCCACGATGAAGCTGGGCGCCACCGCCGGGGGCGCGGACGCGTCCGGGACCGAGCGGGACCCCGAGGGCGGGGCGACCCCCGCCCCCGACCCGGCCCGCAAGCCGGCGGACGAGGCGCAGGGCGGAGCCAGGGGCGAGGCCGGGGACGTGACCCCGGATGAGGCCCCGGACCCGGCTTCCAAGGGACCTGCCGATGCAACTCCGGGGTCGGCAAACCCCACCGCGGGGCCGGATGCCGGGACCGGAGCCTCCGATTCCGGCAGTTCCGGCGATGACCGCGCGCCAGAGGAGAAGAGCGCGCCGGCGTCAGCGGAGAAGACTGCGCCGGCGTCAGCGGGAAAGAGCGGCAAGCTGGTCAAGGGCGGCGCCCCGGCGGTGCGCACCGAGCAGACCCCGAAGGCCGGGAAGCCGGCTCCGGGCGTCGAGGAGTCGGCCCCGGGCGACGAGTCGTCCTCTGGCGCAGAGCCGGTCGCCGCCGAGAAGCCGGCTCCGGTGGCCGACGCGACGCCGACAGCGCTCGACGACGCTAAGCCGACCGCAGTCGACGACGCCAAGCCGGCAGCGGCGGGTGACGCCACGTCGGCTGCGGTCGGCTTAGCGTCGCCGAGCGCTGTCGGCCTCGCGTCGGCCACCGGAGCCGGCTTCTCGGC
>NZ_PVLV01000500.1 GCF_002982015.1 Streptomyces solincola
GCGACCCGGATGTACACCCGGGCGGTGGAGGAGGACCCGCGGGCCGGGGGGCGGGTGCGGACGGCCGCCAAGCTCGCGCGCACCGCGCAGTTGGCGCGGGCCGGGGAGCCGGTCGTCGAGGCGGTGCGCCGGGTGCTGGACGAGGACGACCCGCCGCCCCGGCTGCGCGGCGAGATCCGGCTGCACCTGAGCGTGGTGCTGCGCAACCAGAGCGGCGGCGCGCTGGACAGCCTCAACGAGGTCGCCCTGGCCATCCCCGACCTGGAGGTCTCCGACCCGCAGACCGCCGCCCGGGCGATGGTGGTGGCCGCCATCCCCTCCATCAAGGGCTGGCCGATCACCCGCCACCAGGCGTGGCTGGAGCGGGCCGAGGCGTTCGCCGACCGGGTGACCGACCCGGTGGCGCGGGCCGCGATCGCCGCCAACCGGGCCACCGCGCTGATGCTGCTCGGCGACACGAGGGCCTGGGCCGCCGCCGACGCGCTGCGCGGCCCGGCCCGGTCCGCCATGGAGGCCGCGCACTTCGCCCGCGGCTGGACCAACCTGGCGCACGCCGCCGTCGCCCTGGGGTACGCGGACCGGGCCCGCAGCTACCTGGACCGGGCCGCGGCCGGGCTCGCCGACTCCAGCAGCCCGTACGTGGAGGGGCTCGGCGAGACCGCCAGGCTGGTCATCGACTGGCACGCCGGGCGCTGGGAGGGGCTGCACGAGGACGCCGACGCGACGGCCCGGCACTACCGGGAGATACCGGACCTGACGGCGGAGGCCACGCTGGTGCGCGGGCTGACCGCACTGCACGTGCTGGGCGACGTGCCCCGGGCCCGCCGGGACCTCGCCGAGGCGGCGGGTACCACCCGCTACGACACCGGGGTCATCCTCACCGCGTCGGCCGCCGCGCTGGCCCGCGTCCACCTGGAGGCGGACCGCCCCGGGCAGGCCGCCGAGGCGGTGGACGACGTGCTGCGGAAGCTGGAGCGCACCGGCGGCTGGGTGTGGGGCGGCGAGATCGTGCCCACCGCCGTGGAGGCGCTGGGCGCGGCCGGGCAGACCGGGCGGGCGCACCGGCTGGTGGCCGACTTCGCGGCCGGGACCGAGGACCGGGACGCCCCGGCCGCCCGGGCGGCGCTGACCGCGGCCCGGGCGCTGCTGGCCGAGGCGGAGGGCCGGTGCGCGGAGGCCGGTGAGCTGCTGGCGGAGGCGGAGCGGCAGTGGCGGCGGCTGAGCCGGCCGTTCGACGCGGCCCGGGCGGCCGAGGCCCGGGGGCGCTGCCTGCTGGGCGGCGCGCGGGAGGAGGCGGTGGACACCCTGCACCGGGTCGTGGGGCTGTACCAGGCGCTGGGGGCGCGCTGGGACGTGGCCCGCTGCCACCGGCTGCTGCGCCGCCACGACGTGGTCACCACCCACCGGCGCGGCCGGCTCGGCTACGGCGACCGGCTCTCGCCGCGCGAGCAGGAGGTGGCCCGCCTGGTCGCCCAGGGCCGCGCCAACCGCGACATCGCCGAGAGCCTGGTGCTGTCGCCCCGGACGGTTGAGCACCATGTGGCCAGCATCATGCGGAAGTTGAACGTGGCCTCGCGGACGGCGATCACCGGCGTGCGGGCGGGGGCCGGCGAGTAGCGGGGCGGCGCGGGCCGCGGATGCTTCTCATGGGGCTCTCACGGCGGCCTCAACCCCCCATCACGAGCCGTCCGTAGCTTCACGCCATGTTCTTCACCTACCTCCGGCGCGAGCTGCGCCGTCGCAGGAAGGCGGCGCTCGTCGTCGCCTCCGGACTGGCGCTGGGAATCGCGCTCGTCATCGTCGTGGGCGCGGTCTCCGCGGGGATGAGCCAGGCCCAGGGGAAGGTGCTCCAGTCGCTGTACGGGCTGGGCACCGACATGACCGTCACCAAGGCCGCCGAGCCGCCCGGCGAGGGGCAGACGCAGCGGCGCCCGCGGTTCGAGTTCGACGCGAAGGAGAGCGGCGACGACAGCGACCAGAGCTCGGACATGGTCATGGTGCAGGGCTTCCAGTCCCTCGCCGACTCCACCGTGGCGAAGGTCGCCGCGCAGGACGGGGTCGCCGACGCGGTCGGCGGGCTCAGCGCGCGGGTGATGAAGGTGGACGGGCGGTTCACCCGGGGCGAGGTCCAGCCCGGTGAAGCCCCGCCGGGCGGAGGCCGGGACGGAGGGGGCGGCGGCGACCGGGTGCGGGGCGGCGGCGCGGCGTTCGACGTCGACTCGTACACCCTCTTCGGCACCGACGTGGCCCGGCCGGGACTCGGCCCGCTGACCTCCTCGCGGATCACCTCGGGCCGGACGTTCACGACCGGCGAGACCGACGCCGAGGTCGCCGTCCTGGACAGCGCGTACGCCAAGGAGCAGAAGCTGAAGGTCGGCGGCGAGCTGACCGTCTCCGGTACGGAGTACTCGGTCATCGGCATCGCGACCGCGCACAGCGGGGACGCCGCCGCCAACGTGTACGTGCCGCTGAAGCAGGCGCAGACGCTCGCCGACGCGAAGGGGAAGGTGACCACGGTCTACGTCCGGGCCACCGACTCCCAGCAGATCGATGCCGTGAAGGCGGCCGTGCAGGAGAACGTCCCGGACACCACGGTCACCACCTCCGCCGACCTCGCGGACACGGTCTCCGGTTCGCTGTCCACCGCCGCCGACCTGGCCTCCGGGGTGGGCCGCTGGCTGTCGGCGATCGTGCTGGCCGCCGCCTTCGTGGTGGCCGGGCTGCTGACCTCCTCGGCGGTCGGCCGGCGGGTGCGGGAGTTCGGCACGCTGAAGGCGCTGGGCTGGCGCGGCGGGCGGGTGACCCGTCAGGTCGTGGGCGAGGCGCTGGTGAACGGCCTGATCGGCGGCGCGCTCGGCATCGGCCTCGGCCTGGCCGGGGCCTGGGCGGTCACCGCCTTCGGGCCGACGCTCACCGCCGAGTCGGGCGGGCCCGCGGGAACCGGCGGCCCCGGGGGCGGATTCGGCGGCGGCCCGGCCCGCCAGACGGCGGGGCGCGCGGTGGACATCGCGCTGACCGCACCGGTGTCGCCGGGCGTGATCGGCCTGGCGGTGGGCCTCGCGGTGGCCGGCGGACTGGTCGCGGGCGCGTTCGGCGGCTGGCGGGCCTCCCGGCTGCGGCCGGCGGACGCCCTGCGCCGGATCGCCTGACCGGGCCCGCCTCCGCAACCCCCTTCGTACGACAGGAGTCGACAGATGTACCAGCTCAGTGGCGTGACCAAGCGCTATCGGCGAGGCAAGGCCACCGTGCAGGCGCTGGACGGCGTGGACCTGGCCATCGAGGACGGCGGCCGCCTGGTCATCCAGGGCCCGACCGGCGGCGGCAAGTCCACCCTGCTTCAGATGCTCGGCGGGCTCGACCGGCCGAGCGCGGGCAGCGTGCTGCTGGACGGCGTGGACCTGGCCACCCTGCCCGAGTCGCGGTTGACCCGGGTGCGCGCCGAGAAGATCGGCTTCGTCTTCCAGGGCTTCAACCTGGTGCCCACGCTCACCGCCCAGGAGAACGTGGAGACCGCGCTGGTCCCGCTCGGGCTGCGGGCCCGCGACCGGCGCGAGCGGGCCGGGGAGGTGCTGGCCTCGGTTGGCCTCGGCGAGCGGCGCGGCCATCTGCCGGACGAGCTGTCGGGCGGTCAGCAGCAGCGCGTCGCGATCGCCCGCGCGCTGGTGAAGTCGCCCGCGGTGCTGCTCGCCGACGAGCCGACCGGCAACCTCGACGAGTCCACCCGGGACGAGATCATGGACCTGCTGGAGAAGCTGTGGGAGGACAGCGGGCTGACGTTCGTGATGGTCACCCACGACACCGCGCTGGCCCGCCGCGCGCCCCGCCTGGCGACCATCAGGAAGGGGCGCGTCACGATCCGGGAGCAGGCGGCGAGGACGTGACCGACGGGGCCCGGGAGGCCGGGGCGGACCCCGCTGCCGCGCCGGCCTCCCCGGGGTCGCCGGCCGTCCCGGCTGAGGCCGCTGCGCCCGTGGTCGTGAGCCCCTTCAACCCGAAGAGGTACGTGGCGGCGAACCCCGTCGCGTAACCGGTCAGCAGCCCGCCCGCGTACACCGCGACCGTCGTGGCGGTCAGGCCGGATCCGCCGTCCAGCAGCGGGAACAGCGCCCAACCGGAGGGGCCGATCGCGGTCGCGCCGACCGGGTCGCCGAGCATCCCGAACAGTCCCGTGAACGCGCCGCCGAACGCCCCGCCCACGCAGGCGGTGGCGAACGGCCGGCCGAGCGGCAGCGACACCCCGTAGATCAGCGGCTCGCCGACGCCGAGCAGCCCGGCGGGCAGCGCCGAGCGGATGGTGCGGCGCAGGGCGGTGTCGTGGCGCAGCCGTACGTACACCGCGGCGGCCGCGCCGACCTGGCCCGCGCCCGCCATGGCGAGGATCGGCAGCAGCACGGTGAAGCCCTGCTGCTCGATGAGCGTGGCGTGGATGGGGATCAGGGCCTGGTGGAGCCCCAGCATCACCAGCGGCAGGAACAGGCCGCCGAGCACGCCGCCGGCGACCGCGCCGCCGCTTGCCAGCAGCGTGTCGGCGGCGGCGCCGATGGCCGTCGAGACCGCCCCGGCCGCGTACATCAGCCCGTAGAGGGTGGCCAGGCCGGAGACGAGGACGGTGATGGTGGGGGTGAGGAGGACGTCCAGGGCCTCGGGGACGCGGCGGCGGCACTGCTTCTCGACGGCCGCGGCGAGCGCGGCGGCGGCCAGCGCGCCGAGCACCCCGCCCTGGCCGGGGGCGAGCTGCTGGCCGAACACCTCGACCTTCGCCACGCCGGGGAAGACGACGACCGAGGCGACCGCGCCGCCGAGGACCGGCGTCCCGCCGAACTCCTTGGCCGTGTTGACGCCGACGAAGACGGCGATCAGCGCCATGAAGCCGGAGGCGGTGGCGGCCAGCGCGGGGGTCAGGCCGGGCAGCCGGCCGAGGTTGACCAGCAGTCCGGTGAGCCCGGCGACGATCCCGCAGCCGATGAGGGCGGGGATCAGCGGGACGAAGACGGCGGCGATCCGGCGGAGCAGCAGCTTGACGGGGGTGGCGTTGCGGGCCCGCTGCCCGGCCCGGATGGCCTCCCCGCGGGCCGCGAGCCCCTGCGCGGCGGCGCCGTCGCCGAGGGCCGCCGGACCGGTGGCGGCGGGACCGTCGGGGGCGGCTTCGACGAGTGCTTCGAACGCGGGGGTGACCCGGGCGACCGTGCCGGGGCCCAGCACGATCTGGTAGGTGCCGGTGGCCTCGTCCTCCACCACGCCCAGCACGGCCGGCAGCGCGCGGACCTCCGCGTCGCGGACCAGCGCGGGGTCCCGCAGCCCGAGGCGGAGGCGGGTCATGCAGTGGGCGACGGAGGCCACGTTGGCCGCGCCGCCGACGAGGGGGAGCAGCGCGGCCGCGGTGGCCCGGGGGTCGGTCGTCGTCATGGCGCGGATGGTGCCAGGGAGGGGGTACGGGGGCGGGGGCGCGCGCCG
>NZ_PVLV01000501.1 GCF_002982015.1 Streptomyces solincola
CCTCCTCTCCGCCCCCGCCGCGTCCGCCGACACCCCCCAGCAGTGCACCTTCCCCAACAAGCCGTACGAGGGGCGGCCCTGGGCCCTGCAACGGGTGCTGATGGACGAGGTGTGGAAGCAGTCCACCGGCGAGGACGTCCGGGTCGCCGTCATCGACACCGGCGTGGACGTCAAGAACCCCCAGCTCACCAAGGCCGTCGACACCGGCAGCGGCATCAACCTCATCCCGAAGAAGGCGAAGGACGCCAACGGCTTCCCCATCAAGCGGGGCAAGGAGAACGGCACCACCGACACCGTCGGCCACGGCACCAAGGTCGCCGGCATCATCGCCGCCCGCCCCGCCAAGGGCACCGGCTTCACCGGCCTCGCGCCCGACGCCCGGATCATCCCCATCCAGCAGAACGACGCCGACGGCAACGGCACCGCCGAGACCCTGGCCGCCGCCATCCGGCACGCGGTCAAGGAGAAGGCCGACGTCATCAACATCTCCCAGGACACCGCCAACGCCGTCGAGCCGGCACCCGAACTGAAGGACGCCGTCGACGCCGCCCTCGCCGCCGACGTCGTCGTCGTCGCCTCCGCCGGCAACGACGGCCTCGGCGGGAACGTCAAGCGCACCTACCCCGCCTCCTACCCGGGCGTCCTGGCCGTCGCCGCCTCCGACCGCAACAACGAGCGCGCCCAGTTCTCCCAGTCCGGTGACTTCGTCGGGGTCGCCGCCCCCGGCGTCGACATGATCACCACGGTCCCCCTGGGCGGGCACTGCGCCGACAACGGCACCAGCTTCGCCGCGCCGTACGTCGCCGGACTGGCCGCCCTGGTCAAGGCCAAGCACCCGGACTGGACCCAGCGCCAGATCGTGGCCCAGATCCAGCAGACCGCCGAGCGCTCCACCGACGGCCACGACCGGCTCGTCGGCTGGGGCGTCGTCGACCCCGTCCGCGCCCTCACCGAGGACGACGCCCCCATCGAGCGCCCCGTCGCCCACGAGGGCCTCACCCGAGCGGAGGCGCCCACTCCCGGCGAGTACCACCTCGGCGAGACCCCCGACCAGCGCAACGCCCGCCTCGCCACCTACGTCGCCGTCGGCGGCGCCGTCCTGGTCGCAGCCGTCTCCGGCGCCGCCGTCGCCACCCGCGACGCCCGCCGCCGGCGCTCGAACTGAGTACATAAACGGATGTGTTGCAGTCGCACCCATGAGAACGTCGGTGACCAGAGGGGTCCTTGGGCTTGTCGTACCCGGTGGATAGAGTGACCTGTAGGTACAGCGACAACAGCAGAAGCAAACGGGGAGGAACGGGCATCGTGCTCGACACGACGGGTGAGGGGGACGGTCGTGGGCAGTGACCTGCACAAGGGCGTGAACGCCCTGGAGAAGTTCAAGAACGACGTCGACGCACTTCTCACCGACTTCACCGGCGGCCCGGGCGGCAGCGCCAAGATCGCCGCGGAGACCGTGACCCGCGGCTCCTTCGGCACCGGCCTCCCCTTCGCCGAGGCGGACGGCTTCTACGCGCAGTACAACCGGGTCCACAAAGCACTGGTCGACCTGTCCAAGTCCCTCGGCGACCAGATCGAGCTCTACCGCCTGGGCGTCCACGCCGCGAACGTCGGCTACCAGAACGTGGACGAGGACACGCGGCAGAGCTTCCACACGATCCGGACGCGGCTGGATGCGGAGTGGGGCAAGGCGCAGGACGCTCAGAAGAAGTCCGACCACACGGACGCGACCGACGTGACGAAGGACATGGGGTGACCGTCGATGTCTGATGCCAAGCAGCCCGAGTCGCCGAGTCCCCAGCAGCGCTACGACCAGGAAACGGCACAGCAGGACGTCGTCGACGGCAACGTGCAGACGGTGCACTACGTCACTGATGCTCTCAACACCCTCCGGACCATCATGCCGTTCGGCCTCGGAGGCGGCACCGGCCGCTCCGACTTCGAGGGCGCGCCGCTCAACGCCATGCTCGACTTCCTGGACAGCGCCAACCCGGCCGAGCTGGCCAACGCCGGGACGAACCTGGAGAACGTCACCAAAGCTCTCAACGACGCCGCGAAGGCCCTCGACGGCTGCGTGGGCACCACCGAGTGGGAAGGCGAGGGTGCCGAGGAGTTCCGCCGCTACGGGAAGCAGCTCACCACCTATGCCTACGCCCTGGGAGACTTCGCCAACGCGGCGGGCGCGCAGATGAAGGTCGCGGGCGAGGGCCTGACCTCCGTCCGCAACTCCAAGCCCCCGCGCGACGGCCGACTCGTCCAGAAGAAACCGGACGACTTCGCCGTGCCGGAGCGGACCCAGGACAACGAGGACTACCAAAAGGCCCTCCAGGTCGAGAAGGACCGCCAGGAGGCCATCAACCAGATGAACCGTCTGGCGTCCTTCTACGCGGTGTCCGAGAGCACCCTGGCCGGCCAGCAGCCGCCTCCGCCGCCTAAGCCGCTGAGTGTGGACGTACCGCAGCCGACGGGCGGCCGAGAGTACGGCGACTCGTCCGCCTCAGGCCGCTCTGAGTCAAGCTTGTCGGGAGCGTCACCCGCCCAGTCCGGTGCGGCGCGCACGGACGTCACCGCTTCGAGTGATGGCACACCGCGGACCGAGATCACCGACAAGGCGATCGATGCGCCGAACGGCAGCGGCACGCGTACGGAGATCAACAGCATCGCGCCGCCGGCCACGCCTCCCGTGCAGACGCTCCCCAACGGCGCGCCGCCGATCACCACCGGCACCACACCGTCGCCGCAAGGCCCCATCGCGCCGGTCGGCGGCGGCCTGCCGCAGGGCGTCACGGGAACGGCCCCGAAGGCGACGGGGACCATGAGCGGCAGGCGCCCCGGTGTCATTCCTTCGGTAGGCGGAGCCGGTGCCAAGGGAGCCACGACCGGTCGGGTAGCAGGCACTACGGGCCGCCCCGTAGGAGCTTCGGGTGCGGGCGGTGGCGGATCCTCTTCCGGGGCCGGACGTGCCGGAAGCACCACCGGTAGCCACGGTCCTGCCGGTCGAGCGGCCGGAACGACTTCCGGTGGCCGCCCGGGAACCCTCGGCGGCACCGGCCAGTCCTCCACTGGAGGACGGGTCGGTGGGGTCACGAGCCCAGGTGCTGGCGGACGGCCGGGCACCGGCTCCTTCGCTGGACGGGCCGCCCAGAGCGGGATCGTCGGAGGCACTCCGCAGCAGCGTTCCGCCACCGGCAGCGGAGGTCAGCGCATCCCCAGAGGCACAGTCATCGGCGGAGGAACCGCCCCGACGGGACGCTCCACTACATCCCGGCCCGGCTTCAACGGAGTCGTCGGCACGCAGCAGCCGGGAGCTGGCTCTCGCCAGACGGGCCGAGGCACGCCCAGTGTCAACGGGGTCGTGGGCACTCCTCGCGGTGGCACCGCGGGCCAACCCGCCGGCGCGCTTGGCGGCGGCTCGCGCGGGAGCCGCCGCGGTAAGCGGGACGAGGGGCAGAACCGTAACGAGTCGCCCCGTCCGGAGTACCTGGCAGAGGACGAAGAGAACTGGGCGGCCAGGCGTCGAAACGTCGTCCCGCCGGTGATCGACTAGGCATGGTGGAAGGTCGGAAGTCAGCATGACGCCAGTAACGAGTGGAGTGCGCGGGCTGCGAGTCCGAAACCGCGTGCTTCCCGGCGTGGCAGCGGCGGCAGTCTGCATCGGAGGGGTGAGTGGCACGGCCAACGCCGCTGAGCCCGTCTCCGACCCGCAGGCGCGTCAGTGGTACCTGGACGCCATGCACGTGGACGAAATCTGGAAGAGGAGCACGGGCGCAGGCATCACGGTCGCCGTGGTGGACGGTGGCGTGAACCCTTCGACCTCCTCCCTCAAGGGGCAGGTCCTCCCCGGCAAGGACTTTTCCGGTGTAGAGGGCGACGAGACCGACGACATGGACGGACACGGAACGTCCATGGCCGAGTTGATCGCCGGCACGGGCAAGGGCGGAGGTCTCCAGGGCCTCGCCCCAGGGGCGAAGATCATTCCCTACCGGGTCGCGGACCGCGTGGCGGAAAAGCGGTATGGAAAAGTCAACACCGAGGGCCTGGCCCAAGCCGTGCAAGCCGCCGCTGGCAGTGACGCCCAGATCATCAACGTGTCCATGGGCAGCGAGTACGTCGACGATGATCTTCTTGAAGCCATCAAGGGCGCGCGAGCCAAGGGGAAACTCGTCTTCGCCAGCAACGGCAATGAGGCGAAGAAGGGCAACAAGCCGTCCTATCCGGCCTACTACCGGGAAACGGTGGCCGTGGCGGCGACCAACTCCGAGGGCCGAGTAGCGGACTTCTCCACCCATTCTGACAGGACGGACATCGCGGCCCCGGGGGCGGATATGCCTGGCTGGTGCGATGGTTCGCTCACCCAGTACTGCATCCGCCAAGGGACCAGCGCCTCCTCCGCCCTCGCCTCCGCCACCGCCGCCCTCATCTGGTCCAAGCACCCGGACTGGACCGGCAACCAGGTCCTCCGGGTCATGTTCGAGTCGGCCGGCCGGGGCGAGAACTGGAAGCCGGGCTCCATCAGCAAGTACGTCGGCCATGGCGTCGTCCGCCCCAACGCCCACCTCACCCGCGGCCTCGGCAAGCCCGGCGACCCCGACGTCAGCCCCGACACCGGTGAGCGCGTAGGCGGCAAGCCCGCCGCCGCCACCCCCAAGCCCTCCGAGGGCTCGGCCGAGAAGCCGGAGTCCGGCTCCCCCAGCGACAAACCGGCCCTCGCCGGCTCCACCGGCACAGCCCAGACCGCGGATGCCGGCGACAGCGACACCGGCTACCTCATCGGCGGCGCCGTCGCCGCGGTGGCCCTCCTCGGCGGGGCGGGGCTCTTCGTGGCCCGCCGCCGGCGCAACACCTGAACCAGCACCACACCCACGCAAGACCACAGACCCGGACAGAGGGAGAGGCTCATGGCAGTCCAGAAGGTCAATGACAGCAATCTCAAGAGTCTGCAGGACGACATCACCACCGCCTTCACCGACGTGAAGGGCCAGCTCCAGAACCTCCAGGGCGTCATCGACAGCCTGGAAGGCCGCTGGCAGGGCATCGGCGCCGGCGCGTTCGACGTCAAGCAGAACGAGATCAACCAGGGCATGGTCCGCATCGGCCGCCTGATGCTGAACTTCCAGGAGGCCATCGAGGCCACCCGCACCATCTCCGGCAACACCGACACCGAGGTCGAGGCCGCGCTGCGCGGTGTGGACGTCACCGCCGGCTACTCGGGTGACGCGGGCGCGGAGGCCCGCACCTCGAACCTCTCCAGCTACTGAGTACCACCACCCCGCAGAACCCCAGCACCACCACACACGACTGACGAAGGAGAGACCATGGCCAACGAAGGGACAATGGTCGTCACTTACTCGTCCCTCGACGAGGCGGCGAGCACCATCGAGAAGCAGGCCAAGCGCCTCGACACCTCGCTGGAGCTGATCCAGGACAAGATCCGGCTGATCTCCGACACCTTCGAGGGTGAGGCCAAGGCCGCCTCCGACCGCTCCCACCGCCAGTGGGACTCCGAGGCCCGCGCCATCTACCAGTCGCTGACCAGCATCGCCAAGGCCGTCCGCGAGGCCGCCCCGGCGTACCAGGCGGGCGACAAGAAGGCCGCCGGCTACTTCTAGGCAGCGGCTTCCAAGCAGCAGCTTCCAAGCAGCGGCTTCCAAGCCTGCGGCTACCGAGCGGCAGCAGCAGCGGCACCAGGGGCGGAGTGGGCAGGGCGGGAGATGCCCACCCCGCCCTTCGGCGTGCCCCAGGCCCTTCGGCGTACCCCAGC
>NZ_PVLV01000502.1 GCF_002982015.1 Streptomyces solincola
CTCCCCGCGGTCGCCCCCGTCCCCGCCGGCCGCCCCCGCGTGACGGTCCGTCAGGAAGTGCGGACGCACGGTCGCCGGTCCGTGCGCGGTCCTCCGCGACCGGGTGTGATCATCCGCAAAACTTCACACAGCGGCGGCATGTGGCGCGGCAGTTGGCCCCCCGTCTCTCGTACAGTTCGGTCCGTGGGATCACTGCGCAATCCGGTCGGGCCGCTTCCCTCCTCCATCTACTGGCGGCGGAGGGCCGTCGCGGCGAGCCTGGCCGTGCTGGTCGCCGTGCTGGTGGTGTGGGCGCTGCTGTCCGGCGGCGGAGGCGGCGGCAAGGGTGACGAGGGCCGCAACGGCTCCTCGCCCGCGCCCTCCGAGATCACCCCCGGTCCCTCCGGCTCGGGGCCCGCGATCAGCGAGGCCCCCGGCGGCCGCGAGGAGCCCGGCGGTTCCGGCGGCGACGACGGCAAGAACGGCGACTCGGCGGCCCCCGGCGGAGGACAGGGCGGCACGGGCAGCGGTTCCGGCTCCGGCGGCGCGGGAGCGGACGGCGGCGGTACGCAAGGCGGTACGGGCGCCGGCGGCACCGCGGCCGGCGGCCTGGTCCCCGCCGACTCCCCCCTGCCGAACTGCCCGCCCGGCGCGCTGCGGTTGACCCTCACCAGCGAGAAGAACCGCTATGCGCCCGGCGAGAAGCCGAAGTTCAGGCTGCTGGTCCGCAACGCCTCCGCCACCACCTGCAAGGCCGACCTCGGGCCGAAGCACGCGGTGCTCACCATCAGCGCCGAGGACGACGACGTCTGGGCGTCCGACCACTGCCCGCGCGGCGCCGGCACACTGCTCGTCCGCGTTCCGGCCGGCGGCAGCGTCACCCACACCGTCGAGTGGGACCGCCGCGGGTCCCAGCCCCAGTGCGTCCCCGGCAAGCCGGGCCCGGCCGCCGAGCCCGGCACCTACCTGGTCGAGGTCGCAGTCCCGGGCGCGAAGGTCCTCCCGGCCTCCTTCACCCTCGCCAAGGACTGAGCGGCTCCCGCCGTCCCGTCAGACGTACCGCTCCAGGATCGAGGACTCGGCGAGGCGGGAGAGGCCCTCCCGTACGCTGCGGGCGCGGGCCTCGCCGACGCCGTCCACGGTCTGGAGGTCGTCCACGCTGGCGGCCAGCAGCTTCTGTAGGCCGCCGAAGTGCTCGACCAGCCGCTCGATGATCGCGCCGGGCAGCCGGGGCACCTTCGCCAGCAGCCGGTAGCCGCGCGGCGAGACCGCCGAGTCCAGCGTCTCGGGCGACCCGCTGTAGCCCAGCGCCCGCGCCACGATGGGCAGTTCGAGCAGCTCGGCGTGGGAGAGGGCGTCCAGCTCGGTGAGCGCCTCGGCGACGGTGCGCGAGCGCTTGGCGGTGGGCTCGGGGACGTAGTCCCGCACCACCAGCTCCCGCTCGGGCTCGACGCCCGCGATCAGCTCGTCCAACTGGAGGGCGAGGAGCCGGCCGTCGGTGCCCAGCTCCACCACGTACTCGGCGATCTCGGTGGCGATCCGGCGCACCATCTCCAGCCGCTGGGCGACCGCGGTGACGTCCCGGACAGTCACCAGGTCCTCGATCTCCAGCGCGGAGAGCGTGCCGGCCACCTCGTCCAGGCGCAGCTTGTACCGCTCCAGGGTGGCCAGCGCCTGGTTGGCGCGGGAGAGGATCGCGGCCGACTCCTCCAGCACGCGGCGCTCGCCGTTGACGTAGATGGCGATCAGGCGCATCGACTGGGAGACCGAGACCACCGGGAAGCCGCACTGCTTGGAGACCCGGTCCGCGGTGCGGTGCCGGGTGCCGGTCTCCTCGGTCGGGATGGAGGCGTCCGGGACGAGCTGCACGCCCGCCCGCAGGATCTTGGTGATGTCCTTGTCGAGGATGAGCGCGCCGTCCAGCTTGCACAGCTCGCGCAGCCGGGTCGCGGTGAACTCCACGTCCAGGACGAAGCCGCCGGTGCACATCGACTCGACGGTCTTGTCCATGCCGAGGACGAGCAGGCCGCCGGTGTTGCCGCGCAGGATGCGCTCCAGGCCGTCCCGCAGGGACGTGCCCGGCGCGACCGCGCTCAGGGACGCGCGCATGAGCGCCTCGTTGCCGGAGCCTCCGCCGGACTTTCCGGGCGCTGATGCCCGGTCGTTGGCTGCCACTGCACTCCTCCGGCTCGTACGGATGGGCGAGACCGGGGCAAAGTCTAGCGACCCCGCCCGTGCCCGGGTCCGCCGCGAGTCCGACCTCTTCGCCCGCGCACACGATCCGCCGCCGGAGCGCGGCCCCCGCCGCCGGGCCCGGGAACCCGGCCGCCACCTGCGGCCGAAGCGCCCGCGCACACCCCGGGGCCCCCGGTGGCGACGGCCCGCGCCTGCCCGCGGGGCCGTGACCCAGGCCACCCCGGCCGCCCCGGAGCGGCGGTGACGATCCACCACCCGCCGGACGTTCCGGACAGCCCCGAGCCCCTCCCCCCGCGCGGCGGCGGCAGCCGGGACCGGGACCGCTCCCGGTCGGCCCCTTCAGGCGGGCCC
>NZ_PVLV01000503.1 GCF_002982015.1 Streptomyces solincola
GCCCCGGCCCGCGCTCCGGACCCCGCCCGCCCAGCCACTCTCGGCGGGCCCCGCCGCCCGCTCCAGCAGCCCGGTCCGGGCCGCCAGGGCGGCGGCCTCCAGCCGCGACCCCACGTCCAGCTTCATCAGCACCCGCTGGACGTGGGTCCGCGCCGTACTCGGGGCGATCCCCATCCCGGCCGCGATCCGCCGGGTGTCCTCGCCCTCGGCGACCCGCACCAGCACCTCCACCTCGCGCGGGGTCAGCAACCGCAGCAGCCGCTGCGCCTCGTCGTCCGGCTGCGCCACCGGGTTCAGCAGCTCGGTGAACGCCCCCCGCAGCAACTGCGGGGCCACCGCCGCCTCGCCGGCCCGGGCCTTCAGCATGGCCCGCTCCACGCCCTCGATCCGCTCGTCCTGCCGTACGTAGCCGGAGGCGCCCGCCGCGAAGGCGGCCGCGATGCCGTGCGGGCTGGGCACCGGCCCGAGCACCACCACCGCGACCTGCGGGCGCTCCCGCTTGATCGCCGTCACCAGGTCGAACGCCCCCGGCTCGGCCGGCGCGGACGTCCCCAGCAGGCACACCTCCGGGGCGCGGCTCACCACCAGCTCGGCCGCCCCCGCGGCGGGCGCGGCCGCGGCCAGCACCCGGTGCCCGCGCAGCTTCAACGCCGAGGCCAGCGCCTCGGCGAGCAGCCGGTGGTCGTCGACCACCATGACCCGCACGCCCATCGGACGTCCCTCCCCCTCACCGGGAAGGGGCCGCACCGCCCCAGCACGCCCGGCTGTGTTGACCCGGCAAGCTACACGCTTGTTCGACGGCGCGCTCCCCCTACGCGGCGAAAGCCCCCCGTAATCGCGAATCCGCCCCCGGCGCGGGCGCGGGGGGCGGATCCACTCGTACGACGGGCCGGGGCGTCAGTGCGTGGTCAGCACCATCGCCAGGTACTTGCGGTCCAGCTCCGGGTTGTCGATCTTGTCGACGTTGTCCTGGGAGAGGAAGAGCCGGCCGTCGGCGTACCGGATCTCCAGGTAGTCGAACTCGAACTCGCCCTCGGCCCGGCGCACCGGCTCCTCCGCCGGGTTCTTCATCAGCACCGTCTGCTGGAAGGTCGCGCCGTCGATGCTGACGACCTGCCCGCCGCCGTCGTAGGACGGCGGCTTGTACGCGATGAGGTTGCCGCCGTCCATCCGCAGCGGCAGCAGGTGGTACTTCTCCCCGGCCGGCGCCTTGTCGGTGGTGGGCTTGCCGGTGGCCAGGTCGAAGGAGACGACCTCGTTGGTCCGGCCGGTGTCGCTCTCGCCCTCGTGCTCCTCGGTGGGCACGTAGAGGCGGTTGTTGCCGACGACGGCCTTCTCGCACTTCTCCACCTCGGTGGAGCCGCACTCGGCGGCGTACATGTCGGCGTCCGCGGTGATCTTGGCCTTGAGCTTGCCGGTCGCCTCGTCGATGGAGAAGAAGTCGCTGATGCTGGAGCCGTCGCCCGCGGTGTCGCCCACGTCGGCGGCCACCACCAGCGGCTTGGTGGAGACCACACCCGCGTACTCCACACCCGCCGGCATCTTGTACGTCGACACCGGCGCCCCCGACTTCGGGTCGAGGTTCTGGATCTCCACCCGGCGGGAATCGGAGGAGCCGCACAGGCGCACCGCGACCAGGCCGGCGCCGCCGCCGTAGCCGTTGTCGTAGCAGGACTCGGCGTTGACCTCGGGCTTCCACAGCTCCTTGCCGGTGGCCAGGTCCCAGGCCGCGCCGCCGTCCGTGCCGCCGGCGGCGACGGTCCCGCCGCCCACGGTGACCTCGGAGAACTTCACCTTGTCGTCACCCGCGTTGCCGCCGGTGACGGACTTGGTCCACAGCAGCTTGCCGGTGGCCAGGTCGAGCCCGGCGATCTCGGTGCACGGCTGGTAGTAGTTCGGCCCCTTGCGCCGGGTCGCCTCGTAGGCGATCGCCGTCCTGCCGTCCTGGACGTGCCGGGAGGCCGCGCAGACCGCCCCCGGCAGGGGGAGCTTCCACAGCTCCTTGCCCGTGTCCGGCTGGTAGGCGACGACCGAGTCGACGCCTGCCTTGACGTACGCCTGCTCCGTCACCCACGAACCGCCCACCGGGGTGAGGTCGGGGACCGGCGGCACCGGCAGCTGGAAGCCGACCTTCGCCGCGGGGTCCTGCGGCGCCTTCTCCTTGCCGCCGCCCCCGGGCGCGCCCTTGCCGCCGCCGTCCTTGCCGCCGTCCGCACCGGCCGAGCCGCTCTTGGCCTCGTCGGCCCGGTCGCTGCCGGGACCGCTGTTGGCGTACCAGAAGCCCGCGCCGATGATCAGCACGATCGCCACCGCGGCGGCCACGATGATCTGCGCCTGCGCGGACAGCTTCTTCCGCCCGCCCGCCGGCTGCGGCGCGACGGCCTGGGTCGGCGGCTGCGGGTAGCCGTAGCCGGCCGGCGGCTGGGCGTACGGCGACGGGTGGCCGTACCCGGACTGCTGGCCGTACGGCTGCTGCTGCGGATAGCCGTAGCCCTCGGCGGGTGCGGGCTGCGCCCCGTACGGCTGCTGCTGCGGGTAGCCGTAACCGCCGGCAGGCGGCTGGTTCGGCGGCGGTTACGGC
>NZ_PVLV01000504.1 GCF_002982015.1 Streptomyces solincola
CCACCCCCGCTCCCGCAGCCCCGACCGGACCGCCCCGTACAGCGGCCCCCACTCCCGGCGCGCCACGCCGCGCGGCCCTCCGGCCGGGCGACCCGGGCGTCTCGGGTTCACCGGCGACCGCCCAGCCGCAGCCGGGCCCGCGCCGGCAGCCGCCCGGGCAGCGCCAGGAACCCCTCGGCCCGGGCGGCGGCCAGCCCGATGCGCGGCAGGTCGGCACTCTTCTCGAACAGCATGAAACGCGGCTCCCAGACCGGTCGGTACTTGGCGTTGGCGCGGTACAGCGACTCGATCTGCCACCACCGGGAGAAGAAGGTGAGGAAGGACCGCCACAGACGGAGCACGGGGCCCGCGCCCAGCCTCGCGCCACGTTCGAAGACCGACCGGAACATCGCGAAGTTCAGCGAGACCTGCGTGATCCCCATCTCCCCGGCCCGCTTCAGCAGGTCGATCACCATGAACTCGGTCAGCCCGTTGTCGGCGTCCGGGGCCCGCCGCATCAGGTCCAGCGACAGCCCGTGCGGCCCCCAGGGCACGAACGACAGCAGGGCGCGCGGCCGGCCCTCGGCGTCCGCGCACTCCAGCAGCACGCACCGCCCGTCGGCCGGGTCGCCGAGCCGCCCCAGTGCCATCGAGAAGCCGCGCTCGGCGGCCCCGTCCCGCCACTCGTCGGCCAACCTCACCGCCTCGGCCAGCTCTCCGGCCGGCACGTCCGCGTGACGCCGTACGGTCACCCGGTACCCGGCCCGCGCGACCCGGTGGTACGCCTGGCGGACGGTGCGCATGGCCCGCCCCTCCAGGGTGAAGCCGGCGACCTCCACGATCGCCTCGTCGCCCAGCTCCAGCGCGTCCAGCCCGTGCCGGGCCCACACCGTGCCGGCCTCCTCGCTCGCCCCCATCACCGCCGGGACCCAGCCGTGCTCGCGGGCCTGGAGCAGCCACGGCTCGATCGCCCCCGGCCACGCCTCGGGGTCGCCCACCGGGTCGCCGGAGGCCAGGCACACCCCGCCCACCACCCGGTAGGCGACCGCCGCCTTGCCGGACGCCGACCACAGCACGCTCTTGTCCCGCCGCAGCGCGAAGTAGCCCAGCGAGTCGCGTTCGCCGTGCCTGGCCAGCAGGGCCCGCAGCTTCTCCTCGTCCTTGGCGGTCAGCGGGTCCAGCGCCCGCCGGGAGCGGAACGCCGCGTACAGCACCGCGATGAGCAGCAGCGCGGACAGCACGTTGACGACCACGCCCACCCAGGCCGGGGCGCTGACCGCGGCCGTCCGGGTGGCGTCCGGGGCGAGGGTGACGAGGTGGGTGGCCGCGTAGCGCCAGCGCGCCCCGAAGCCGCCGCCCCGCGAGGTGTCGGTGGCGGCCACCAGCAGCGTCGCGGCCAGCGAGAGGACCACCAGCCCGCCGACCGCCACCACCGCCGCCAGCCTCACGTTGGAGCGGTCGCCCCTGGCGTAGAACTCCCGCCGCCCGGCCAGCAGCGCGGCGGCGAAGGCGGCGGTCAGCGCCAGCGACACCCAGTTCTGGGCGTGCCCCCGGTAGCCGGGCGCGGCCATCAGCAGCGCGTACAGCACCAGCAGCAGCCCGGCGAGGACCAGGTTCAGCAGCCAGGCGGCCCGTTTGCGCCGCCGCATGGTGATGGCGAGGAAGACGGCGAACGCCCCGGAGAAGAAGCCGGCCGCCAGCAGATAGGGGGTGAAGAACTCGTCGGTGGCGTGCCGCCGGATGTCCTGCCCGAAGGACACCCAGACCGCGCCCAGCAGGTTCAGGAACGCGACGGCCCGCAGGTACCACACGGCGCCCCGGGCGCACCGCCGGGACAGCGCGGTGCTGCCGGGCGCTGCGGTGATCGGCCGGGCCTCTCCCATACAACCGGATGATATGGGGTAAACCGGAACCCGGCCGAGCCGGCCTCAGCGGAGCGGACGCTCAGACGCCGTCCGCCGCCCCCGGCTCTCCTCCCCGCGAAGGCTCCGGCTCCCGCGAAAGCTCCGGCTCCCGCGAAAGCTCCGGCTCCGCTCCCTGGGAGAGGTCCGGCTCCGGCGCGCGCTCCGGCAGCTCGGCGGCGAACGCGGCCGCCGCCCGCACCAGCGGCAGCGCCAGCAGCGCCCCGACGCCCTCGCCGACCGTCACCTCCTGGTCCAGCAGCGGCTCCAGCGCCATCCGGTCCAGCGCCTTCTGCTGCGCCGGCTCCCCGGTCAACTGGCCCGCCAGCCACCAGTCCGGGGCGCGGAACGCGGCCCGCTGCGCCACCAGGGCGCAGGCCGCCGACACCACGCCGTCCAGGATCACCGGCATCCGGCGCACCGCGCTCTGCAACAGGAAGCCGGTCACCGCCGCCAGGTCCGCCCCGCCGGCCGCCGCCAGCAGTTCGAGCTGGTCGCCCAGCACCGGCCGGGCCCGGCGCAGCGCGTCGCGGACCGCCGCGCACTTGCGCATCCAGGCCAGGTCGTCGATGCCGGCCCCGCCGCGGCCGGTGACCACCGAGGCGTCCGTCCCGCACAGCGCGGCCACCAGCACCGCGGCCGCGGTGGTGCCGCCCACGCTCAGATCGCCCAGCACCGCCAGGTCGGTGCCCGAGTCGGCCTCCTCGTCGGCGACGGCCATCCCCAGGCGTACCGCCTCCTCGGCCTGCTCCGGCGTCAGGGCGTCCTCGACGTCGATCCGGCCGCTGCCGCGCCGCACCCGGCGGCGCACCACGTCGTCCGGCAGCAGCCCCGGGTCGCAGTCCAGGCCCGCGTCCACCACCCGCACCGGCACGTCCATCCGGCGGGCCAGCACCGCCAGCGGGCTCGCCCCGTCCAGGACGCCGCGCACCAGTGCGTACGCCCCGCCGGCCGGCCGGCCCGAGACGTCCAGCGAGGCCACCCCGTGGTCCCCGGCGAACAGCACCACCCGCGGCCGCTCCACCGGCCGCACCGGCACCGCGCCCTGAGCGGCGGTCAGCCACTCGCCCAGCTCGTCGAGGCGGCCCAGCGCCCCCGGCGGCACCGCGAGGCGCTCCCGGCGTTCCTCGGCGTCACGCCGCACCGCCCCGTCCGGGCGCTCGATCAGATCGGAGAAGTCGTCGAGATTCAGCCTGCTCATTCGTCGCACAGTACCGGTCCCGGATGACCACCGGTCGGACGGCTCGGGGCCCGCGGCGGGCGGGCGGCGCACCGGCCCGTACGGCCGCGCGCACCGCCGTGGGGGAAGGGCCCGCCCGGCGGTCAGCCGCGCAGCACCAGCGCCTGCCCCGCGACCACCAGCACCACCTGCTCGCACTCCGCGGCGAACGCCGCGTTCAGCCGCCCCAGCTCGTCCCGGAACCGCCGCCCGGACGCGGTCGCCGGCACCACCCCCGAGCCGGTCTCGTTGGTCACCGCCACCACCGTGCGCCGGGTCGCCCGCACCGCCGCCACCAGCTCCTCCACCCGCTCCCGCAGCTGCCGCCGGCCGGTCTTCTCCCACACCTCGTCGTCCCAGGCGCCCACCCGGTCCATGGCGTCGGTCAGCCACAGCGACAGGCAGTCCACCAGCAGCGGCGGCCCGTCCGCGGCCAGCAGCGGCGCCAGCTCACAGGTCTCCTCGGTGCGCCAGGACGACGGCCGCCGCTCCCGGTGCGCGCCGACCCGCAGCGCCCACTCGGGGTCCCCGGACCGGGCGCCGCCGGTCGCCGCGTACACCACCCCCGGATACGACTCCAGCCGGCGCTCCGCCTCCAGCGACTTGCCCGACCGGGCCCCGCCGGTGACCAGGGTGCGCCGCGGGGCCGGCGGCGGGCCGGGCGGCGCGCCGACCGACAGCGTGGCCCCGTCCGGCACCGCCCGCGCCCCGGCCGCCGCGAGCCGCCGCGCCAGCTCCGCGCCCGGCGGCACGTCATGGTCCAGATGGACGGCGACGACGTCCGTCTCCGGGCCGACGCCGCCGGTGTCCCGGAGCCGGGCCAGCGCGTCCGGGCGGCCGGTGACGTCCAGCAGCACCATCCCGTACGGGCGGGTCGGCGCGGCCGGCCCGGCGGGCGCCCCGCCCGGCGGCAGGTACAGCAGCTTCGCGCCCTCCGGGGACGCCACCTCGTAGCCGGTGCCGGGCGCGTCCATCGGCACCGCCCGCACCCGGTGCCCGCTGATCAGGGTCAGCTCCCGGCCGTCCGGCACCCGGCCCGCGGCGGGCAGACCGGGCGGGGCCGCCGCGGGCGGGCCGTCGTGCGGATGGGTCAGCAGCACCTGCCGCACGCCCTGGAGGCTCCGCCCCGCCCGGGCCGCGGCCGTCACCGTGCCCGGTGTCAGGTCCAGCAGCAGCGCCCCGTCCACCAGCAGCGCCGTCGCGGCACGGGCCGCCGGGCCCCGCGCGGCCGCGCAGGCGGCGCAGAGACAGTCGGGGCGGGGCAGTCCTTCGGGGGCTCCGGTGCCGAGCAGCGTCACATCCACAGGCTGATCCTCCCGCGTCCCCGCGGCGGGTGCGCGCCCGGCTACGCTGCGGGCAGGAAACCGATCGACGGGAGGTCCACATGGCATGGACGTGGCGGTTCGAGGGGTCCGACGGGGCGGAGGTCCAGCCGGCGGTCGAGCCCGAGGAGTTCACCACCCAGGGCGACGCGGAGTCGTGGATCGGCGAGTTCTACAAGCCCCTCGCTGAGGGCGGCGCCGACAAGGTCACCCTCTTCGAGGACGGCACCGAGATCTACGGGATGAGCCTGCACCCCGCCGGCGAGGAGTAGCCCCCGCCGACGGGTGGCCTCACATCTCCCCGAGGGTCACCTGGGCCGTCGCCGTGCGCCCGCCGCGGGTGTAGGCGACGGCCACCCGGTCGCCCGGCTGCTCGGCGGCCAGCGCCTCCAGCAGCGAGGTCATGGTGGTGATCGGCGCGGAGCCCACCTTCGTGATGACGTCGCCGGCCCGCAGGCCCGCGTCGGCCGCCGCCCCGCCCGGGGCCGCCTCGACGACGGCCACCCCGGCCGGCTGGTACTCCCCGTCCAGCACCGTGCGGCCGGTGATGTTCAGCGCCGCCCGGCCCGAGTCGGTGACCCGCCCGGTCCGCACGATCTGCCCGGCGATGTTCTTCACCATCGACACCGGGATGGCGAAGCCGATGCCGGGCGCGGCGCTGCCCACCGCCGGGTCGGCCGCCGCCAGCGTCGGGATGCCGACGATCTCGCCGCCCAGGCTCACCAGCGCGCCCCCGCTGTTGCCCGGGTTGATCGCGGCCGAGGTCTGCACCATGTTCCCGATGGTGGCCCCCGTCCCGCCGCCCGCCGCGCTCTCGCTGACCGTGCGCCCGGTCGCCGACACGATGCCCTGGGTGACGCTCCCCGCCAGCCCCAGCGGCGAGCCCATGGCCAGCACGATCTGCCCGACCTCCACCTGCGAGGACTCGCCGAACCGGGCCGGCTTCAACCCCGCCGGCGGCCGGTCCAGCCTGATCACCGCCAGGTCCTGCTCCGGGTAGCTGAAGACCAGCCGGGCCGCCAGCGGCGCGCCGCCGGTCGCCACCGTGACCCGGAACGACTTCTCGTCGCCCACCACGTGCGCGTTGGTGACGATATGGCCCTTGGCGTCGTAGACGACCCCGGAGCCCAGCCCCTTCTCGGCGTCGATCTGCACCACCGACGGCAGCACCTCGCGGATGACGGTCCGGTAGTCATCCTCCAACTGGGCCGCCCGGCGCGGCGCGGCCGGGGCCGCCGCCCGGGCCGTCGCCACCCCCTCGGCCGGTCCCGGCGCCCGCGGCCCGGACGGTCCGCCGACCAGACCGCAGCCGCCCGCCAGCACGGCCGCGCACACCCCGGCGGTCACGGACACCAGCACACGACGGGCGCGCAGCCGAAAGGCAGTCATGCCCGCAGTCTCGACCCCGCCCCACCCGGCCCGCCCGTCCGGCGCACCCGATCAGGTGGCGGCGGTGG
>NZ_PVLV01000505.1 GCF_002982015.1 Streptomyces solincola
GGCCCGGCCGATCGCGCGCCGGGAGAGCCGGCGGGCTCAGCCGGTGCCGAGGCCCTCGACGAGTTCGGCGCCGGGCAGGTCGGCGAGCGCCTTGCCGGGCACGATGAGCTTGCCGCGGCGCCGGCCGCTGCCGATCAGCACCCAGGCGGTGTCCACCACGGCGGGGTCGATCAGCAGCGGCCAGGCGGCCGGCAGCCCGATCGGGGTGATGCCGCCGTACTCCATGCCGGTCTCGCCGGTCGCCGTCTCGCGCGGCGCGAACGACGCCTTGCGCGCGCCCAGGCGGCGGCGCACCGCCCCGTTGACGTCCACCAGGCTGCGGGAGAGGACCAGGCAGGCGGCGAGGGTCGTCTCACCGCCGCGCTTGCCGGCGACGACCACGCAGTTGGCGGAGGCGTCGAGGAGACCGGGGCCGTAGTGCTCGGCGAAGACAGCGGTGTCGGCGAGGTCGGGGTCCGTGTCGACGTACAGCAGTTGCCCGGCGGGGACGCTGCCGCGCCAGGCGCGGAACGCGTCGGCGACGGGCGCGGTGAGCTGGTCGAGCACGTCGGGGGCGGGGTCGGCGTGCGGGAAGTTCCCGAGGGGTGCCTGCATGACCCGCAACGTAGCAACGCCCGTGCGGTGTGCGGCGGGACGTCTCAGGACCCGGGCGCGGAGCGGTGCGCGGGGGTGCGCAGGGCGTCGGAGGTGAAGCGGACCGGGGGGATGGCCGAGGCGAGCGTCATCAGCACCGTCTGGTCGCCGTCGTTGCGGTACGCGTGCGGGACGTCCGAGACCAGGACCGCGGAGGTCCCGGCGGGCACCGGGTACTCCACGCCGTCCGCCACCAGGGTGAGGACGCCCGCGGTGACGTGCAGCAGTTCGGTGGTGCCCTCGGGGTGCGGGTCGGAGACCGAGCCCTCGCCGGGGGCGAGCGTCCAGGCCATCAGCTCCATCGGCACGCCGCTGGCCTCGGTGCCGACCAGCAGGATGCCGCTGCTGCCGCCGGGGGTGGACCACATCCGTACCGTCTCGCCCGCCGGCACCAGCCGCACCCGCGGCCCTGGTTCCTGGTCGAGCAGGACGGCGATGGAGACGCCCAGGGCGTCGGCGAGCTTCACGGTGGTGCCGACGCTGGGGTTGGTGCGGGCCTGCTCGATTCCGATGATCATGCCGCGGCTGACGCCGGCCCGGGCGGCGAGCACGTCGAGGGTGAACCCCCGCTCGCCCCGCCACCGTCGGAGGTTGCGTGCGAGCGACTGGGTGAGCTGGTCGAGGTCCGGCACGTTCCGTCCTGGGAGAGCCTGGGGGCTTGGGGGCCTGGGGCCTTGGATGCCTGTGGGCCTGGGGCCCGTGCCCCGGGAACTCTACTGCGCGCCGCCGCCCGCCCGGCGGGCGGTCCGCACGGCCGCGAGGGCCGCCCGCGACGACTGCGGCTACCGCTACCCCTGCGGTTGCGGTTGCGGTTCGGCGAGGTCCGCGGGCAGTCCGGCCAGAGCCGCGAGCTGGGCGGCCGTGACGTGCTCCGGCAGCGGCACCGGCGCGGGGGTGCGGATCGGCGGCTGCCAGCCGAGCGCCGGGTCGTAGTGGCGTACCGGCCGGGCGGGCGCGCCGGCGACCACCGTGTGGTCGGGCACCTCGCCTCGGACCACCGCGCCCGCGGCCACGACCACGTTCCGGCCGAGCCGCGCGCCGGGCAGGATCACCGCGCCGGTGCCGAGCCAGCAGCCGGGGCCGATCTCCACCGGCGCGGACCGCGGCCACTGGCGGCCGACCGGCTCGTCCGGGTCGTCGTAGCTGTGGTTGGTGGAGGTGATGTAGACGTACGGGCCGCAGAAGGTGTCGGCGCCGATGTGTACCGGGGCGTCGGCGACGACGTGGCTGCCGCGGCCGAGGACGACGCCGTCGCCGAGGGTGACCACCGGGTCGGGGCCCAGGTCCAGGTCCGGCAGCATGCCGGCGGTGAGGGTGACCTGCTCGGCGATGATGCAGCACGCGCCCAGCTCGATCCACCGTTCGCCGAAGACGGTGCCCTGCGGGAAGGCCAGCCGGGTGCCGGCGCCGATCCGGCGGAACCGCAGCCTGCCCGGGCGGTCCGCGGTGACCGCGCCCGCCTGCTGGACCAGACGCCAGCCGCCGTGCACCGCCCGGGTCACCGCGCGGCGCCGCCAGGCGGCCAGGGATGAGAACGTGTTTCTGTTCTTCGGCACTCCGTCACGGTAGTCGCCCGCCCGCCGGGCGGTCCCTGCGGGAACCTGTGACGTTCGCCCCACCGCCCGGTCCGGCCGGGGCGTCGCCTACGGTTCGACATCGGCGCGAAGGACACCAGCGGAGACGAGCGAGGAGCGGCGATGGCAGAGCGGGCGTTGATCACCGGAGTGGGCGGCAAGCGTCCGGACGTGCATCCGGAGGCGTTCGCGGCGCCGACCTCCGTGGTGGTCGGCGAGGTGACGATGGCGGCCGGGTCGAGCGTCTGGTACCACGCGGTGCTGCGGGGCGACTGCGGCCCGATCGTGCTGGGCGCGGACAGCAACATCCAGGACAACTGCACGGTCCATGTCGACCCGGGCTTCCCCGTGACGGTGGGCGAGCGGGTCTCGGTCGGGCACAACGCGGTGCTGCACGGCTGCACGGTGGAGGACGACGTGCTGGTGGGCATGGGCGCGACCGTGCTCAACGGGGCCCGGATCGGGGCGGGTTCGCTGGTGGCCGCGCAGGCGCTGGTGCCGCAGGGGATGCAGGTGCCGCCGGGTTCGCTGGTCGCGGGCGTGCCGGCGAAGGTGCGGCGCGAGCTGACGGCGGAGGAGCGCGAGGGCATCAAGCTCAACGCCGCGATGTACCTGGAGCTGTCGAAGGCGCACGCCCAGGCGGCGCGGGAGGCGGACTAGCGGTACCCGGCGGCCGGGCCGCCCCCGCGTTGGGCGGCGGGGCAGGCGGCCGGGCCGCCCCGCGTCCGGCAGGGGTGCGGGGGCGGCCCGCGGGTCAGCTCTGCGGGCGCAGGGTCCAGACGATGGTCATCTCGCCGGTGACGGCGCCGTCCTCCCGGGTGATGGCGATGTGCACCGGGAACTCGGGACGCTGACCGGCGTCGAGTTCGGCGACCACCTCGGCCTTGGTGCGGCCGAGGGTGGCGGTGGCCGTGACGGCGCCCATGGCGAGCTTCCGGTAGCCGATATCGGCCTTGACGGCGAGCGGCACGGCACGGCCGAGCTGGTCGGCGAAGGCGCCGATGACGATGGCGCCGCTCGCGGACTCGGCGAGGGTGAACATGGCCCCGGCGTGCGGGCCGCCGACGTGGTTGTGGAAGTCGGGCTGGTCGGGGAGGCGGAGCACCGCGCGGTCGGCGGTCGCCTCGACGACCTCCAGGTTCAGGGTCTTGGCCATGGGGACGGTGGCCAGCAGCATCTCGCCGATGTTCGGCTGGGTGTCGGACATGGCCCGAAGTTACCAGGGAGTAGCCAGCGGGGGAACCGGGTGCCCGGGGGCGGGCGTGGCAGCCCTCACCCCGCCCCTCTATGGTTGGCGGCCATGTGGCCAGGACAGCAGCCGCCCGGGGGCGAGCAGAACCCGCAGGACCAGAACCCTCAGGGGCAGACCCCGCAGGGGCCGACTCCGCAGGGACAGAACCCGTACCAGCAGCCGGGGTACCAGCAGCCCAATCCGTACCAGCAGCCGACGCAGCCGGGTTACGGCCACCCGTCGGCGTACGGGCAGGGGCAGTCGAACCCGTACCAGCAGCCGACGGTGCCGACGCCCGGGCTGGCCGGACCGCCGCAGCCCGGCGGCGGGAACGAGCGGCGCAAGACCGTCGTCACCGCGGTCGTCGCCGCGCTCGCGGTGCTGGTGACGGCGGGCGTCACCGGCTACCTGGTGCTGGGCAAGGACGAGGGCCAGCCGGTCGCCGGCGGCGGCACGGACGCCAAGCCGTCCAAGAGCGCCTCCTCGAAGCCGGCCGAGAAGAGCTCCGCGCCGGTGGACAACCCGCGCGGCGGATCGACCGCCAAGCCCACGATCGAGGGCTGGAAGGTCGTCTACAACCCCAAGCGCGAGGCCCAGTTCGACGTCCCGGGCGACTGGGAGGTGCTGGGCGCCGGCACGTCGGTCGGCTTCGAGGACGAGAAGAAGGGCGACGGCTCCCCGGCCGTCGTCATGAGCGCGCCGGCCGAGTACAAGGGACGCTGGTGCGTCACCAACGATCCCAAGACCGGACGCGAGGACGAGAACGGTCTGGCCATGACCGGCACCAAGGGGGCCCAGGGCGCCAAGGACACCGCCGAGGCCGCCCGGGTCGCCGCCGCTGACTGGGTGTGGGCGGGCTACGCGCAGACCGAGCCCAAGGGCACCGTGAAGGTCACCGAGGCCAAGGCGTACACCACCGCCTCCGGCCTCACCGGCCACGTCGCCACGGCCACCGCCAAGGGCACCAAGAAGGAAGGCAAGTGCGACACGGACGGCAAGTCCATCGCGTTCGCCTTCAAGAACGCGAACGGCGACTTCGCGATCTGGCTGCTGTACGCCAACGCCGGCATCCCGGACGAGCTGGACGACGCGACGATCCAGAAGATCCTCGGCACGGTGCGGCTCGCCGGCTCCGGTTCCTGACCGCCGGAGGCCGGCCGGCGGAAAAACGGTTGGCGAACGGGCGCGCCGGCGGGGACAGTCCTGAAGTGAGAAGCTCCGACGCCCCAAAGGCCCCCGTCCCAGCCCACCGCTTCCGGCTCCGCCCGGGCAGGCGCCGCCCGCGGTGGGCGGGGCGGAACTACACCCTGCTGACCGCCGCCGCCGTCATCACCGGCCTGGGCAGCCACGGCGCGCTGATCGCCGCCGCGTTCGCGGTGCTGGAGGCCGGCGGGGACGGCGGCGACGTCGGTCTGGTGGCCGCTGCCCGGACGGTGCCGCTGGTGCTGTTCCTGCTGGTCGGCGGCGCGATCGCGGACCGGTTGCCCCGGCACCGGGTGATGGTGGCGGCCAACGCCCTCAACTGCGCGTCCCAGGGCGCGTTCGCCGCCCTGGTGCTGGCCGGCGAACCGCGGCTGTGGCAGATGATGGTGCTCACCGCGCTCGGCGGCACCGGGCAGGCGTTCTTCAGCCCTGCCGCCGAGGGGATGCTGCTCTCCAGCGTCCAGGGCCCGCAGGCGCACCGCGCCTTCGCGGTGTTCCGGATGGCGATGAGCAGTTCCGGCATCGGCGGCGCGGCCCTGGGCGGCGCGATGGTGGCGGCGGTCGGGCCCGGCTGGGTGCTGGCCGTGGACGCGCTGGCCTTCGCGGTGGCCGGAGCGCTGCGGGCCTTCCTGGACGTCGGTCACCTGGCGAAGCGGCCCGCCGGCGGCGGGCTGGTGCACGATCTGCGCGAGGGCTGGCGGGAGGTCACCGGGCGCCCCTGGCTGTGGTCGATCATCGCCCAGTTCTCGGTGGTGGTGGCGGTCGTCGGCGCGTCCGAGTCGGTGTACGGGCCGCTGGTCGCCCAGGAGCACCTGGGCGGCGCCCGGCCGTGGGGGCTGGCGCTGGCCGCGTTCGGCGCGGGCACCCTGGTCGGGGCGGTGGTGGCGATCCGCTGGAAGCCGCACCGGATGCTGCTGGTGGGCACGGTGTGCGTCTTCCCGCTGGCACTGCCCTCGGCGGCGCTGGCGGTGCCGCTGCCGGTGGGCGGCCTGGTGGCGGCGATGTTCGTCTGCGGGGTGGCGCTGGAGACCTTCGGGGTGGCCTGGATGACCGCGCTGCACCAGGAGATCCCGGAGGAGAAGCTGTCCCGGGTGGCCGCGTACGACTGGTTCGGCTCGACGGCGATGCTGCCGCTGTCCACCGCGCTGGCCGGGCCGGCCGAGTCGCTGCTGGGCCGGCCGGCCGCGCTGTGGGGGTGCGCAGGCCTGATCGTGCTGGTCACGTCGCTGGTGCTGCTGGTGCCGGACGTACGCGGCCTGACCCGGCGTACGGAGGCGGCCGACGGCTCCGGGGACGGCGGCCCGGTCACCGGTCCCGCCCAGGGCGCGCCGCCGGCCGGCGCGGTGCCGCCCGCCGAGGGCCTCGGCGGCGCGGGCCCCGCGGTGCCCCCGCCCGCCGACGGCCCGGAGGCGTCGGGGTCCGCCGCGTCCGCACGGCGGCCGGGCGCGCCGAGGGACGGGTCAGCCGATGCCGAACGCCCCGTCGGGCGGCGCGGGTGAGGGGACGGCGTCCTCGTCCCGCACCGCGGCCGCGCCGGCGGTGAACCGGGTCAGCGCCGCGCCGTGTTCGACGCGGGCCGGGAAGGCGTCGGCGGCGGCGCGGCGGGCGAGGGCGGCGGTGTCCAGCGGGCCGCGTGAGGCGACCAGCACCGCGTTGCCGAACCGCCGGCCGCGCAGCACGCCCGGCTCGGCGATCAGCGCCAGCTCGGGGAGGACGGCGGCGAACGTGGCGAGCTGGGAGCGGAGGAAGGCGAACGGCGCGCCGTCGGCCAGGTTGGCGACGTACACCCCGTCGGGGCGCAGCAGCCGCGCGGCGGCCCGGGCGTAGGGCAGCGTGGTGAGGTGGGCGGGGACCCGGGAGCCGCCGAAGACGTCGGCGACCAGGACGTCCGCCGAGCCGGCGGGCGCCTGTTCCAGCCAGGCGCGGGCGTCGGCGTGGTGGACGGTGATGCCGGTGTCGGGGGGCAGTGGCAGGTGCTCGGCGACCAGCGCGATCAGACCGCCGTCGGCCTCCACCACGTGCTGGCGGGAGCCGGGCCGCACGGCCGCGGTGCGCCGGGGCAGGGAGAGCGCTCCGCCGCCGAGGTGGACGACGTCCAGCGGGCCGTCGCCGGGCGCGGCGCAGTCGACGGCCAGGGCGAGCCGCCGGGCGTACTCGAACTCCAGGTGGGCGGGGTCGTCGAGGTCCACGTAGGACTGGGGTGCGCCGTCGACGGTCAGCAGCCAGGCCCGTGCGCGGTCGACGTCGGGCATGAGTTTCGCGGTGCCGTGGTCGGTGGCGGCGAGGACGGGCAGCATCTCGGTCACCCGTCCAGTGTCCCCCGGCCGCCGGTGAGTCCCGTCACCCGGACGGCGGATCGGTTTTCTGCCACGCCGGTCGGGGTGGGCGGCGATGCTGACGGATCGGCAGGTCGTCGCCTGGTCAGGGCTCCGCGCGGCGCTCGGGCCAAGGCCCTTGGCGGCGGGGGCGGTCCGCCGAGTGAGGCACGGATTACGGCGTACACCCCGCGATGTCGGTTACTCTCCCCGAATGTTCGAGCCCGTCCCCACCCCCCAGGCCGGTCTTGCCCTCCGCTTCTCCCGGGTGCTGGCCTCGCCCTACGCCCGGCTGTCCCTGCTGGTGCTGGTGCTCGCCTGCGCCGCGCTGGCCGTCGTCCTCTTCGAGCCGCAGAGAGTGCTGGCGGACGGCTGGCCGGTGCGGATGAACGGCGCGGGCGCGGTGGCGCTGTTCGGCCTCGCGTACGGCCTGTGCACCGCGGCGTTCGTCCCGCGGCCGCTGCTGAACCTGGCGGCAGGCGCGCTGTTCGGCGCGTACGCCGGGCTGGGCGCGGCGGTCGGCGGGACGGTGCTGGGCGCCGGGATCGCCTTCGCGCTGGGCCGGACGCTGGGCCAGGACGCGCTGCGGCCGCTGGTGAAGGGCCGGTGGCTGACCGCGGCGGACGGGCAGCTCAGCCGGCACGGCTTCCGCTCCATGCTGGCGCTGCGGCTGTTCCCCGGCGTGCCGTTCGCGGCGGCCAACTACTGCGCGGCGGTCTCCCGGATGGGGTACGCGCCGTTCCTGCTGGCCACCGGGATCGGGTCGGTGCCCAACACCGCCGCGTACGTGGTGGCCGGCAGCCAGGCCGCCTCGCCGACCTCCCCGGTCTTCCTGGTCGCGGCCGGCTTCATCGTGCTGACCGGCGCGAGCGGGGCCGTCGTCGCCTGGTGCAAGCGGCACCGGCTCGGCAACCGGGCCGCCGCCGCCCCGGCGGCCGGGGCGGGACCCGTGGAGGCGGCGGGCGCCGCGCCGGAGCCGGTGGGCGCGGGGCGGCGCTGAGCCGGCCGGCCCGCACCGGCCGGGCCCCTTCCGGCCACCTGCGGGTCGGCCGGGCGCAGCCGTCCATTCACCTGGGGCCGGTACCCTGCCCCGGTCCGGCCGGAGGTGATCGACGTCCCCGCCGGACCACGCCATCTGACCGCACGCTGACATCCGGGACGGCCCCAGCTCCATGAATTGGTTCGAATCGCTCATCCTCGGGCTCGTCCAGGGGCTGACGGAGTTCCTGCCCATCTCGTCCAGCGCGCACCTGCGGCTGACCGCGGCGTTCGCCGGGTGGGACGACCCGGGCGCGGCGTTCACGGCGATCACCCAGATCGGCACGGAGGCCGCCGTGCTGATCTACTTCCGCAAGGACATCGGGCGGATCGTGTCGGCCTGGTTCCGGTCGCTGACCGACCGGGCGATGCGCTCGGACCACGACGCGCAGATGGGCTGGCTGGTGATCGTCGGCTCGATCCCCATCGGCGTGCTGGGCCTCACCCTGAAGGACCACATCGAGGGGCCGTTCCGCGATCTGCGGCTGACCGCGACCACTCTGATCGTGATGGGTCTGGTGCTGGGCTTCGCCGACCGGCTGGCGTCCCGGGTCGAGCAGGGCGCCGCGGCCGGGGCCGAGCAGGGCGGACGGCACCGGGCCGCGCGCGAGCAGAAGACGCTGCGGGACCTGAGCGTGAAGGACGGGCTGGTCTTCGGGGTGTGCCAGGCGATGGCGCTGATCCCGGGCGTGTCCCGGTCGGGCGCGACGATCAGCGGCGGCCTGCTGATGAGCTACACCCGTGAGTCGGCCGCCCGCTACTCGTTCCTGCTGGCCATTCCGGCGGTGCTGGCATCGGGGCTGTTCGAGCTGAAGGAGGCCGCCGAGGGCGGGCACGTGGCCTGGGCGCCGACGGCCTTCGCGACCGTTGTCGCGTTCCTTGTCGGATATGCCGTGATCGCGTGGTTCATGAAGTTCATCACCACCCGCAGTTTCATGCCGTTCGTGATCTACCGGGTGCTGCTGGGCGTGCTGATCTTCGCTCTGGTCGGGATGGGCGTGCTCAGTCCGCACGCGGGCGAGTCGGCGGGCTGATCCGGTCGCCGGCAGGCTGTGCGATCTTGGGCGGCGCGACGCACCCTGGACGCATGGCTTGGCAGGCACCCGTCGTCGTCCACCGCCCCTCCCCCGGCGGCGGCCGGCGCGTCACCATCCGCGGGCAGATCGCGGGACTCGCGCACGATGACGCCGACCTGGTGGAGTTCCTGCGCCGGGCCGGCCTGGACGAGGCGGACATCGCGCTGGACGACCCGCACCTGGTCGAGTGGCGCGGCGGCCGGGCGCACCACTTCGAGGCCGCCTGAACGTTTCGGGTCGGCACGTGCGGGCCACCTGGGGCGGGCGAGGAGGTGTGCCGATGGGAGGGGCCTTCGCGGCCGGGACGGGCCGGCGGCTGGAGTCGCGCGGGTGGCGGGGCGCCGCGGCGCTGGTCGCGGGGGCGCTGCCGGCGCTCGCGTTCCCGGCGCCGGCGCTGTGGTGGTTCGCGTACGTGGCGCTCGCGCCCTGGCTGCTGCTGCTGCGCACCGCCCGTGACGGGCGGCGGGCCGCGTACGACGGCTGGCTGGGCGGAGCCGGCTTCATGCTGGCGGCGCACCACTGGCTGGTGCCGAACCTGCACGTCTTCATCGTGCTGCTGGCCGCGCTGCTGGGGCTGCTGTGGGCGCCGTGGGGGTGGCTGGCGCACCGGATGCTGACCGGGTCTCCCGCCCGCGCCCTGGCGGCGGTCGCGGTGGTGCCGGCGGGCTGGCTGGTGGTGGAGCTGGCGCGGTCCTGGCAGGGGCTGGGCGGGCCGTGGGGGCTGCTGGGCGCGAGCCAGTGGCAGGTGCCCGGGGCGCTGAAGCTGGCGTCGGTGGGCGGGGTGTGGTTCCTGTCGCTGCTGGTGGTGGCGGTGAACACGGCGGTGGCGCTGCTGCTGGCGGGCGCCCGGTGGCGGCGGACGGGACTGGCGGCGCTGATGGCGTTCGCCCTGGCCGGGCTCGCGGTGAGCCGGTTCGCCGCCGTTCCGGAGCCGGCCGGGTCGGTCCGGGTGGCGGTGGTGCAGCCGGGGGTGATCCACGGCGCCGGGGCGCGGTTCGCCCGGGAGGAGGAGCTGACCCGGAAGCTGGCCGGACGGGGTGTGGACCTGGTGGTGTGGGGCGAGAGCAGCGTCGGCGCGGACCTGGCCGCGCGGCCGGAGCCGGCCCGCAGGCTGACCGGGCTGTCCCGGCAGACCGGGGCCTCGCTGCTGGTGAACGTGGACGCGCGGCGGGCGGACCGGCCGGGCATCTACAAGAGCAGTGTGCTGGTGGGGCCGGACGGGCTGACCGGCGAGCGCTACGACAAGATGCGGCTGGTGCCGTTCGGCGAGTACGTGCCCTTCCGCCCGGTGCTGGGCTGGGTCACCTCGGTGGGCGAGGCGGCGGGCGAGGACCGGCGCCGGGGGACGCGGCCGGTGGTGATGGACCTTCCGGGGAGCGGCGGCCGGCCCGATGTGCGGATCGGTCCGCTGGTCTGCTTCGAGACGGCGTTCCCGGACATGAGCCGGGAGCTGGTGCGGCGGGGGGCGCAGGTCCTGGTGGCGCAGTCGGCGACGTCGACGTTCCAGCAGAGCTGGGCCCCGGAGCAGCACGCGTCGCTGGCGGCGCTGCGCGCGGCCGAGACGGGCCGGCCGATGGTGCACGCCACCCTGACCGGGGTGAGCACGGTCCACGGGCCGGACGGCGGGCGGATCGGCGCGCCGCTCGGCACGGCGGTGAGCGGCGCCGCGGTGTACGAGGTGCCGCTGGCCGCCGGCGCCACCCCGTACGTCCGCATCGGCCCCTGGCCGGTGTACCTGGCGCTCGCCATCCTCGCGGCCGGCGCGGGCGGGGAGGCGTGGGCGGCGGTGCGACGCCTTCGTACCAGGCAGCAGCCCTAGACCGGGGTCTGCTCCTGGCAGGCCAGGACGATCCGCTCGCACAGCTCGTGGGTGGCCAGCGCGTCGCGGGCGCTGACGGTCTCGCCGGCGCGGACGGCGTCGAGGAAGGCGTGCACGGTCTGCTCGATGCCGCGCTGGCGGGCGACCGGGACCCAGTCGCCGCGCCGCCGCACGGTGGGCTGGCCCTTGTGGTCGACGACCTCGGCGAGGTTGACCACCTGGCGCTTGGTGTCCTGGCCGGAGACCTCCAGGATCTCCTCGGCGGAGCCGGAGCGGCGGTTCATGGTGCCGAGGGCGGTGAAGCCGTCGCCGGAGAGCTGGAGCACCACATGGTGCAGCAGGCCGCCTTCGAGGCGGGCGCGCACGTCGGTGTGCTCGACGGGGCCGGGCAGCAGGAAGCGCAGGGTGTCCACGACGTGGATGAAGTCGTCCAGGACGAGGGTGCGGGGCGCCTCGGGCAGGCCGGTGCGGTTCTTCTGGAGCAGGATCAGATCGCGCGGGTGGTCCAGGCACTGGGCGTAGCCGGGCGCGTGACGCCGGTTGAAGCCGACGGCGAGGCTGGTGGCCCGGTGCTCGGCGAGTTCCACCAGCCGGCGGGCGTCGGCGTACTCGTAGGCGAGCGGCTTGTCGACGTAGGTGGGCACGCCGGCGTCCAGGAGCCGGGTGACGATCTCGGGGTGCACGGCGGTGGGGGCGTGCACGAAGGCGGCGTCCGGCTTGGCGGCCAGCAGCGAGTCCAGGTCGGCGTGGCGTCCGACCTCGGGCACCCGGTGCGCGTCGGCGGTGCGGGCCAGGGTGGCCGGGGTGCGGGTGTGCAGGTGCAGTTCCGCCCCCGGCAGCGCCGACAGCACCGGCAGGTACGCCTTCTGGGCGATGTCTCCGAGGCCGATGCAGCCGATCTTCACGTGGATGCTCCCTGTCGGTACGAGGTGCCGGTCACCGCCCCGGGCTGGGCCGGTCAGTGCGGGGCGTGGCCGGCCGGGTGCCCGGGTGCCCGGGTGCCCGGTCAGCATACGGGCGCGCCGGCGGCCGCCAGTCGGCGATGCCGTCGAAGGTGCGCAGCGCCAGGCCGGGGCCGAGCCGGCCGGCCAGGCCCATCAGTGCGCCGCGGGCGGCGACGGCGGGAGCGCTGGTGAGGACGGCGAGCCGGGCGACACGGGCCGCCTTGGCGACGACGGCGCTGGTGCGGGGCAGCCGGTCGGCGGAGTACGCGGCGAGCCCGGGGCCCACGTCGGCGCCGGGCGCCAGGTGGTGGGCGAGGACCACGCCGTCCTCGATGGCCTGGTTGCCGCCCTGCCCGAGGGTGGGGGCCATGGCGTGGGCGGCGTCGCCGAGCAGCGCGGTGCGCCCCCGGTGGTGGGCGGGCAGCGGGCGGTCGAGGTGGCGGACGTCGTGGCGCAGGACGGCCTCGGCCGGGGTGGCGGCGAGGATCTCGGGGATCGGCTGGTGCCAGGCGCCGAAGCGGCGCATCAGCTCGGCGTGTTCGGCCTCGGCGTCGGGCGCGTGGGCGTGCTCGGGGGCGGCCGCGGCGGCATAGGCGTAGATCCGGCCGTCCTTCATGGGCTGGGTGCCCCACAGGCCGCCGCGGCCCCAGGTCTCGTGCGGGGCGAAGGACAGGCCGGGCACGGTGGTGACGAGCCGCCAGGTGGTCATCCCGGTGTAGGAGGGGCCGGGGTGGCCGGGGAAGAGGGCGGGGCGCAGGGCGGAGTCGATGCCGTCGGCGGCGACGAGCAGGTCGGCCTCCAGCTCGCCGTCGGGAGTGGTGATCCTGGCCGGCCGGCCGCCGGCGGTACCGCGGTCGGCGAGCGCGGCGGGCGAGGCGGTGCGCAGCGCCCCGTCGGGGAGGCGGTCGGCGAGCAGGCCGATCAGGGTGGCGCGGTGCAGCAGGACGAGCGGGCCGCCGAAGCGGCTCGCGGCGGCCCGGGCGTCGGTGCGCGACAGCCAGCGGCCGGCGGGGGTGCGCAGGCCGCCGTCGCCCTGCCAGGCGGCGAGCGCCCGGACCTCGTCGCCGAGGCCGATGACGTCCAGGGCGCGCAGCGCGTTGGGGGCGAGACCGATGCCGGCGCCCACCGGCGCCAGGGACGCGGCGCGTTCCAGGACGGTGACGTGCCAGCCGCGCCGGTGCAGGGCGACGGCGGCGGCCAGCCCGCCGATGCCGCCGCCGGCGATGACGGCGCGGGCGGGGGCGGGGGACGTCTGCATGGCGGGTGCTCCTCCGTACGGGGCCGTCCTTCGGGGCACGGCCACACCTGCGGCTACTACAGATGTAGTGCCTGCACGCCGCCAACGTACTACGCCCGTAGTGCGACCGGTAGGGTCGGGCGCATGACCGCACGTGCCGAGCTGATCGCCGACACCGCGCTCGCCCTCCTCGTGGACCGGGGCATGCGCGGGCTGACCCACCGGGCGGTGGACGAGGCGGCCGGGCTGCCGCAGGGCTCGACGTCGAACCACGCCCGCACCCGTGAGGCGCTGCTCGAGGCAGCGGTGCGGCGGCTGGCCGACCGGGAGGCCCGGGCGCTGGCGCTGGAGGCGATGCCCGCTCCGGACGGCGGCCGCGCGGTGCTGGCGGACGGTCTGGCGCTGACGCTGCACCGCTATCTGACCGACCACCGGGACCTGCTGGTGGCCCGCTTCGAGCTGGCCATGGAGGCGACCCGCCGGCCCGCGCTGCGGGCGTACTACAACACGATGGGGCACCGCTTCCGGGAGCCGCTGACCGCCCTGATGCGGGGCGCCGGATCGGCCGACCCCGAGCGCCACACCGTCTCCCTGGTGGCCTGGGCCGAGGGGATGATGTTCGCCTGCGCGGTCGGCTCCCTCCACCCGGCCGTCCCGGATCTGGCCGGCATCCGCGCCGGGGTCGCCGAACTGCTGCACGGGCTGCTGGACTCCCCGGCACAGGCCCAGGCCGCCGGCCAGACCGATCCGTCACCCGTGGGGAGCAATAACCGCGGGTAGCGCAGCCGAAAGCCGTCCGCTGCCAGCAGAGTTGGCGGGTGCCACGAACGAGTTCCACCGCAAGTTCCACCGCCAAGGCCCTGTCCCTGCTGGCGCTGGCGGCCGTCGCCGGCTGCGTCTCCGTGGACCCGGGCCCCCCTCCCCCGC
>NZ_PVLV01000506.1 GCF_002982015.1 Streptomyces solincola
GTTGCCGGGGTTGCCGGGGTTGCCCGGACGGGCGGCCCGGCCGGCTTGGGCAACACCCTCCGGGCAACCCCGGCAACCCCGGCAACCCCGGCAACCCCGGCAACCCTGGCAACCGCCGGCCCCGCCGTTCCGGCCGCCTTTCCCCTCCTCGCCGTCCCGGCTGTCCTTCCCGTCCCGGCCGAGGCGGGCACCGTGGCGGACGAATCCGGTCCGGTGCCTTCTCACCTCCCCACCCACCCTCGATACCGCCTGATCAGGGCTTATGTGCCAGTGAACGCTGGCGCGGTGTGGAGCGCCGGTGAAAAGCTGTTACCGGCGGGTACCGAACGGCCGCCGATCGGCATACCCTCGCCCCCATGACGGACACCACAGGCGGGAACGGCGCAGCCGCCGGCGCGACGGCGAACGACGCGGCGGCGCACGGCCCGACGGCCGGCAACGCCGCCGCCCGCGACGCGACGGCCGGCAGCGCGGAGGCCACCGGACCGGGGCAGCCCGCGCAGGGGCCCGGCGCGGGCACCAACCCGGTGGCCGTCGCGCCGGCCGGGGCGCGGACCGCCGCGGACGTGGTCACCCCCGACCTGGTCGCCCGGCTGGTCCGGGGCGTGGTCGGCTCCGGCCGCACCGCCAACCACACCCCGTTCACCGGGGAGCGGCTGGCCGAGCTGCCCGAGTCCACCCCCGAGGACGTCGCCGAGGCGTACGAGCGCGCCCGCACCGCCCAGCGGGTGTGGGCCGCGACGCCGGTACGGGCCCGGGCCGCGGTGCTGCTGCGCTTCCACGACCTGGTCCTCCAGCGGCAGGCCGAGGGCCTGGACCTGATCCAGTTGGAGACCGGCAAGGCGCGGCTGCACGCCCACGAGGAGATCCAGGCCGTCGCGGTGGCCGCCCGCCACTACGGCCGCAAGGCCGCCGCGTACCTCAAGCCGCGCCGCCGCACCGGTGTGCTGCCCACCCTCACCAAGGTCACCGAACTGCGCCAGCCGCGCGGGGTGGTGGGGCAGATCGCGCCCTGGAACTATCCGCTGGAACTGTCCGTCGGCGACGCGCTGCCCGCCTTCGTCTCGGGCAACGCGGTCGTGATGAAGCCCGACACCGAGACCGCGCTGACCGCCCTGTGGGCGCGCGAGCTGCTGGTGGAGGCCGGGCTGCCGGAGGAGGTCTTCCAGGTGGTGCTGGGGGACGGGCCGGTGGTCGGACCCGAGGTGGTCCGGCATGCCGACTACGTCTCCTTCACCGGCTCCACCCGTACCGGCCGCGAGGTCGCCCAGGGCGCCGCCGCCCGGCTGGTCGGCGTGTCCCTCGAACTCGGCGGCAAGAACGCCATGCTGGTGCTGCACGACGCGGACGTGGAGAAGGCCGCCGCCGGCGCGGTGCGGGCCTGCTTCTCCTCCGCCGGGCAGCTCTGCATCTCCATCGAGCGGCTGTACGTCCACGAGTCGGTCGCCGACGACTTCGTGGAGCGGTTCGCCGCCCGCACCAAGGCCATGCGGCTCGGCGGCGCCCTCGCCTACGGCGCCGACATGGGCTCTCTGGTCGGGCAACGCCAGTTGGAAACGGTCAACCGGCATGTCGAGGAGGCCGTTTCCAAGGGCGCGGTGCTGGTCGCGGGCGGCACCGCCCGCCCCGACATCGGCCCGCTGTTCTACGAGCCGACCATCCTCGACGGCGTCCAGGAGCCGATGGCCGTCTGCGCCGAGGAGACCTTCGGCCCGGTCGTGTCCGTCTACCGTTTCCGCGACGAGGACGAGGTCGTGGAGCGCGCCAACGCCACCCCGTACGGGCTGAACGCCTCGGTCTGGACCCGCGACTCGGCGCGTGGCCACGCCGTCGCCGCCCGGCTGCGTACCGGCACCGTCAACATCAACGAGGGGTACGCGCCCGCCTACGGCAGCGTCCAGGCGCCGATGGGCGGCATGAAGGACTCCGGCCTGGGCCGCCGGCACGGCTCCGAGGGCATCCTGAAGTACACCGAGGCGCAGACCGTCGCCCAGCAGCGGCTCGTCCCGCTCGCCCCGTCCTTCGGGATGGACGACGAGGCGTACGCCGCGCTGATGACCCGCGGCCTGCGCGTGATGAAGGCCCTCCGCTTCCGCTGACCACCCGTCTTCCTGCCCTCTTCCCGCCCTCTTCCCGCCTTCTTCCACCCTCTTCGGCACGAGGAGCGCCATGCCTCAGGTCACCCCTGCCCGCACCCCGGACGACGCCGGCCATGACGGCGGCGAAGCCGGGGACGCGGGCTACGACTACGACGTCCTCGTCGTCGGCTCCGGCTTCGGCGGCTCCGTCTCCGCCCTGCGGCTGACCGAGAAGGGCTACCGGGTCGCCGTGCTGGAGGCCGGCCGCCGTTTCACCCCGGCCACCCTGCCCAGGACGTCCTGGGACCTGCGCAACTACCTGTGGGCCCCGGCCCTCGGGCTGTACGGGCTCCAGCGGGTCCACCTGCTGGGCAACGTGATGGTGCTGGCCGGCGCCGGGGTCGGCGGCGGCTCGCTCAACTACGCCAACACCCTCTACGTACCGCCGCCGGCCTTCTTCCAGGACCGCCAGTGGGCGTCCATCACCGACTGGCAGGAGGAACTGGCGCCCTACTACGACCAGGCCAAGCGGATGCTCGGGGTGCGGCTCAACCCGACGATGACCCCGTCCGACGTGCATCTGAAGGCGGCCGCCGAGGCGATGGGCGTGGGCGACACCTTCCACCTGGCCCCGGTCGGCGTCTTCTTCGGCGACGGCAAGGACGCCGGCGGCGCCGACGGCGCGAGGACGCGGCCGGGCCGGCAGGTGCCCGACCCGTACTTCGGCGGCGCGGGCCCCGCCCGCCGGGCCTGCACCGAGTGCGGGGAGTGCATGACCGGCTGCCGGCACGGCGCGAAGAACAACCTCACCGAGAACTACCTGCACCTCGCCGAACGGGCCGGCGCGGTGATCCATCCCATGACCACCGTCACCGCCGTCACCGACGACCCCTCCGGCGACGGCTACCGCGTCTCCGTCGTCCCCACTTATCGCCGCCGCAAGGCCGCCCCCCGGGTGCTGCGCAGCCGGTACGTGATCGTCGCCGCCGGCACCTACGGCACCCAGACCCTGCTGCACACCATGAAGGACCGCGGGCTGCTGCCCCGCGTCTCCGACCGCCTCGGCGAGCTGACCCGCACCAACTCCGAGGCGCTGGTGGGCTCGCAGACCTCCGACCGCCGCTACCGCAAGCGGCACGGCCACCCGAAGGCCGACTTCACCCAGGGCGTGGCCATCACCTCGTCCATCCACCCGGACGGGAATACCCACATCGAGCCGGTGCGCTACGGCAAGGGTTCCAACGCGATGGGCTCGCTCTCCATCCTCCAGGTGCCTTTCGCCGAACGGCGGGTCGCCGCGTGGCTGAAGAACGTGGTCCGTCACCCGTTGCTGACCGCACGCTCGCTCTCCAACCACCGCTGGTCCGAGAAGACGATCATCGGACTGGTGATGCAGTCGGTGGACAACTCGCTGACCACCTTCCGCAAGCCGGGCGGCGTCGGGAAGGGCCTGCTGACCGCCCGCCAGGGCCATGGCGCGCCCAACCCCAAGCAGATCGCCGAGGGCACCCGCGCCGCCACCCTGCTCGCCGAGGAGATCAACGGCTTCGCCGGATCGAACGTCGGCGAGCTGATGGGCACCCCGCTGACCGCGCACTTCCTCGGCGGCTGCGTGATCGGCGCCACCGCCGAGGACGGCGTGATCGACCCGTACCACCGGCTGCACGGACACCCCGGCATCCTCGTCGTGGACGGCGCCGCGGTCTCCGCCAACCTGGGCGTCAACCCGTCCCTCACCATCACCGCGCAGGCCGAGCGGGCCATGTCGTTCTGGCCGAACAACGGGGAGGACGACCCGCGGCCCCGGCAGGGCGAGGCGTACGCCCGGATCGCGCCGGTCGAGCCGAAGTCGCCCGCCGTCCCGGCCGACGCCTTCGGCGCGCTGCGGCTGCCGTTCCTCGGCATCCCCACCGTCCCGCCGAAGCAGTGAAGCGCCCCGACGCGACGGGCACCACGGACGCGACGGGCACCACGGACACGACGGGCACCACGGACACGACGAAGGCGCTGCACCCCCCTCCGAGTGCAGCGCCTCCCGCCCACGGCAGACGCCGGGGCCTTGTCTCGCATGCATGACCCGCGAGCGGGGCGAACGGTTGCAGCAGTGACGCCGGGCAATTGATGTGACCTGCGTCACTCCGCGCTCGGGGGCGCCGTCCCGGTACGACGAGGCCCGCCGGCCCGCCGCGATGTGCGGCGCGCCCGGCGGGCCTCGGTGGGGGGAGGGGACACAACTGTCTCTTATACACATCT
>NZ_PVLV01000507.1 GCF_002982015.1 Streptomyces solincola
TGGGGGGGTGGGGCCCCTCCCCCTTGCCAAGACCTACAGGCCCTCAGCGTGAACTGATCGTCCCGTGTGTTCGTCCCTAGCGGGTGGGAGAATGAACCGGTCGGGGCGGACACGGTACGGGAGCGGATGTGACGGTGACAGGCGTGCGGCGGTCCGTGAACGGCGTCCTCGCCCTGTTGCTGCCACCGGCGACCGTGCTGGCGGCCGTGGTGGCGCTTGCGGGGGCGGTGGTCCCGGCCGCGTTCGCCGGGGGCGGCACCCGGCGCTGGTTCGGCGGGCGCGGGGAGAACCGGCGGGCCGAGGCGCAGGCGGCCCGGGACGCCGCCGCCGAGGCGTTCTACGAGTTGGACACCGCCCAGCGGGGCCTGCGGATCTCCATCGAGACGATCGCCGCGGTGGACGCCTCCCCGGCGGGCCGGCGGGCGGTGGAGGGCTTCGCCGCTCTGGGGCGGCGCATCGACGAGGTCAGCCACACCTACATCACCGCCGTCGACGCCCACGACCTGGACCGCGACGACCTGGACCCCTCGGTCGCCGTCCGGGCCACCGGTGAGCTGAACCGCGCCAAGGACGACCTGGTGCGGACGCAGGGCGAGCTGGAGCGCTTCGAGCAGGGCCTCGCCCCGCTGCTGGAGAAGGCGGAGACGCAACTGGCCCGGCTGGCCCCGGCCGTCGAGCGGGCCAAGGCCGCGTTGCTCGGCGCGAGCAACGCCCTGGACGCGGCGCGCGCCTCCGGGCTGCGGGCCGACGAGCCGGCCGCCAGGCTGGCGGCCCTCGGACCGGAGCTGACCCGGCTCAACCAGGGCGCCGGGCAGCACGGCGTACCGGAGACGCTGCAGCGGGCCGACCGGGTGCTGCGGGAGGCCGAGGCGGTGCGGTCGGAGGCCGAGAGGCTGCCGCAGCGGGCCGCGGAGACTGACAAGCGGCTGGTGTCGCTGCGGACCAGGGCGCAGGCGCTGTCCCACCGCGCCGGCGGGGTGGAACCAGTGCTGAGCGAGCTGCGGCGGGGGTTCAGCGCCGCCTGCTGGCAGGACCTCCAGCCGGTGCCCGAGCAGGCCGCGGAGCACGTTCGGCAGGCCGAGGACCGGTTGAAGGAGGCCACCCGGGCGCGTGAGGAGCAGCGCTGGGCGGACGCCACGGCGCTGCTGGGGACGGTGCGGGCCCTGCTGAACAGCGCCGACGAGGCGGTGTCGGCCGCGCGGGACCGGCTGGACCGGCTGAACGCGGTCGCCCGGGATCCGCAGGCGGAGATCGAGCGCACCCGGTTCGCGGTCCGGGACGCCCAGAAGCTGGCGATGGCGGGCCGCAACACTCCCGATCCGCGCCACGCCCGACCGCTGGACGAGGCGGTGGCCCGGCTGGAGCGGGCCGTGGGGGGTCTGGAGGGCCGCCACCCCGACTACTGGCACTTCCTTCAGGAGACGGAGCGGGTGCGGGCGGCGGCGGCCCGGGTGGTGGAGATGATCCGCGAGGACCGCAGCGCCGGACGCTGAACCCGGCCGGGCCGCGCGGAGGACACGGCCCGGGGGCGGGCGGGCTCCCGGAATCGCGGCGACGGCAGGGCATCCGAGACCGGGGCGCGCGGGCTCCCGGGCTCACGGCGAGGGCGGAGCACCCAAGGACCGGGGCGGGTGGACTGCCGGGGCTCACGGCACCCGAGGGCTGGGGCGGGGTGCCTGGTCGCCGGCTTCCGCCTCGGGGCCGTGGCGGGCGCGGCTACCCTGTGGCCATGCCTCGCTACGAGTACCGGTGCCGCACCTGCGGTGACACCTTCGAACTGAACCGTCCCATGGCCGAGTCGGCCGCGCCCGCCACCTGCCCCGGCGGTCACGGCGACACCGTCAAGCTGCTGTCCACGGTCGCGGTGGGCGGCACCGCCAGGGGGTCGGCCCCCGCGCCCGCCCCCAGCGGCGGTGGCGGTGGTTGCTGCGGGGGCGGTTGCTGCGGCTGAACGCGGGCATCCGGAGCGGAGGATGATCGCTTCCTTCAGGGAGCCTTCAGCAACGCTTCTCTAGCGTGGGGCCATGGAACGCTGGATCAACAGTCTGATGGACGCGCTCGGCGCGCCGGGCGCGGGTCTCCTCATCGCCCTGGAGAACCTCTTCCCGCCGCTGCCGAGCGAGGTGATCCTTCCGCTGGCCGGATTCGCCTCCGCCACCGGCAAGATGAACCTGATAGCCGCGCTGATCTGGACCACGGCGGGCTCGGTCGTCGGCGCGCTCGCCCTGTACGGGGTGGGTGCGCTGCTGGGCCGCGATCGGACGGTCGCCATCGCGGGCAAGCTGCCGCTGGTGAAGGTCTCCGACATCGAGAAGACCGAGGCGTGGTTCGGGCGGCACGGCACCAAGGCGGTCTTCTTCGGCCGGATGGTGCCGATCTTCCGGAGCCTGATCTCCGTCCCGGCGGGCGTCGAGCGGATGCCCATCCCCATGTTCCTGGTGCTCACCACGCTCGGCAGCGCGCTGTGGAACACGATCTTCATCCTGGCCGGCTATCTGCTGGGCGACAACTGGGAGAAGGTCAGCCACTACGTCTCGCTGTACTCCAAGGGCGTGCTGGCGGTCGCCGCCGTCGCGGTGCTGGCGTTCATCGCGGTGCGGGTGTTCAAGAAGGGCTCCGGCGCACGCCGCGGCTGAGCCCACCCGCCCCGCAGTCCGCCGCCCGGTCCCGGCCGCCGGTTCCACCGCGCCCCTCGGCCCCGCCGCGTGCCCCTCAGCCCTTTCGTGTGCCCTTCAGCTCCGCCGCCCAGCGCCGGTCGCCTCGCTGAAGCGGCGGGCGATCTCCTCTCCCGCCAGCACCCCGGTGGCCTCCGTCACCTCGATGTGGTCCGCGTTCCACCCGGTCTCGGCCAGTTCGCCGTGGCCGGGCCGCCAGCCGCGGTCGGCGGCGAGCAGCAGGTCGGCGTCCAGCAGCGAGTCCCCGGCCGCCAAGACCCGGTCCGCCCCGGTGCGCCGGGCCACCTCGCGTACCGCCGCGCTCTTGGTGAGCGGCAGCGGCACGGCGTACACCTTGCGGCCCTGGAGCGAGACCGCCCAGCCGCGCGGGGCCGCCCAGGCCGCGAGCTCCTTCATCCAGTTGTCCGGCAGCAGCGCCCGCTCCACCACCAGGTAGGCGAACAGTTCCTCGGCGACGCGTTCCTTCAGCAGCCAGGCCGGGTCGGCGGCGGCCACCAGGTGGGCCCGCACCTCGGCGAGCGGGGCGCACTCGTCGGCCAGCCTGGCGGCGACCTGCCGCTGCCAGTCCGGGTCGCTGACGCCGTCCACCAGGATGTGCCCGCCGTTGGCGCAGACCGCGTACGGCGGCGGCGGCCCGGGCAGGTGGACGCGGTGGTACTGCTCCCTGGTCCGGGTGGTGGTGGGCACGAACACGGCCTGTCCGGGCAGTCCGGTCAGCAGCGCGGCCGCGGTCTCGGTGACGTAGGACAGCGGCTGGTGCTGGTAGATCTCCACGCACAGCAGCCGGGGCGCGTCGGCGTCCGGCATGGTCAGCCCGAGGGCGTTCGGCGAGTAGATCAGGGTGCGGTCGAGGTCGCTGGCGATCAGGGTTCTCACGGCCGGACCTCCCCATCGAGGGAGCCGCCGGGACGGTCGGAGCCGCCGGGGCCGCCGGAGGCTTCGGGGCCCGCCACCGTACGGCCGTCGGCACCGGTCGCGCCGCGGGTGTAGCGGGGGTGGATCAGTCCGACGCAGGTGTACGGCAGGCCGTCCACCTCCTCGACGGGTACGCCGCGCTGCTCGGCCAGCAGCCGCACATGGTCGAGGTCGGGGCCCGCGCCGCGCCGGGCCAGCACCTTCCACGGCACCCGGCGCAGCAGCACCCGGGTGGTCTCCCCGACACCGGGCTTGACCAGGTTCACGTCGTGGATGCCGTACTCCTCGCTGATCCGCTCCACCGCGGCCCAGCCTTCCCAGGTGGGGCTGCGGTCCGCAGCCGACAGCTCCTTGACGTCCGCGTCCACCAGGGCGGCGACCTCCTCGAAGCGGGCGGCGACGGCGGTGACGAACGCGCCGGAGACGTCCGTGCCGGACAGCTCGCGGTAGAACTTCGCACCGTGGTAGTCGTCCGGGCCGACCAGGTCCGCGCGCAGCACGGTCCGCGATATCAGTCCGGAGACGGTGGAGTTGAGGCAGGCGGACGGGATGAGGAAGTCCTCCCGGGTGCCGAAGGTCCGCACGCACGAGCCGGGGTCGGCGAGCACCGCTATCTCCGGGTCGAAGCCGCCGAAGTCGGCGAGTGCGGCGGCCAGTTCGCGGGTGATGGCGCCCTTGCCCGTCCAGCCGTCGACGAAGACGACGTCGGCCGGGTCGTGGTGGGCGGCCAGGTAGCGCAGTGCGTTGGCGTCGATGCCGCGGCCCCGCACGATGGAGACCGCGTAGTGCGGCAGGTCCAGGCCGTGGCGGTGCAGCGCCCAGCGGCGCATCAGGACGCCGACCGGCGTGCCGGCGCGGGCCAGCGACACCAGGACGGGCCGGGGCGAGCGCTCGGCGAGCACCGTCTCGGTGACGGTGCCGACGGCCTGTGCGATCCGGGCGGCTGACTGGTCGAGCGCGGACCGGTAGAGCGCCTGGTACGCCGCGGTGGGCTGGTATTCGACCGGCAGGGACTCCGCGTAGTGCGCCCCGCCGCTCTGCACCGCCTCCTCGCGTTCCTCCGTCGGGGCCTCCAGCTCGACGTGCGAGAGGTCCTGGAGCAGCCAGCCGACGTCCTCGGGGGCGTACGAGGAGAACGCCGGCCCGCGCAGCGGCTCGGCCAGGCGGGACGCCCGGGACGGACGGGACGGCGGGGACGGCGGGGACGGCGGACGGGACGGCATGGACTCCCTCTCGGAGGGGACGCGGGGCTCGGCGGGGACGTAGGAGGGGATGACGGCGAGCACGACGTGCGGGATGTGCGCGGCGAGCTGTGCCAGCAGGCCGCCGGGGGCGTGCAGCGCCGGGGTGTCGGCTGCCGAGTCCACGACGACGGCCACCGCGTCGAAGCCGGCGCCCGCCACGTTGTACGCGTACCGCTCGCCGGGCCCGTCGGCCGGGTCGTCGTGGGCGGGGAAGACCAGCCGGGTGCGGATGGCGTACCCGGGGTCCTCCACGGCCAGGACGGGCGAGCGGGTGGTGGTGGAGAAGCGGATGGCGGCGCCGCCGCGCCGCTCCAGGGCGACGCCGAGCGCCAGCGGCGCGTACATCAGCTCCTCGAAGCCGAGGACCAGCACCCGCCCGGGCCGCCCGGCCGTCTCCGTCCCGGTGCCGTCGGCGGCCGGTCCCAGGGCGTCGGCGAGGCGGGCGGCCATGGCGGGCAGGGCGGCGTCCAGCTCGGCCCGGTGGGCCGGGGTGAAGCCGTGCCGTCCGCCGTCCGGCACCCCCTGCGGCCAGCCCAGCTCCACTCGCCGCACCGGCGGGGAGGGGAGGTCCGCGAGGCCGGCCGCCGGGGCGCTCTCGTGGGCGGCGACCAGTGCGCGGCCCTTCTCCAGCACCCCTTCCGGCAGGTGCACGGCGCCGGCGGCGAGGGTGACCAGGTCGACCCGGGCCCCCAGGCCCGCGGCGAAGTCGGCCAACCGGTCGCGGTCGGCGGCCGAGCGCATGTCGACCAGGGCGGTGACGACATAGTGCGCGCGCGGGTGGCGCTCGTGCAGCGCCCGTACGGTGTTGAGCACGGTGTTGCCGGTGGAGAACTCGTCGTCGACCAGGACCAGCGGCCCGTCGCCCGCCAGCAGCCCGGGATCCTCGGGCAGCAGCAGGTGCGAGGTGGCGTGCGAGTGGGACTCCTCGAAGCCCCCGGCGGTGGCGACGCCGGGCACCGGGCGGCGGGTGGAGTGCAGATAGGGGGCGGCGCCCAGGCCGTCGGCGACCGAGTGGCCGAGGCCGGTGGCGGTCTCCGCGTAGCCGAGGACGACGGCGCGGGCGGCCTGCTCGGGGCCGAGCAGGTCCCGGACCCGCTCCCCGAGCCCGTACCCCGCGCGCCACACCACCGCCGGGCTCTGCGGGACGTGTTTGCCGAGCACGGTCGAGACCAGCAGATGGGCCCGCTTGGGGTTGCGGCGCAGCGCGAGGCCCAGCAGCCCGGGCAGGGCGGGGTCGCCGGTCAGCTCGACGCCCAGCCGTTCCGACACCCAGGCGCCGGGCCAGACGGCCGCGTCCCCGCCTGCTTCGTGCGTCCGCGCGCTCATGCGTTCAGTCCTGCCGCCAGCAGTTCCACGAATCCGACGTCCTCCCTGGCGACGCCGAACGCGTCGGCGCGCAGCAGGGTGCGTTCGGCCCAGGCGCGGTGCGGCTTCACCTCGTTCATCTTGTTGGTGTACGCGCTGCGCAGCACGCCTCCGCCGTCGCGTTCGGGCCGGAGGATGTCCCGTGCGTCGCTGTACTCCTCGTGGCTGACGACGGACAGCGCGTGCACCGGCAGCACGTGGGAGGGGTGGATGCAGGTCTTGCCGAGGAGCCCGTTGGCGCGGTCCAGCTCGATCTCGCGCAGCAGGCCGTCCATGTCGTGCTCGATCAGGGCGGTGCGCAGGGCGTCGGCGCGTTGTTCCATGAAGGGGCTGCGGCGCAGTTGCGGCTTGAACATGCGCTCCTGGAGCCGGAAGTACTCCCAGACGGGGCCGCTGATGGTGAAGCCGGTGCCGTCGGAGCGGCCGAGGACGTTGACGACGTCGCCGATGACCCCGGCGACGATCTGCACGTCGTAGGCGGTGAGGTGGGGTGGTCTGCGCAGCCCGTAGGCGGAGCAGAAGTCGGTGACGCCCAGGCGCAGGGCGAGGATGCGGTCGCGGTGCTTGTCGACGGTGCGGGCGATGCCGGCGAGGGTGTCCTGCCGGGTCTCCAGGTGGAGCAGCTCGGGGGATTCCAGCACGGGCATGGCGAACAGCCGCCGTCCGGCGTCCGCCTCGGCGGAGATCAGCGCCTCCAGGAACGGAACGCCGCGTTCCTCGGTGAACTTCGGTAGTACGAATCCGGACAGCAGGCGGACGGCGGGGCCGAGCCGGCGCACCAGGTCGGGGAGCTGCGCCGGTTCGCGGACCCGGATGAACAGCAGCGGCAGCGGCTCGTCGCCGCGGGCGTCCAGCTCGGCGAGGTGGCGGACCAAGTTGTCCTCGGCGCCGGCGACGTCGGCGTCGTCGATGGAGTCCTCCAGGCACAGCACCATGGAGACCACGCCTTGGCGGGCCAGTTTGACCAGGTCGTCGGCGAGGCGGGGGCGGGTGGCCGGGCTGTAGAGGGTGGCGCCGAGCGCGGTGGCGAGCACGTGCGGCGGCGAGTCCGCCGTGAAGTCGCCGGGCTCGCGGTGGAAGAGACCGGCCCGGACCGCGGCCGGGATGTACCCGAAGTGACGCATGTGCTCCCCGTCCGGCCGGCTGGCCTTCGACATGTGGCCGGTAATAGTACGTAGGGGCGGGTGTCCGCAGTTCCCCGTGTGCGTGAACGACGGGTAACCGCGGGCGGCGCGGGCAACCACCCGCGTTGTCCGGTCCATGGTCGGCCAGGCAGGATGGCGGGCATGACGCACGCCATGCCGAAGGGCTCGAACGTCCCGCTCGACGCTGCCGCCGTACGGGCCGTCCTGTGCTGGACCCCGGGTCCGGGGGTGCCGGACGTGGACGCCTCGGCGCTGCTGCTGGGCCGGGGCGGCCGGGTGCGCAGCGACGAGGACTTCGTGTTCTACAACCAGCCGCGGCACCCCTCCGGTCTGGTGCGGCGACTGTCGAAGAAGCGGGTGGCCGAGGGGCTGACCGACACGGTCGAGGCGGACCTGGCGGCGCTGGACACCTCGGTGGAGCAGGTGGTGCTGGCCGCCTCCTCGGACGGTGACACGTTCGCCCGGGTGCGGGATCTGCGCATCCTGCTGTACGACGCGGGGCCCGGGGCCGGGTCGTACAGCAGGATGCGCAGATCCCGCACCCGGGCGAACGTGT
>NZ_PVLV01000508.1 GCF_002982015.1 Streptomyces solincola
AGATGTGTCGACAAGGCGACCCGGTTCGGCGTACGCAGGGGCCGCCCCGCGCCCCTTACCAAAGCGACGCCCGGGATGGCGGCGGGACGGCCCCTGCGTACGCCGAACCGGGTCGCCTTGTCGACACATCTCCCCTACGTCGGGCGGAGGGCGACCGGTCCCGCCGCCGACGACGCGTCTGCCCGACCGCCGTATCCGCCGGCGTAGAGGGCCGCCCGGGGCCCGGTCAGGGCAGCAGGCCCCGCAGCGGGAACGCCGAACGGCGCGCGGCCAGCACCGCCTGGTCCAGCCGGTCCGCCGGATCGTAGCCGTCCTCCCACGGCCGCCAGTCCACCGGCCACCGCCCGTCCGTCATCCGCCCCGGCCCCGACTGCCGGGTGCGCGCGTACACCTGGTCCCGCCACGACGACGGGATCACCGACTCCGGCTCGACCGGCGCGTGCGCCGCGATGCCCACCAGATGCGTCCACGACCGCGGTACGACGTCCACCACGGCGTATCCGCCGCCGCCCAGCGCCACCCAGCGCCCGCCCTCCGCGTGCGCGTGCGCCAGCTCGTGGCACGCCTCCTGCACGGCCCGCTGGGCGTCCAGCGACACCGCCAGATGCGCCAGCGGGTCCTCGAAGTGGGTGTCCGCCCCGTGCTGGGTGACCAGCACCTGCGGCCGGAAGTCCGCCAGCAGCTCCGGCACCACCGCGTGGAACGCCCGCAACCAGCCCTCGTCGCCGGTGCCGGCCGGCAGCGCCACGTTCACCGCGCCGCCCTCCCCCGCGCCGGCCGCGCCGGTCTCCTCCGGCCAGCCGGTGCCCGGGAACAGGGTGCGCGGATGCTCGTGCAGGGAGACCGTCAGCACCCGCGGGTCGTCCCAGAACGCGGCCTGCACGCCGTCCCCGTGGTGCACGTCCACGTCCACGTACGCCACCCGCTCCGCGCCCAGCTCCAGCAGCCGGGCGATGGCCAGCGAGGCGTCGTTGTACACGCAGAAACCGGCCGCCGAACCGGGCATGGCGTGGTGCAGCCCGCCGGCGAAGTTCACCGCGTGCGCGGCCTCGCCGCGCCACACCGCCTCGGCCGCGCCCACCGACTGCCCGGCGATCAGCGCCGAGGCCTCGTGCATCCCGGCGAACGCCGGATCGTCCAACGTGCCCAGCCCGTACGCCTGGTCGGCCTGGTCGGGATCGGCCGACGCCGCCCGCACCGCCGCCACGTAGTCGGCCCGGTGCACCAGCCGCAGGGTGGACTCCCCGGCCGGTTTCGCGGACACCACCTCGGCCTTCCGGTCGAGCTCGTAGGCCCGCACCAACCCCATGGTCAGCGCCAGCCGGACCGGGTCCATCGGGTGACTCGGCCCGAAGTCGTACCCGGTCACCGCTTCATCCCACATCAACAATGTGCGGCCGCTCATGACCGCCACCGTATCGGTCGCCGCCCGCGCCGAACGCCCGGGCGTACCCGACCGCGGCCAGCACCAGCACCATCGGCACCAGCATCGCCCCGCGGTGGCTCCACACCTCCCCCACCGCGCCCACCAGCGGGGCCCCGACCAGGAACCCGACGTAGTTGAAGACGTTCAGCCGTGCCACCTCCGCGTCCCCCCGGGCCGCCGCGAACACCTGCGGCACCAGCACGCTCAGCCCCAGGCCCAGCACCGTGAACCCGGCCACCCCCGCCCACGGCCCCGGCGCCGCGGCCACCAC
>NZ_PVLV01000509.1 GCF_002982015.1 Streptomyces solincola
CCCCCGGCCCGCCCGAGGCGGCCGAACCCCAGGACCTCTACGGGCCGCCCGAGCTGTACGGCCCGGACGGCGGCGACGACCTCGGGCCGGCGGACGGCGGCGGCGAGCCCGCCCCGGGCGGCGGCGCGGGACCGGACGCCGGCGGCCCGGACGCCGGCGGCCCGGACGCCGGCGGTCCGGACGCGGGTGGGGCGGGCGACGGGCCGGTGTTCGACATGGAGTGAGGGCCGCGGGCAGGGTGTCGGAGATGCTCAATAGGTGCATAACGGGTCGAAAAACCCGGCGGATGATGGCAGAGTGGCCCCATGGTTGATCCGGCAGCGGATGCCCTGTCGCCTTCCGAGGACTGGCCCGCCCCTCCGGATCTGAGTCTGTCGCTCAACCGCATGGGCAGCTTCGACTGGGACCTCGGCACCGGGCGGATGCACATGGACGCGGCGGCCCTCGACGTCTTCGAACTGGACGCCGCCGCCTACGACGGACGCCCCGAGACGCTCGGCGCGCGCGTCCCGCCCACCGAGGCGATCCGCCTCGACACCCTCGTCACCCAGGCCCTCAAGGACGGCTCCACCCACTACGGCGCGTACTTCCGCGTCCGAGGGCGCGACGGCACCCTGCGCTGGACCCACACCCAGGGGACCATCCGCCGCGACGAGACCGGCCGCCCCCACCGGATCATCGGCATCGTCCGCGACGCCACCCAGGAGCTGGCCGAGTCCACCGCCCGCCGCGAGGTCGACGACGAGCGCCGCCGCCAGACCAGCGTCGTGGAGTCCGCCACCGCCGCCCTGGCGCACGCCCGCACCGTCAAGGACGTCATCGACGTGCTGAAGGACTCGCACGGCCTGGCCCACCTCGGCGCGACCAGCATGGTGATGGGCCTGCTGGAGTCCGGCCGCATCCACCTGGTCGCCGACGGCCCCGCCAGCTCGCACGTCCCCGGCACCCGCTACACCCGGGTCGACGAGCAGTACCCGATGAGCGAGGTGGTCCGCACCCTGCGCCCCCGCTTCATCGAGTCCGCCGACGACTTCGCCCGCTCCTACCCGGTGCTGTGGCCGCACATCGGCAGCCTGGGCATCACCTCCGCCGCCTATCTGCCGCTGATCGCCCAGGCCCGGCCGATCGGCGCGCTCGGCCTGCTCTACAGCGACAAGATCGGCTTCAGCTCCGAGGACCGCAACGTCCTGGTCGCCCTCGGCAGCAGCCTCGGCCAGAGCCTGATGCGCGCCATGCTCTACGAGCAGGAGCACGACCTCGCCGAGGGGCTCCAGCAGGCCATGCTGCCCCGCCGCATCCCCGAGGTGCCCGGCGCGAGCATCGCCGTCCGCTACCGCGCCGCCCGCATCGGCCGGGACATCGGCGGCGACTGGTACGACGTCGTCCCGCTGCCCGGCGGCCGGCTCGGCGCGGTCATCGGCGACGTCCAGGGCCATGACACCCACGCCGCCGCCGTCATGGGCCAGCTCCGCATCGTGCTGCGCGCCTACGCCACCGAGGGGCACAGCCCGGCCACCGTCATGGCCCGGGCCTCCTCATTCCTGCACGAGCTGGACACCGACCGCTTCGCCACCTGCACCTACCTGGAGGCCGACCTGGCCACCGGAGTCGTCCAGGTGGTGCGCGCCGGGCACGTCGACCCGCTGCTGGTGGAGGCCGACGGGGTCTGCCGCCGGCTGCCCGTCGTCGGCGGCATGCCGCTCGGCCTGTCCGCCGAGTTCGGCCGCCTCGACTATCCGGTCGGCACCCTCGAACTGGACCCCGGGCAGACCCTGCTGCTCTACACCGACGGCCTGGTCGAGCAGCCCGGCGCCGACCTCGACGAGGGCATGCAGTGGCTCACCGGCCAGGTCCGCGGCGGCCCCCGGGAGCCGGAACCGCTCGCCGACCACCTGTGCGCGGCCGCCGACGAGCGCGGCGGCGACGACGACGTGGCCCTCCTGCTGCTGCGCCGCACCGGCGGACCCACCGCGCGGACCGGGGCACGGCTCCAGCAGCACGTCGCCCAGAGCGACCCCGAGGCGCTGGCCGCCGCCCGGCACATGATCCGCGCGGCGGTACGGGCCTGGGGCGCCGCCGCCCGCGCCGACGAGATCGAACTGGTCGCCGACGAGCTGATCACCAACGCGCTGCTGCACACCGACGGCGGGGCGATCGTCACCCTGCGGATGCTCTCGGGACCGCGCCCCAGGCTGCGGGTCGAGGTCGAGGACCGCTCCAGCGCCCTGCCCCGCCGCCGGGAGGCGGGCCTGTCCGGGGTCTCCGGCCGCGGGCTGCTGCTGGTGGACCTGTTGGCCGAGGTGTGGGGCGTCGAGTCGCGCGGCACCGGCAAGTGCGTCTGGTGCGAGTTCCCGGTCGCCGACCGCCCCCGGCGCCCCGAGCCCGCCGCCACCGCCGCCGGCCCCGCCCGCACCGTCCGCTCCGCCTGGGGCGGCGCCGGCTAGCGCCGCACCGGCGCCCGGCCGGAGACACACCGGCGGCCGCCGACCGCCCGGCCCGGGGCGCACCGGCCGTCGAGCGCCCGGGCCGTCCGTCGGGCAGGCTGGAGCCATGCCCGAACTGCCCGAGGTCGAAGCGCTGCGCGAGTTCCTCGACGAGCACCTCACCGGCCAGGAGATCGCCCGCGCCATGCCCATCGCGATCAGCGTGCTGAAGACCTACGCCCCGCCGCTGTCCGCGCTCGACGGGGCCGCCGTCACCGAGGTCGACCGGCACGGCAAGTTCCTCGACGTCACCGCCGGCGGGCTCCACCTGGTCGTCCACCTCGCCCGCGCCGGCTGGCTGCACTGGCGGGACGTGCTGCCGTCCGGCCCGCCCCGCCCGGGCAGAGGGCCGCTCGCCCTGCGGGTGGCGCTCACCGGCGGCGACGGCTTCGACCTCACCGAGGCCGGCACCACCAAGCGGCTCGCCGTCTACCTGGTGCACGACCCCGCCGAGGTGCCCGGCGTCTCCCGGCTGGGACCCGACCCGCTCACCGACGCCTTCACCCGGGACGCCTTCGCCGCCCTGCTTGCCGGCGAACGCCGCCGGCTCAAGGGCGCGCTGCGCGACCAGAGCCTCATCGCCGGCATCGGCAACGCCTACAGCGACGAGATCCTGCACACCGCCAGGATGTCGCCCTTCAAACCCGTGCAGAACCTCACCGAGGCCGAGACCACCGCCCTGTACGAGGCGCTGCGCGGCACCCTCGCCGACGCCGTCGCCCGCTCCCGCGGCGTCGCCGCCGGACGGCTGAAGGCCGAGAAGAAGAGCGGCCTCAAGGTCCACGGCCGCACCGGCGAGGCCTGCCCGGTCTGCGGCGACACCATCCGGGAGGTGTCCTACCGGGACTCCTCCCTCCAGTACTGCCCCACCTGCCAGACCGGCGGCAAGCCGCTCGCCGACCGCCGGATGTCCCGCCTGCTGAAGTGACCGCACCCCGGGCCGGCACCGGGTCCGGGCCGGGCCGGAGCCGCGTCAGGGCCGCAGCGCGACCAGGCGACCGCCGTCCGCCGCCCGCACCTCCAGTCGGGCGATCTCGGCCAGCCGCATCGCCGTCCCCGCCTCCACCAGCGGGGCGTGACCGGCCGCCGCCGACCACGTCGCCACCGGCCACGCCTCCCCGTCCGCGCGCACCGCCACCAGCTCGCACACCCCGGCCGACCGCACCCCGGTCACCCGCAGCACCAACTCGGTGCCCCACTCGCGGTCCCGCAGCGACACCCGCGCCGCCACCCCCGTCGCCGCGTCCGCCGCCGACGCCGTCCGCACCCCCGCCGGC
>NZ_PVLV01000050.1:0-6636 GCF_002982015.1 Streptomyces solincola
CCGCAGCCCACCCCCGAGACCTGGCCGGCCGCCCCGCCGCAACCTGCCGCCGAGGCCGGTGCCGGGCAGGACGCTCCGCCCTTCGCCGCCCCGCCGCAGCCCACCCCCGAGACCTGGCCGGCCGCCGCGCCGCAGCCCGTCCGCGAGGCCGGACCGGGCGCCCCGGCGGAGCCGCGGGAGAGCGCGGCGTCCCCGGACGCCCGGCTGGTGCGCCGTACGCTCCGCGAGATCGGCCCGGTCGCCGACAAGGTCACCGCCTACTTCTACGCGCTGCTCTTCACCCGCCACCCCGAACTGCGCGGGCTCTTCCCGGCGGCCATGGACACCCAGCGCGACCGGCTGCTCAAGGCCCTGCTGACGGCCGCCGAGCAGATGGACGACGCCGCGGTGCTCACCGAGTACCTCCAGCACCTGGGCCGGGGCCACCGCAAGTACGGCACCGAGCCCGCGCACTACCCGGCCGTGGGCGAGGCCCTGATCGGAGCCCTCACCCGGTACGCGGCGGCGAGCTGGGACGAGGAGACCGAGCGGGCCTGGGTCCGCACCTACACCACGATCTCGCAGATCATGATCGACGCGGCGGCCGAGGACGAGCGCAGGGCGCCCGCCTGGTGGCACGGCGAGGTCGTCTCGCACGAGCTGAGGACCCCCGACATCGCGGTGGTCACCGTCCGCCCGGACCAGCCGTACCCCTTCCTGGCCGGGCAGTACACCAGCCTGGAGACCCCGTGGTGGCCGCGCGTCTGGCGGCACTACTCCTTCGCCTCCGCGCCCCGGCCGGACGGCCTGCTCACCTTCCATGTGAAGGCGGTCCCGGCCGGCTGGGTCTCCAACGCCCTGGTCCACCACGCGCGCCCCGGCGACGTGCTCAGGCTCGGCCCGCCGGCCGGATCGATGACCGTGGACCACACCACCGACAACGGGCTGCTGTGCCTCGGCGGCGGCACCGGGATAGCCCCGATCAAGGCGCTGGTCGAGGACGTGGCCGAGCGCGGCACCCGCCGCCCGGTCGAGGTCTTCTACGGTGCGCGCACCGACCACGACCTCTACGACATCGACACCATGCTGCGGCTCCAGCAGAGCCATCCCTGGCTGGAGGTCCGCGCGATCATCGACCGCAGCACCCAGTTGCCGGACCTGGTGCGCGAGTACGGGCCGTGGAACGAGTACGACGCCTATCTGTCCGGCCCGCCCGGAATGATCCGCCGGGGCGTGGACGCTCTGCGCGGCGTGGGCGTGCCGTCCGAGCGCATCCGGCACGACGCGCTGGACGAACTGGCCGCCGCGGCCGGCTGAGCGGGGCGGCCGGCGGAAGGGCAGCCGGCGTCAGCCGAGATCGGGGGCGTGCATCGCGCGCACGCCCTCGATGTTGCCGTCCAGATAGTGCCGCAGGGACAGCGGAACCAGGTGGACGGCGGCGATGCCGACCCGGCTGAACGGCACCCGCACGATCTCGTACTCGCCCGCCGGCTGCTCGACCTCCGGGCCGTGCCGCAGCGACGGGTCCATGGACCCCAGTCGGCAGACGAAGAAGTGCTGCACCTTGACGCCGGAGACCCCGCCGTCCTCGATGTGCTCGACGGTGTCCACGAAGCAGGGCACCACGTCGGTGATCTTCGCGCCCAGTTCCTCGTCCACCTCGCGGTGCAGGGCGTCCACCACGGTGGCGTCGTCCGGTTCCACCCCGCCGCCGGGGGTGACCCAGTACGGGTCGACGCCCGGCTTGGTGCGCTTGATCAGGATCAGGTCGTCACCGTCGAGGAGGACGGCGCGTGCGGTGCGCTTGACCACTGGTCGTTCGGTCATGGCTTGAAGATGGCCCAGTCGATCCGCCGCGAAACGTCCGTACGGAAGCTGCGCATCGCTCACCAGGCGGTGGCCGCGCGCAGCAGGGTGTCGTGGGCGCGGGCGATGTGCGGCAGGGACAGCGTCCCGGCGCGTACCGCCAGGAAGTAGGTGCGCAGCGGCGGCACCGGGGGGTCGAGCAGCGCCACCAGCCTGCCGGCGCCCAGCGCGTCCTCGCACAGGTATCGGGGCAGGACGGCCAGGCCCGCGCCGGCGGCGGCCGTCTCCAGGACGGCCCGCAGGTCGGGGGCGACCACGGTGGCCGCGGCGGTCGGCTTCGACTCGAAGACGGCCGTCCAGTAGCGGGCCACGAACGGCAGCGACTCGTGGACCTCCACCACCGGAAGCTGCTCCAGCACCACCGCGCCCTTGCGCAGCAGCACGCCCGGGGCGAGCCGGGCGGCCCACCGGGGGGAGGCGACCAGCACCTGTTCCTCGTCGCACAGCGGCGTGGAGGTGAGCAGTCCGCCGCGCGGTCGGGCGGTGGTGATGGCCAGGTCGTGGTGGCCGGCGGCCAGTCCGTCCAGGACCTCGGGCGCCGCCGAGGTCAGCGCGGTGCGCAGGGCCAGGCCCTGGGAGATCAGCGAGGTGAGGGCGGGCAGCGCGCGCAGCGAGGTGAACTCGGGCGGTCCGGCCAGGTGCAGGGTGCGCACCACCGAGTCGTCGTCCAGTCCGCCTTCGGCGATCTCCACCAGGGCGTCCAGGTGCGGGGCCGCGCGCTGGGCGAGCTCGTCGCCGATGGTGGTGGGGGTGACGCCGCGGGCCTGGCGCAGGAAGAGCGGGCGGCCGAGCTGGCGTTCCAGTGTCCGGATCTGGCTGGTCACCGCCGGCTGCGACAGTCCGAGCAGTGCGGCGGCGCGGGTGAAGGAGCCGGCCCGGTGCACCGTGACGAACGTGCGCAGCAGCGCCAGATCCATGCCCGTCCTCCCTCTTCCACGCGGTGCGGGCGACCCGGGCGGCCGTCCTGACGTGTGCTCAGAACCCCCCTCACTATAAATATGTCGATAGGTCCCTGTCGCTGCCGTGATTGGACACTGACGCACAGTCAACTAGCCTGGTGCAGGCGGATCTCCGGTACGTCCCGCACGGGCCGTACCGGCCGGGGACGGTCCGAGCCACGAGGGGGGAGGCTCGGACCGTCCTTCCATTTCCCCCACCGGCAGACCTCCGCCGCGGCGGACCGGCGGCGGCCGGATCTCGCCCGTCGGCGGGAGGAACACCGGATCGGCCAGAGGCCAGAGGCCAGAGGCCAGAGGCCAGGGGTCAGAGGTCCGGGGTCCGGGGCCAGGGGTCAGGCGTCCAGGGCCCGCAGTACGTCCGCCAGCAGGTCCGCGGGATCCTCCGCGCCGACGGAGAAGCGGATGAAGCCCTCCGGCACCGCGTCCCCGCCCCACCGGCCGCGCCGCTCGGCGGTGGACCGCACCCCGCCGAAGCTGGTGGCGTCCTCCGCCAGCCGCAGGGCCCCGAGGAACCGCTCCGCCCGGGCGCGGTCCGGCAGCACGAAGGACACCACCGAGCCGAAGCGCCGCATCTGCGCCGACGCCACCTCGTGCGACGGGTCGCCGGGCAGCCCCGGGTAGCGCAGCCCGGTCACGTCCGCGCGCGCGGCCAGCGCCTCGGCGAGCGCCAGCGCGGTGCCGCACTGCCGGTCCACCCGCAACTGCAGAGTCGCCAGCGAGCGGTGCGCCAGCCAGGCCTCCATCGGTCCCGCGATCGCTCCGACGATCTTGCGCCAGCGCCGCACCGACTCCGCCAGCACCGGATCCGCGCAGGTCACATAGCCGAGCAGGATGTCCCCGTGGCCGGTCAGCCCCTTGGTGCCGCTCGCCACCGACAGATCGGCGCCCAGCTCCAGCGGCCGCTGCCCGAGCGGGGTTGCCAGGGTGTTGTCGACGGCGACCAGCGTGCCCTGCGCGTGCGCCGCCTTCACCAGCTTGCGCACGTCGCACACGTCGAGCCCCGGGTTCGACGGCGTCTCGATCCACAGCAGCCGCGCCCCCTCCAGCACTTCGAGTTGGGCGTCGTCGGCGGTCGGCGCGGTGCGGACCTCGATCCCGTACGCCTCGAGTTGCTCCCGCACCAGCGGCAGCGCCTGGTAGCCGTCGGACGGCAGCACTACCGCGTCACCGGCCTTGAGCTGCGAGAACAGCACCGCCGAGATGGCGGCCATGCCCGAGCCGAAGACCAGCGTCTCGACCTCCGCCCCGGGTGCCTCCAGCTCGCCGATCGCCCGTTCCAGATGCGTCCAGGTGGGGTTGGCGTCCCGGCCGTAGGTGTACGGGCCGGTCGGCTCCCCGGGCAGGTGGTAGTGGGCGGCGAACACCGGCCCGGGCAGGGTGGGCTCGTACTTGTCCGGTTCGGGCAGCCCGGCCCGCACCGCCCTGGTCCCGTCGCCCCAGTTCATCGGGCACACTCCTTCTTCGCCGTGTCTCGCGCTGTGTCTCGTCGCGCTGTGCCGCGTCCGGTGGATCCGCCGGCGGCCGGGGTCAGTCGCGACCGTCCGGCAGCACGAGGTTCAGCGCCCACGAGACCACTGAGATGATCAGACCGCCGAGCACAGCCGTCCAGAAGCCCTCCACATGGAAGCTCAGGTCGAGCTGCTCGGACAGCCACGAGGTCAGCAGCAGCATCAGCGCGTTCACGACCAGTGTGAACAGTCCCAGCGTGAGGACGAACAGCGGCAACGTGAGAAGCTTCACCACCGGCTTCACGAGCACGTTCACCACGCCGAACACCAGGGCCACCAGCACCAGCGTCCAGGCCTTGCGGCCGGTGCTGTCACCGGTCAGCGTGATGTCGGACAGCAGCCAGATCGCCACGGCCAGCGCACCGGCGTTGGCGATCGTCTTGACGAGGAAATTCAACATGTGTCTGATCGTGGCAGACACCATCAGACCGAGTACGGGGACGAGCGGCCATGAAGGCATTCCGACTGGACGACCTGGAGGCGGAGCGCGCCGCCAACGACGGCGCCTACCTCCAGTTCCTGCGCGAGAGGAACATGTCCGTCGGCCTGTACGCGCTGGACGCCGGCCGGCTCGACCCGCAGCAGCCGCACCGCGAGGACGAGGTGTACGTCGTCGTCAGCGGCCGCGCCGCGATCACCGTAGGCGAGGAGACCACCTCGGTGGGGCGCGGCAGCGTCGTGTACGTGCCGGCCGGCGTGCCGCACCGCTTCCACCACATCAGTGAGGACCTGCGGGTGCTGGTGGTCTTCTCGCCGCCCGAGAGCTGACGCCGGCGACGACGGCGGGTCGTCCGCGAGCCGATGCGCGGGCGCGGCGGCCGGGTCCGGCAGCCGCGGTGCCGGGCCCAGCGCGGTGATCCGGGGTCGGGGTCGCGCACCGGCGATCCCTAGGGGACGGATCAGGGCAGAGCCCGGGCCGGCGACCGCCCCGTCGCGGTCCCGGTGCTCCTAGCATCGGAGGTGTCCGGGCGACAGGCCCGGCGACCGGTGGCGAACCGGGGACGACGCACGGGAGGCGACGGCGATGGCGGTACGGGAACTGCTGACGGGAGTGCCGTGGTGGGTGAAGTGGGTCGCCATACCGCTCATCGCGCTGGTGGTGTTCGGCGGACTGATCGGAGCGGTGCTGTCCTTCGTCTTCGGACTGCTGTTCAAGGTGCTGCTGTTCGTGGCCCTGGTCGGCGGACTGCTCTACGTGGTGCGCCGGTTCAGGTCCTCGTCCTCCTCGTCGCGCGACGAGTGGTGACGCCTGTGTGCGGGCGTTAACCCCCGCGGGGGAACGTCCCGCCCGGCCCGGTGCGCGGAGCGGACGGCCCACTACAGTGGCCGGATTCCGCAGCCCGCGCGTCGGCTCCGCGGGTGACGGCCCCTGCGACCGACTGGGTGAACGCCCGGGGGTGACCCATGGCCATGGCACCGGACCCGCCGGGCGCTGCCCCCACCCTCATCGGCTCCGTCCAGCGCGCCCTGCGCCTGCTGGAGGCGGTGGGCGCACACCACGGCGGCGCGCCCGCCAAGCAGCTCGCCCGGGAGACCGGGCTGCCGCTGGCCACCGCCTACCACCTGCTGCGCACGCTGGTCCACGAGGGCTATCTCCGCAGGCAGCAGGGCGTGTTCGTGCTCGGTGAGGCGGCCCGCAGGCTCGCTGCGGACGGGGCTGTGCAGAATCGTCCCGGCAGCGATCGGACACCGGACCAGCCGCCCCGGCCGCTGCCCTCGCCCGCCGCCGACGGCGCGGCCCGCCTCGGGCCGCCGAGCGGCCACGGCACGGGGCGCACAGGCTGAACCACCCCTTCGGGTTCTCTATCAGTATCTGAAATAACACGCCTTGTGATCACCCGGTGTGTACTGGACGATGGCGGGATTAGAGCCGGTGCGGGCGCGATCCCGCCTCACCGGCCCTTTCCCGTTCCCGGTCGCACGTGTCCGCACGTGCCGCTGTCCGTCACCCGGTCCATCCACTGCGGGGTACACGATGAGCGAGTCGGTCCAGGCCGAGGTTCTGATGAGCTTCGTCGTCACCGAGGAGCTGTCCTTCCGGATTCCGGTCGAGCTGGGATACGAGGCGTCCGACCCGTTCGCGGTGCGGCTGACCTTCCATCTGCCCGGAGACGCCCCGGTGAGCTGGTCGTTCGGCCGGGAGCTGCTGTTGGACGGCCTCAACGTCCCCTCCGGCGAGGGCGATGTGCACATCGCGCCGACCGGCCCCGGTGAGGTCTCCGATGTCACCCTGCGGCTCCAGGTGTCCGGCGAGCACGCCCTGTTCCGTTCCAGCGCCCCTCCGCTGGTGGCCTTCCTCGACCGGACCGACCGGCTCGTCCCGC
>NZ_PVLV01000050.1:6689-38067 GCF_002982015.1 Streptomyces solincola
CCACGCCCGCCGCACCACACAGCATCACGCCGCACCGGCCTCAGTCGCCCGGGGCGGCCGCGGCCGGGCTGCTCAGGTCCTGCGCCGCCGGCCGCGGCCGGCGGGCCGGGCGGGGGCGCCCGGGGAGGGACGGTCGGCGGAGACCACCAGCGCGGCCAGCGCCGTGGTCACCGGGACGGAGGCCACCAGGCCGATCGACCCGACCAGCGTCCGCACGATCTCCTCCGCGACCAGCTCGCTGTTGGCCACCGTGCCCACACTGCTCTGCGCGATGGAGAACAGCAGCAGCAGCGGCAGCGCCGCACCCGCGTACGCCAGCACCAGCGTGTTGACCACCGAGGCGATGTGGTCGCGCCCGATCCGGATGCCCGCCCGGTACAGGGCGCGCGGCCCCATGCGCGGGTCGGCCTGCTTCAGCTCCCACACCGCGGACGTCTGGGTCACCGTCACGTCGTCCAGCACACCCAGCGAGCCGATGATGACCCCGGCCAGCAGCAGACCGGACATGTCGATGTCCGGATAGAGGCCGTGGATGAGCCCGGTGTTGTCGTCGGTGTTGCCGCTCAGCGCCGCCCAGCCGATGAACAACGAGCCCAGCAACCCGATGAGCAGCAGGGACACCAGTGTCCCCAGCACCGCCACCGAGGTACGCGCGTTCAGCCCGTGGCAGCTGTACAGGGCGATCAGCATGATGGCGCTCGCCCCGACCACGGCCACCAGCAGCGGGTTGGAGCCCTGAAGGATCGCCGGCAGGATGAACAGGGTCAGCACGGCGAAGCTCACCGTCAGGGCGACGAGCGCCATCACCCCCCGCAGCCGCCCGACCGCCACCACCGCCAGCGCGAAGATCCCCGCCAGCAGCGCCATCGGCACCGTACGGTCCACATCGGTGACCGAGTACTGCAGATCGCGCGGGGCGTCCGGCGCGTACGCCACCACCACGCCCTGACCGTCGGACAGTTGCCGGGAGGCGTCGGGCTGGACCACTTCGACGAAGCGGCGGCCGCTCTCCTTCCCGCTGGTGACCTCGACGGTCGCCTTGGTGCACTGCCCCTGCTGCGCGTTGACCGCCTCGCGGCCCTCGGGCGTCGTGGTGTCCCCGGTCGGCGGCACCTGCGCGGCGTTGACGTCCCGGCAGTCCACCTTCTCGATCCGCACCACCTCGCCCGACTCGGTCTGCCGGTCGAAGCCGACACCGGTCCGTTCGTGCGCGGGGGCGCCGCTCGGCCACAGCACGGCCAGACCCACCAGCACCGCGGTGGCGAACGGGATGAGGACCGCGGCGATCACCTTGCGCAGGTGCTTGGAGACCGGAGCGGCCGGACCGTGCGCATGGCTGTGCGCGTGCCCGTGCCCGTGTCCGACCGGGCCGTGCCCGCCCTGTCCGCCGTCGCGTCCATCGCCGTGTCCGCCGTCGCGTCCGCCGTCGTGTCCGTCGGGATCGGGGTGCCGTTGTGAGGAAGTCACCGCACGATCATCGCAAGAACGACGGGGCCCTCTGTTCAGCGCGGCCGGGAGGGCGCTAGCGTGGTGGGCGCATTCGCACACGCGGGAGCTCGGAGCACCGGGCTGAGAGGGCGCTGACATCCGTACGAGACGTACGGAGGCCGCTGCGTCGACCGCCGAACCTGTTACCGGGTAATGCCGGCGTAGGGAGTAGGTCACCATGACCGTTCAGGACGCACGCACGCCTGCCTCCGAGCAGAACGACGAGGCCGGGAAGTCCATCGGCTGGCACAAGGGATACGTCGAGGGCTCCCGCCCCGACCTCCGGGTGCCGGTCCGCAAGGTGCACCTCACCAACGGCAAGGACGTGACGCTGTACGACACGTCAGGGCCGTACACCGACCCGAACGTCGATACCGACGTCCGCCGCGGACTGGCGCCGCTGCGGGAGAACTGGATCATCGCCCGCGGCGACACCGAGGAGTACGCGGGCCGCCCGGTCCGCCCGGAGGACGACGGCATCAAGCACACCTCGCCGCGCGGCGGACTGCGCAACCTCGACGCGGTCTTCCCCGGCCGCCCGCGCCAGCCGCGCCGGGGCCGGGACGGGCAGGCCGTCACCCAGCTCGCCTACGCCCGCCGCGGCGAGGTGACGCCGGAGATGGAGTACGTCGCCCTGCGCGAGAACGTCTCCCCCGAGGTGGTGCGCGAGGAGATCGCCGCCGGCCGCGCGGTGCTCCCGGCCAACGTCAACCACCCGGAGATCGAGCCGATGATCATCGGCAAGCGGTTCCTGGTGAAGGTCAACGCCAACATCGGCAACTCCGCGGTGACCTCCTCCATCGAGGAGGAGGTGGAGAAGATGACCTGGGCCACCCGCTGGGGCGCCGACACCGTCATGGACCTCTCCACCGGCCGCAACATCCACACCACCCGCGAGTGGGTGCTGCGCAACTCGCCCGTGCCGATCGGCACCGTGCCGCTCTACCAGGCACTGGAGAAGGTCGACGGCCGGGCCGAGGAGCTGACCTGGGAGATCTACAAGGACACCGTCATCGAGCAGGCCGAACAGGGCGTCGACTACATGACGGTCCACGCCGGCGTCCTGCTGCGGTACGTCCCGCTGACCGCCCGGCGCAAGACCGGCATCGTCTCCCGCGGCGGCTCGATCATGGCGGCCTGGTGTCTGGCGCACCACAAGGAGTCGTTTCTCTACGAGAACTTCGAGGAGCTCTGCGAGATCCTCGCCGCCTACGACGTCACCTACTCCCTCGGCGACGGGCTGCGCCCCGGTTCGATCGCGGACGCCAACGACGACGCCCAGTTCGCCGAGCTGCGCACGCTCGGTGAGCTGAACACCATCGCCAAGCGGCACAACGTCCAGACCATGATCGAGGGCCCGGGCCACGTCCCGATGCACAAGATCAAGGAGAACATCGACCTCCAGCAGGAGATCTGCGAGGAGGCCCCGTTCTACACCCTGGGCCCGCTCACCACCGACGTCGCCCCGGCGTACGACCACATCACCTCGGGCATCGGCGCGGCGATGATCGCCTGGTGGGGCACGGCGATGCTCTGCTACGTCACGCCCAAGGAGCACCTGGGCCTGCCCAACCGGGACGACGTGAAGACCGGCGTGATCACCTACAAGATCGCCGCGCACGCCGCCGACCTGGCCAAGGGGCACCCCGGCGCCCAGGAGTGGGACGACGCCCTGTCCGACGCCCGCTTCGAGTTCCGCTGGGAGGACCAGTTCAACCTGGCGCTCGACCCCGACACCGCACGGGAGTTCCACGACGAGACGCTCCCCGCCGAGCCGGCGAAGACCGCGCACTTCTGCTCCATGTGCGGGCCGAAGTTCTGCTCGATGAAGATCTCCCAGGACATCCGACGGGAACACGGCGGTGACCTCGGGCAGTCCGACATCGAGGCCGGCATGGCGGAGAAGTCCGCCGAGTTCGCCGCGAGCGGCAACCGCGTCTACCTGCCGATGGCCGACTGACGCCACCGCGCCGCCGGCGGATGTTTCACGTGAAACATCCGCCGGCGGCGCGCTGTGCGGTCGGGCCGGGGCGGGCCGGGCTGCCGCTCAGTCCGGCTGGTGCTCCGGGCCGCCGAAGTCGGGGCTGGTGAAGTCGGGACTGCTGAAGGCCGGACGGGACTCGGAGGCGCCTTCGCGGGGGGAGGCGAACTCCGGCCCGCTGTAGCCGACCTTGGGGATACGGCCCACCGGGCGTGGTGTCGGGCCCGGGACCGGGTCGGCGCTCGGGCCGGCCAGCGCATGGCGCAGGAAGGGGAGCAGCCCGCGTTCCCGCAGCGCGTGCAGCCACGCCTCCCGGGCCCTGGCAACCTCCTCGGGCAGCTCACCCCCCGGCTCCTGGGCCGGGACCTGGGTGGAGCCGTTGCGCACCGCGGTGATCAGCAGAGCCACGGCCGCGGCCAGGATGCCGGCGGCCATCACCGCGGCGAAGAACCAGCCCGCGGTGACCAGGGACTGGGCGAACGCCGGCACCGCGTCGAACAGCTTCAGCACCGACCCGGTGAGCAGGAAGATGACCGCCGCCGTCCCGGCCAGCACCGGGGCGAGCACGGTGACCATCACCCCGAGCCCCGCTCCGGGTCCGGCCTCGCCGTCGGCGCCGGGCTGGAGGACGGAGCTGATCGCGGCCAGCCCGGTCGGGGCGCGCGCCTCCTCGCGCACCCGGACGTAGTGCTCGTACTCGGAGGCGGCGGCCGAGCAGATCAGCGCGGTCGCGTCCATGGCCATGGTGCGCAGTTGCTCGGAGTTGAGCCGCTGCCCGACCTCGGACAGGTCCGGGCGTTCCTGCGCGGTGCGCAGTGTCTCGTCGAGGAGGCGGTCGAACTCGACGCGGTCCTCGGCGGGCAGACGCGGAGCCTTGCTCATGTGCATCCATCCCCCGATGCTCCGTAGGGCCTGCGTGCCCGAACGGACCGGGCAGTCGGGCAGAAACGGAGGAGAGCCTGCTACGGAAGTACCGATGGTAGAGCGGCAGCGGGCGGGGGTGACAGAGGATTAGCCGAAATCGCTGGGTCCAGTCGCTCTCAGTCGCGCAGCGGGAGCCGGACGACCAGCAGCTTCCCGGCCATGGTGACGCCGCCGTCCATGGCGATGGCCAGACCGTCGGCGTACACGTGCGGCCCCTCGACGACCGGCCGGGACGCCTCGTCGTCGTCCTCGGACCCCACCTCGCCCAGCAGGTAGGGGATGGGGCTGTGGCCGTGCACCACGCGGTGCCCGCCATAGGCGGCCATCAGGTCCTGCGCTGCCGTCGAGCCGCCCTGGTCGCGGAAGGCGAACCGCTTGGTGAGCTTGCGGAACAGCTCCCAGCACTCGTCGGCGTCGTTGCGGGTGAGGATGGAGTGGACGGTGTCGTTGACGTCCTCGATGGTGTCGCCGTAGTCCAGGTAGGCCGTGGTGTCGGAGTGCACCAGCAGGTGGTCGTCCTCCTCCACCACCGCGTCCAGCCGGGACATCCACTGCACATGCACGTCCTGGAGCCGGTCCATGTCGCTCTTCTGGCCGCCGTTGAGCAGCCAGGCGGCCTGGAAGGTGGCCGTGCCGGCACCGGAGTTGACCGGGGTGTCGCCGAACCGTTTGGCCCCCAGCAGCAGCAGCTCGTGGTTGCCCATGAGCGCCTTGCAGTAGCCGCCGGCGGCGGCCGCCTCGGCGGAGAGCCGCATGACCAGGTCGATCACGCCGATGCCGTCGGGACCGCGGTCGGTGAAGTCGCCGAGGAACCACAGCCGGGCGTTGCCCGCGGACCAGTTGCCGTCGGCGTCGACGAGGCCCTGCTCCCGCAGCGCGGCCAGCAGCTCGTCCAGATAGCCGTGCACGTCGCCGACGACGTACAGCGGTCCCAGGCCGCCCTGCGGCGAGGGCTCGGGGGTCGGCTCGGGCTCGACGGCCACCTGCACGGTGTCGCCCCGGTTGATCACCGGCAGGTCGCGTTCGGTGGGGGTGTACCCGTCGGGCGCGTCGCCCTCGGGGAAGGCGTTGCCCGGGTGCGCCTGCACGGGCACCTGGGCGTACGGAGGTACACGGAAGTCGCGCAACGTCGCCGTCCGCACCACGGGTCCCTGACCGGCCCCCTGAGTCATCGACCCCTCCACCACCGTCGCCACGCCCTGCACCCGGCGGACCGGCCTGGTCGAGGCGGTCCGCGGTGTCGTCCGCCCATCATAGGAATGAGCCTCGCCGTCTGTGACGCACCAGGGGTGGTGAATCCGCGCGCGGAGCGTCACCGTCGGCCGTTTTCACCGCAGATGCCCTGGTCTGGACGCTCGGTGTCGCGCGGCGGCCGCGTGGGTCGGGCCCGCGGCCGGGCGCGCTGGTCGGGGGCGTGCGGTTCACTCCGCGGCGGGGGAGCGGGGCGGGCTGACCGTCGTGCGCGGCGGTCGGCGCTGTGAGGAGGTCCGCACGATCAGCTCGGTCGGTATCACCTGCTCGATCGGGCGTTCCGGACCGGCTCCCTCGATCGCGTCGATGAGCAACTGGACGACCGCCGTGCCGATCCGTCGCGGCTTGAGCGAGAGCGTGGTGACCGGCGGCTCGGTCGCGGCGTAGACCGGGGACTCGCTGCAGCACACCAGGAGCAGGTCCTCGGGGACGCGCAGCCCGTAGCGGCGCGCGGCCGCTAGCAGGTCGGTGCCGTTCGGGTCGAACAGGCCGTACACGGCGTCCGGCCGGTCCGGGCGGGCGAGGAGCCGGTCGGCCGCCACCGCGCCGGCACACGGGTCGTGGGCCGGGTACGCCTCGTAGACCGGTTCCTGACCGACCCGCGCGCACCAGTCGAGGTAGGCGGTGGTGGAGAGCCGGGTGTAGGTGTCGGTGCTGGTGCCGGTGAGCAGTCCGATCCGGCGGGCCCCGGCGGTGGCGAGGTGGTCCAGCAGCTCCAGGACGGCGGCCTCGTGGTCGTTGTCGACCCAGGCGGTCACCGGCAGGGTGCCGGCCGGGCGGCCGTCGGACACCACCGGCAGGCCCTGGCGGACCAGCTCGGCGACGACCGGGTCGTGGTCGGAGGGATCCACGACGACGGTGCCGTCGAGCGCGACGTTGGACCACACGTCGTGCCGTGAGGTGGCCGGCAGGATCACCAGCGCGTAGCCGCGGGCCAGCGCCGCCGAGGTCGCGGCCCGGGCCATCTCGGCGAAGTAGGCGAACTCCGTGAAGGTGAAAGGTTCATCCCCGTACGTCGTCACGGTCAGGCCGATGAGGCCGGACTTGCCGGTACGGAGGGTGCGGGCCGCGGCCGAGGGGCGGTAGCCCAGCCGGTCGGCGACCTCGCGGACATGGCGGCGGGTGGCGTCCGGGAGCCGGCCCTTGCCGTTGAGCGCGTCGGAGACGGTCGTGATGGAGACCCCGGCCGCGGCGGCCACGTCCCGGATGCCCGCTCGCCCCTGCCGGGTCCCCCGGGACTGTGTCCGGGTCACCTGGTGCTTCCCTGCTGCTGTCATGGCGAGCAGATAGTAGGGCGATGGCGGCTGCTCGTCCCCGGCGCATATGCCCTCGTCGACAGAAACGTATCTGCATGGCGATGAGCGGTAAATGCCTTGGAATAAGCGACAGTTGCCCGTACGAAGGGGACTTCGATGGTCGTGGCCGTGGGTGCGCCCGCCGAGGGCACACGGGTGGGGCGGGGTCGCAACTCACCTCTACGGGGGACGCGCGCCACGGCGTGAGCTAGGGGCGCGCGCCATGTTCGCGTACGCCCCCGGGAGGCGACCGGCCCCGGACTGCCGTCCGCGTCCGGTGGCCCCGGTCGCCGCCGGCCGGGACCGGGGTGACCCGCCGCGGCGGTCCGGACGCCGCCGGTTTCCTTCCGGCCGGCCATTCGCAGCGGGGGCGAATCCTCATAGGGTGAGCAGCATTGGCGGCGAGTTCGGTCGAGGAGGACCACAGTGAGCGAGACGAACGGGACCAGCGGGACCGGGCCGAGGCTGCGCGCGGTGCTGGAGTCGATCCCCACCTACCGGCCGGGCCGGCCCGCGGCGACCGGGGGCCCGGTGGCGTACAAGCTGTCCTCCAACGAGAACCCCTACCCGCCGCTGCCCGGCGTGATGGAGTCCGCGCTGGCCGCCGCGGCCTCGTTCAACCGCTACCCGGACATGGCCTGCGGGGCGCTGGTGGAGGAGCTCGCCGAGCGGTTCGGCGTGCCCACCGCCCACATCGCCACCGGCACCGGCTCGGTGGGCGTGGCCCAACAGCTCGTCCAGGCCACCGCGGGCCCGGGCGACGAGGTGATCTACGCCTGGCGGTCCTTCGAGGCGTACCCGATCATCACTCAGGTCAGCGGCGCGACCTCGGTGCAGGTCCCGCTCACCGACGGCGATGTGCACGACCTGGACGCGATGGCCGACGCGATCACCGACCGGACGCGCCTGATCTTCGTCTGCAACCCCAACAACCCCACCGGCACCGTCGTCCGCCGCGCCGAGCTGGAACGATTCCTCGACCGGGTGCCGTCCGACGTGCTGGTGGTGCTGGACGAGGCGTACAAGGAGTTCATCCGCGATCCGGAGGTCCCGGACGGCCTCGCGATCTACCGCGAGCGCCCGAACGTCGCAGTGCTGCGCACCTTCTCCAAGGCGTACGGGCTGGCCGGGCTGCGGGTCGGGTTCGCCGTCGCCCACGAGCCGGTGGCCGCAGCGCTGCGCAAGACCGCGGTCCCCTTCGGCGTCAGCCAGGTCGCCCAGGACGCGGCGGTCGCCTCGCTGCGCGCCGAGGACGAACTGCTGGGGCGGGTGGGGTCGCTGGTGTGCGAGCGCACCCGGGTGTACGACGGGCTGGTGGAGCAGGGCTGGACGGTCCCGGAGACGCACGCCAACTTCGTCTGGCTGAGGCTGGGGGAGCGCACGGTGGACTTCGCGGCGGCCTGCGAGCAGGCCGGCGTCGTGGTGCGGCCGTTCCCCGGCGAGGGCGTGCGGGTCACCATCGGTGAGACCGAGGGCAACGACATCTTCCTGCGGACGACGGAGACCTTCCGCAAGGAGCACTACTGAGCGGTCCGGACCCGGGGCCCGCCGCTCGGCGGGCCCCCGGGATGGAAGGGATCAGGCCGGCTCGCCCGGGCCCCGGGTGAGCGGATCAGGCCGTTCCGCCCGGGCCCGCGGGGCGAGCGGATCAGGGCGGCTTGCGGGGCATGAGGCCGGCGGATCTCCAGACACGGTCCTCGTCGCGGTCCTGCACCAGCAGGGAGTCGACGACGAGCCCGGACTCGGCGAGCACCCTCGCGAGCCGGTCCGGCGGGAGCCGGTAGGAGTCGTACGACACCGGGTGGCCGTAGACCCGCTCCGGACGCCGGCGCTCCCCCGTGCCCACATGACCGGCCAGCAGCAGCCGGCCCCCGGGTGCCAGGGCCCGACGGAACTCGGCGAACACCGCCGGCAGCAGCTCCGGAGGCGTGTGGTGGGTGGAGTAGTACGCCAGGATCCCGCCGAGACCGCCGTCCTCGACGTCCAGCGCGGTCATGGTGCCGACGGAGAACGGCAGGTCCGGGAAGGCGCCGCGGGCCAGTTCGACCATCCTGGGCGAGAGGTCGACTCCGGACCACACTCACCCCGAGGCCGGCCAGGTGGGCCGTCAGCTTGCCGGGGCCGCACCCCACGTCCGCGACCGGCCCCAGGCCGGAGGCCCGCACCAGCTCGGCGAACGCGCCCAGCATCGCGCGTGAGGCGGGGTCCTCGGACGGATGCCTGACGAGGGCGGCGTAGTCCGCGGCGACGGTGTCGTACGAGTCCCGGACCGCGATGAGGTGGGGAGGCTCGGTCACGTCACGAACCTGACCGCCGGTACTGACGGTGCCCGGGGTGCGGCCCGCGTGCCGGACCGGGGGCCGGCCGGACCGTTCGGGAGTGTCGGCGTCTCCCGGGGTGGCGGCGGCCGGCCAGGAGGTCAGGGCCGGAGCGGCTCGACGCGGACGGGGTCGCCGGGACGGACGGTGGCGAGGACGCGGGGGTCGCCGTCGATGCGGCCGAGGAGGTTGCATGGGCTCGCCAGGCGGCACTCGTCGCCGCGTGATATCGGGGTGGGCCCGTAGGGGAGGGCCAGGGCGTCGCCCTCGGTCCAGAAGGCGACGGTTCCGGGCTCGACCACCTGCCGGGCGTCCGCCTCCAGCGGCAGCGAGAGCGGGGTGTCGAAGTACACCTCCTCGCCCCATGTGTGCGCGGTGGAGGCGATGGGCAGCGCGGCGGCCAGCGCCTTGGCGCCAGGCGTGTCGTCCAGGGTCGCGGTGAGCTGGCCGGAGGGCCAGGAGATACGGATCTGCATCGCCGAATTCAACAAGATGTTGAAGTTCTAGGGAAGGGCACCCCCGGGTTCCGGTACGGATTTCGTTTGAGTCATAATAGCTTGTGATTGTGAACTCATTCACAAGCGAGCCAGGTTCCTCCCATGATCAACCGGATTGGACCAGGCGAAGCAAGGACGTCCGGACCGTAGGACGTAGGCCGTAAGGAGCAGCTACGTGAACCTGGCTCTGGCGCCAGAGACGCTGGCGCGGTGGCAGTTCGGCATCACGACCGTCTACCACTTCCTGTTCGTACCCCTGACCATCTCTCTCGCCGCACTGACCGCCGGGCTGCAAACCGCCTGGGTGCGCACGGAGAAGGAGAAGTACCTCAGGGCCACCAAGTTCTGGGGGAAGCTCTTCCTCATCAACATCGCGATGGGTGTCGTCACCGGCATCGTCCAGGAGTTCCAGTTCGGCATGAACTGGTCCGACTACTCGCGCTTCGTCGGGGACGTCTTCGGCGCCCCGCTGGCCTTCGAGGCCCTGATCGCCTTCTTCTGCGAGTCGACCTTCATCGGCTTGTGGATCTTCGGCTGGGACAAGCTGCCGAAGAGGATCCACCTCGCCTGCATATGGATGGTGTCGATCGGCACCATCCTCTCCGCCTACTTCATCCTCGCGGCGAACTCCTGGATGCAGCACCCGGTCGGCTACCGGATCAACAAGGCCAACGGCCGCGCCGAGCTGACCGACTTCTGGGCGGTGCTCACCCAGAACACCACGCTCACCCAGGTCTTCCACACCATGTCCGCGGCCTTCCTCACCGGCGGCGCGTTCATGGTCGGCATCGCCGCCTTCCACCTGGCCCGCAGGAAGCACGTGCCGGTCATGCGCTCCTCGCTCCGGCTCGGCCTGGTCACCATGGTGATCGCCGGCATGCTCACCGCGATCAGCGGCGACACCCTCGGCAAGGTCATGTACCAGCAGCAGCCGATGAAGATGGCCGCCGCCGAGGCACTGTGGGAGGGCGAGAGCCCCGCGCCCTTCTCCGTCTTCGCCTACGGCGACGTCGACAAGGGCCACAACAAGGTCGCCATCGAGATCCCCGGCCTGCTCTCCTTCCTGGCCCACAGCGACTTCGAGTCGCACGTGCCCGGGATCAACGACACCAACAAGGCGCTCCAGGAGAAGTACGGTCCCGGCGACTACCGGCCCAACATCCCGGTGGCCTACTGGGGCTTCCGTTGGATGATCGGCTTCGGCATGGCCTCCTTCGCTCTCGGCCTGCTCGGACTCTGGCTGACCCGCAGGCGGTTCCTGCTCCCCGAACGGCTGCGCACCGCCGAGGACGAGGTGCCCCACCTGGTGCTGTTCCGCACGCCGCTGAACCCCAAGCTGACCAGGCTGTACTGGCTGGCGGCGCTGTGGACCCTGGCCTTCCCGCTGATCGCCAACTCCTGGGGCTGGATCTTCACCGAGATGGGCCGCCAGCCCTGGGTGGTCTACGGCGTGCTCCAGACCCGCTCCGCGGTCTCCCCCGGCGTCTCCCAGACCGAGGTGCTCATCTCGATGATCGCCTTCACCACGCTCTACGCGATCCTCGCCGTGATCGAGGTGAAGCTGCTGGTCAAGTACATCAAGGCGGGCCCGCCCGAACTGACCGAGAGTGACCTCAACCCGCCCACCAGGATCGGCGGCCATGACCGGGACGCGAAGAACCCGGACGCCGCCGACCGGCCGATGGCCTTCTCCTACTGAGACCGAGGACTGGAAGCGCCATGGAACTTCACGACATATGGTTCGTCGCCATCGCCGTCCTGTGGACCGGCTACTTCTTCCTGGAGGGGTTCGACTTCGGGGTCGGCGTCCTGACCAAGCTCCTCGCCCGAGACCGGGTCGAGAAGCGCGTACTGATCAACACCATCGGACCCGTCTGGGACGGCAACGAGGTATGGCTGCTGACCGCCGGCGGCGCGACCTTCGCCGCCTTCCCGGACTGGTACGCCACCCTCTTCTCCGGCTTCTATCTGCCCCTGCTTCTCATCCTGCTCTGCCTGATCGTGCGCGGCGTCGCCTTCGAGTACCGGGCCAAGCGCCCGGAAGAGAACTGGCAGCGCAACTGGGAGCAGGCCATCTTCTGGACCTCGCTGATCCCCGCATTCCTCTGGGGCGTCGCCTTCGGCAACATCGTGCGAGGGGTCGCGATCGACGCCGAGAAGGAGTACGTCGGCACCCTGTTCGACCTGCTCAACCCCTACGCCCTGCTCGGCGGACTGGTGACGCTGACCCTGTTCACCTTCCACGGGGCGGTGTTCACCGCCCTGAAGACGGTCGGCGACATCCGGTTGCGTGCCCGCAGGCTGGCCCTCGCCCTGGGGCTCGTCACCGCCGTGCTGGCACTCGGCTTCCTCGGCTGGACCCAGCTTTCGCGGGGCGACGCGAGCAGCCTGATCGCCATGGTGATCGCGGTGGTCTGCCTGCTCGCCGCGCTGGTGGCGGTCAAGGCGGGACGTGAGGGCTGGGCGTTCGCGTTCTCCGGCGTCACCATCGCCGCCGCCGTGGCGATGCTCTTCCTGACGCTGTTCCCGAACGTCATGCCCTCCTCGCTCGACCCGGAGTGGAGTCTCACTGTCGCCAACTCCGCCTCCAGCCCCTACACGCTGAAGATCATGACCTGGTGCGCGGCCATCGCCACACCGCTGGTGATGCTCTACCAGGGCTGGACGTACTGGGTGTTCCGCAAGCGGATCGGCACCCAGCACATCGCGGACGCCGCGCACTAGAGACGGACCAGGAGACGAACCGGTGCGCCGGAGATGTTTCACGTGAAACATGACCGCTCAATGTTCCAGGTGACATCGTGCGCGGTGTTTCACGTGAAACATTCCGGTCGGCTCCGCCCCGTCCCCGGCACTGACCGCCACCGACTCCCACCACCGCCCACCGGCAGGGGATGTTTCACGTGAAACCGATCGACCCGCGACTGCTCCGCTACGCCCGGGCCACCCGCCTCTTCCTGGCGGCCGTGGTGGCACTCGGCGGCGTCGGCGCTCTGCTGGTCATCGCCCAGGCGATGCTCATCGCCGAGGTGGTGGTCGGCGCCTTCCAGCAAGACCTCGGTACCGGGGGCCTGGCCACTCCGCTGGTGCTCCTGGCGGCCACTGCCGCCGGCCGCGCCCTGGTGTCCTGGCTCACCGAGCTGGCCGCTCACCGGGCGAGCGCGGCCGTGAAGTCCGAACTGCGCGGAAAGCTGCTGGAGCGGGCGACCGTGCTCGGCCCGGGCTGGCTCAGCGGTCAGCGGGCCGGCTCCCTGGTGGCGCTCGCCCTGCGGGGCGTGGACGCGCTGGACGACTACTTCTCCCGCTACCTGCCCCAACTGGGGCTGGCCCTCGTCGTCCCGGTGGCGGTGCTGGCCCGGATCGTCACCGAGGACTGGGTCTCCGCCGCGATCATCGTGGGCACCCTGCCGCTGATCCCGATCTTCATGATCCTGATCGGATGGGCCACCCAGAGCCGGATGGATCGCCAGTGGAAGCTGCTGTCCCGGCTCTCCGGCCACTTCCTCGACGTGGTCGCCGGCCTGCCCACGCTGAAGGTCTTCGGCCGCGCCAAGGCGCAGGCCGAGGCGATCCGCACCATCACCTCCGAATACCGGCAGGCCACCCTCCGCACCCTGCGGATCGCCTTCCTGTCCTCGTTCGCGCTGGAACTGCTCTCCACGCTCTCGGTCGCCCTGGTCGCGGTCGGCGTCGGCATGCGCCTGGTCCACGGTGACCTGGACCTCTACACCGGCCTGGTCATCCTCATCCTGGCCCCTGAGGCATACCTTCCGCTGCGGCAGGTCGGCACCCAGTACCACGCGGCCGCCGAGGGCCTGGCCGCCGCGGAGGAGATCTTCGCCGTCCTGGAGACTCCGGCCGGCCGCGAGGCCGCGGGGGCCCAGGCGGCGGCCGCGGTGCCGGACGCTCCTCGGATCGTCCTGGACCGGGTGAGCGTGCGGCACCCCGGGCGCACCGAGCCCTCGCTACGCGAGACCTCGCTGGTGGTGGAGCCGGGGGAGACGCTGGCCCTGGTCGGGCCCAGCGGCGCCGGCAAGTCGACCCTGATGGACGCGGTGCTCGGCTTCGTGACCCCCGAGCCGCGACCGGACGGCGCCAGCGGCATCCGGATCGGCGGCACCGATCTGGCCGCACTCGACCTGGACCAGTGGCGGGCCCGGATCGCCTGGGTGCCGCAGCGGCCCTACCTGTTCGCCGGAACCATCGCCGACAACGTACGACTGGCGCGGCCCGACGCCGATGACGCGGCGGTGGCGGCGGCCCTGCGGGACGCGGACGCCGAGGACTTCGTCACCGCCCTGCCGGACGGGGCCCAGACGGTCCTCGGCGAGGACGGCGCCGGGCTCTCCGCCGGCCAGCGCCAGCGGCTCGCGCTGGCCCGGGCGTTCCTCGCCGACCGGCCGGTGCTGCTGCTCGACGAGCCTACCGCCGCCCTGGACGGCCGGACCGAGGAGGCCGTGGTGGCGGCGGTGCGCCGGCTCGCCGCCGACCGGACCGTGCTGCTGGTCGTCCACCGTCCGGCGCTGCTCGCGGTCGCCGACCGGGTGGTCACCCTGGACGCGCCCACCACCACGGCGGCGGTCACCGGCTCCGCTGCCACCGGGCGGCCGGCCGACAGCCCGCTGGACGACACCTTCACCGAGGCGTTCGGACTGGTCGGCGGGGTGGGCTCCCCGACGGGCGCCCGAACCGGCCCTACGGACACCGGCGCCCGAACCGGCCCCACGGGCACCGGCGCCCTGGACGCCGGGGACCTGCCCGACAATGGCGCGGAGCCGGCGGCCGGGGCCCGGGGCGGCACGGCCGACCCGCTCGCCCGCGTCCGGAGCACGGCCGGACGCCTGCGCGGCCGGCTGCTGCTCGCGCTGCTGCTCGGCAGCCTCGCCCTGGGCTGCGCGGTCGGCCTAATGGGCGTCTCCGGCTGGCTCATCTCACGCGCCTCCGAGCAGCCGCCCGTCCTCTATCTGATGGTCGCCGTCACCGCCACCCGCGCCTTCGGCATCGGCCGGGCCGTCTTCCGGTACGCCGAGCGGCTCATGTCGCACGACGCGGTGCTGCGGCTGCTGGCCGAGATGCGCGTGGGCGTCTACCGCCGACTGGAGCGGATCGCCCCGGCCGGGCTGCGCGGCCGGGGCCGCGGCGACCTGCTGACCCGGCTGGTCGACGACGTGGACGCGCTCCAGGACTACTGGCTGCGCTGGCTGCTGCCGGCCGGCACCGCCGTGGCCGTCTCCACCGCCGCGGTCGCCTTCACCGCCTGGCTGGTCCCGGCGGCCGGCGCCGCGCTCGCCGCCGGACTGCTCCTCGCCGGGGTGGCCGTACCGCTGCTGTCCGGCGCGGTCGCCCGCCGCGCCGAGGCCAGGCTCGCCCCCGCCCGCGGGGTGCTCGCCGGCCGGGTCGTGGACCTGCTGCGCGGCTGCGCCGAACTCACCGTGGCCGGCGCCCTGCGCGGCCGGATGGACCGGGCCCGCGCGGCCGACGGCGACCTCACTCGGATCGCCGCCCGGCAGGCCGCCGCCGGCGCGCTCGGCGCGGGCCTGTCCGCCCTGGTCACCGGGGTCACCGTGGCGGCCGCGGCACTGGCCGGAGTGGCGGCCGTCCATGACGGACGTCTCAGCGGCGTCGCCCTCGCCGTCGTCGTCCTCACGCCGCTCGCCGCGTTCGAGGCGGTCACCGGACTGCCCCTGGCCGTCCAGTACCGCCAGCGCGTCCGGCGCAGCGCCGAGCGGGTGTACGAGGTGATCGACGCGCCCCTGCCCGTACGGGAGCCCGAGCGGGCGGCCTCCGCGCCGGCGAGTCCGTTCCCCCTGGAGCTGGCCGGGGTCTCCGCCCGCCACCCCGGCGCCCACCGCGACGCCCTCACCGACGTGGAGCTGCGGCTGGACGCCGGACGCCGGATCGCGGTCGTCGGCCCTTCAGGCTCCGGCAAGACCACGCTCACCCAGGTGCTGCTGCGGTTCCTCGACCCCCACGAGGGCGCCTACCGGATCGGCTCCACGGACGCCGCCGGACTCGACGGGGACGCCGTCCGCCGCCTGGTCGGGCTCTGCGCGCAGGACGCCCACCTCTTCGACAGCTCCATCCGGGAGAACGTGAAGCTGGCCCGGCCGGACGCGAGCGACGACGAACTGCGCGACGCGCTCGCCCGGGCCCGCCTGCTGTCCTGGGCCGACAGCCTGCCGGACGGACTGGACACCCTGGTCGGCGAGCACGGCGCCCGACTCTCCGGCGGCCAGCGCCAACGCCTGGCGCTGGCCCGCGCCCTGCTGGCCGACTTCCCCGTCCTGGTGCTGGACGAGCCCGCCGAGCACCTCGACCTCGCCACCGCCGACGCGCTCACCGACGACCTGCTGCGCGCCACCCGGGGCCGGGCGACGGTGCTCATCACTCACCGGCTGCACGGGCTGGAGGCGGTGGACGAGGTGGTGGTGCTGGACGCCGGCCGGATCGTGCAACGCGGCCCCTACGCGCAGCTCGCCGCCACCGAAGGCCCCCTGCGCCGCATGCTGGCCCGGGAGCACGCCACCGACCGGCTGCCCGCCGCCACCCCGACGCGGACCCCGGCGCCCGGGTATGCCGCACGTGCCGAACGGGAGGACCACCGCGTCGGGACCGTGTAGACCGCAGCACGGGCACTGGATCCTCTCAAGGCCCGGTGCACGCGCCGGCGCCCACGGCCCGGCGTACACCGCACCCTCAGCGGCGCGGGGCCGCCATGGCTGTGGGCGGCCATGGAGGGGCGGCACCACCGCGGGCCGCATTCTCCGGACGCGGTCTCCGGACGCGATCTCCGGCCGCGGAGGACGGCCGCGGAGGACGAGCGCGGCGTCCCCGTGCTCACTACGCTCGGGGTCATGGCCGCACCCGAGCCGGAGCACCCCCGCCGCACCCGGTACGACCGCGACCCCGCCGCTCCCGGCGGGGGCAGCCGGGGTTCAGGGCCGGCGGACCGGGTGCCGCAGTTGCTGGACGCGATGCGCTGGGTCGGCACCGGGCTGGAGCGGCACGCCACCCTGGACCGGATCTGCCAGACCGCGGCCCAGCTCACCGGTGCCCGGTACGCGGCGATCGGCGTGGTCGACGCGGACGGCACCGGGCTGGCCGACTTCGTCACCTACGGCGTACCGGCGGAGACCGAGCGGGAGATCGGCCGCCGCCCGGACGGGCGCACCGGGCTGCTCGGTGCGCTCCTGCACCACCCCGAGCCGTTGCGCCTGGCCGATCTGACCACCGACCCGCGAGCCGCCGGCCTGCCCCCCGGGCACCCGCCGATGCGCAGCTTCCTCGGGGTGCCCATCCGCGTCCACGGCGAGGTCTTCGGCAACCTCTACCTGACCGAGAAGCGCGGCGGCGCCCGGTTCGACGAGGGCGACCTGCACACCGTGCAGGTGCTCGCCGCCGGCGCCGGGACGGCCATCGGCAACGCCCGGCTGTACGAGGCCGCCCGCCAGCGGGAGCGATGGATCGACGGCTCGGTGGCCGTGACCACGGCGCTGCTGTCCGGCGGCGACGCCGACGAGGCGCTCTCGGTGGTCGCCGAGCAGGTCCGCGCCCTGGCCGGAGCATCGGCCGGCATCGTCCTGCTGCCGGCCGCCGAGGGCGGTGGGCTGGAGGCCGTCGCCGTCTCCTGCGACGGGCCGCACTCCCTGCTGGGCGCGATCGCGGACGAGCGCAGCCCGGCCGTCGCGGCGGTGCTCGCCGGTGAGCCGGTGATCACCACCGACGCGGCGGGCGACCCGCGGACCGCCGGCACCCCGGTGGACCGGTTCGGCCCCGCCCTGCTGCTGCCGCTGCGCAGCGGCGACCGGGTGCTGGGCGCGCTGGCCGTGCCGCGGGTGCCCGGGGCAAGGCCGTTCACCGGGACCGAGCGCACCCTGGCCACCCGGTTCGCCTCCCAGGCCGCGGTGGCGCTGCGGGTGGCCGAGGCGCAGCGCGACCGGGAGCGGCTGGCCGTGCTGGAGGACCGGGACCGGATCGCCCGGGACCTGCACGACCTGGTCGTCCAGCGGCTGTTCACCGCCGGGATGACCCTGGAGAACGCCCAGCGCAGCTCGGCCGTGCCGGCCGTCCAGGACGGTGTCGGCCGGGCGGTCGACGAGTTGGACACCACCATCCAGGAGATCCGCACCGCCGTCTTCGCGCTCCAGCAGGGCCCGGCCGAGGCGCCGGCCGGACTTCGCACCCGGGTGCTGCGGGAGATCGCCATGGCGGCCGTCACGCTCGGCTTCACGCCGGCCCACCGGTTCACCGGGCCGGTGGACTCGGCGGTGTCCGAACCGACCGGCAAGAACCTGGTCGCCGCGCTGCGCGAGGCGCTGTCCAACGCCTACCGGCACGCGCGGGCGCACCGCGTCGAGGTCGTCGTCGACGCCTCCGCCGTCCTGCCCGGCGGCCGCCCCGGCGTGCGGCTCACCGTGGCGGACGACGGGGTCGGCATCCCGCCCGGCGGGCGGCGCAGCGGGTTGCGCAATCTGGCGCGGCGGGCGGAGTCGCTGGGCGGTTCCTGCCACTGCGGCCCCGGTCTCGGCGAGGACGGCGGCGGGACCTCCGTCGTCTGGGAGGCCCCGCTTCGTACCGCGTGACGGGGCCCGGCCAGGACGCCGGGACGCCGGGACGCCGAGACACCGGGAGGCGGGAGCGGCGACGCCGTGCGTGACCGGGCCCGGCCGGGCGCGGGCCCCGGGGGACAGGGAGCCGCGCGGCACCGGCGTGCCCGTGCCCTGTGCCCGCCGCGCCGCCTCGACCCCGGACCGCCGCCGGGGAGTCAGTGCCCCATGCCCGCCCCGCCGTCCACGGGGATCACCGCGCCGGTGATGTAGCCCGCGCCGTCGCCGGAGAGGAACGCGACGGCCTCGGCGATCTCCTCGGGACGGGCCAGCCGGCCCAGCGGGATCTGCTCGATGAGAGTCTGCCGCTGCTCGTCGGTGAGCCGCTCGCTCATCGCCGTCTCGGTCAGACCGGGCGCCACCACGTTGAAGGTGATCCCGCGCGAGCCCAGCTCCCGGGCCATGGAGCGGGCGAAGCCGACCAACCCGGCCTTGGAGGCGGCGTAGTTGGCCTGCCCGCTCTCGCCGCGCAGCGCCACGGCCGAGGATATGAGCACCACCCGGCCCTTCTTGGCCCGCAGCATGCCCCGCGTCGCGCGCTTGACCACCCGGAAGGCGCCGGTGAGGTTGGTGTCGACGACGGAGGCGAAGTCGTCCTCGCTCATGCGCATCAGCAACTGGTCCCGAGTGACGCCCGCACTGGCGACCAGCACCTCCACCGGGCCGTGCTCCGCCTCGACCTTCCCGAAGGCGGCGTCGACCTGCTCGCTGTCGGTGATGTCGCACGTCACCGCCAGGAGCCCCTGGGGTGGCTCCCCGGTGCGGTAGGTGACGGCCACACGGTCGCCGGCGGCCTCCAGCTTGCGCGCGATGGCCAGGCCGATGCCGCGGCTGCCGCCGGTGATCAGGACTGAACGTGACACGGGTTGCCCTCTCTGGTCTGAACGGGGTGCCGTCGTAGTCAACCAGTGGCCCTCCGCGGCCGAACACCCCGACCGGCATGTGACGGCAAACGATCTGACCAGTTCTCGACTGTGACGGTAGGGTGACTGTTCGAGCATTCACCGCAGTTGACATCTCGACGTTTCACCGCAGTCGACGCATTTCGGCGGCCGCTGCGGAAGCCGGCGCCGCCTCGGACCGCAGCGGCGGTGCGCGCCGCTGCTGACGAGGGCGGGACGGGGAGGGACAAGCGTGCAGCGCACCGGCCCGAACTCCCCCTGCCCACGAGGCCCCGGCGGCCGCATCGCGGCTCCACAGGAGGAGATCCCCAGGTGAACAACAAGGAGGCCCTGCAGCAGCTCCTGCGCTGGAAGCGCCAGCAGATCGACCCGGCCGAGCTCGGCTGGCTGCGGCGCAGCGGACGCGGACGGCGCTCCAAGGGGCTGTCCCAGGCTCAGGTGGCCCAGGCGCTGTACGTCTCCGAACGCACCTACGCCGACCTGGAGCGCGGTGACACGGCCGCCCCCAGCACCGACTTCCTGGACAGCGTCGCCAAGGTACTGCGGATGGAGGAGCGCGAGCGCTCCGCCCTCTACGTGTACTCCCTGGGCTACGAGCCTCCCATCCCCATGGACCCCACCGCCGGCACCAACGTCGCACCGGCCTGGCAGCACGCCGTCAGCAACGTCTCCGGGCAGCCCTGCTACATCAACGACGTCGCCTGGAACGTGCTGGCCGCCAACGACGACTTCATCCGGATGTTCCCGCAGGCCCCGGGCGAGCCGCCGCGGCTGCCCGAGCAGAACCTCATCCGCTGGATGCTGCTGCGCGAGGACGCCCGCGAGCACCACCTGGTCGACTGGGAGAAGCGGTGGGCCGAGCCGGTCGCCGCCCAACTGCGTACCGCCGTGGCCGCCCGGCCCGACAGCGAGGAACTCCAGCAGCTCGACCAGGAGGTCAACGACGACCCCGTCGCCGGGCCCATCTACCGCAACCACAGCGTCGCCTACGTCCATCCCGACGGCGACTCCCGGCGGATGCGGCACGCCGGCTTCGTCCCGCAGGACGGCGCCGAGGACACCAGGGACCGCTGCTGCGACCGGCACACCCGCTCCCAGCTCGGCATGGTGACGATGTGCGCGGCGCAGCCCTTCGGCAGCCCGGGGGCGCGGTTCTTCCTGCTCGTCTTCCAGCCGCACGGCTGAGGACGCCCGCCCCGGGGCCGCCGGGTCACAATGTCTGCTCATGGAACCCACTGCGCACATCCGACAGGTCGTTCCGGGCGTTCACATGTGGCAGCCGGACGGGGATGCGACCTGGGGCCTTGCCAACTGCGGCCTGATCGCCTTCGGTGACGAGGCGCTGATCGTCGACACCCCCTACACGCCCGGTCTCACCGACGCCTTCCTGGCCGCGGCCCGGGCGGTCGCCCCGGGCGCCGCACCGGACCGGCTGGTCGTCACGCACGCCAACGGCGACCACACCTGGGGCAGTCAGCGGCTGCCGGGCGCCGAGATCATCGCGACCCGCGCCACACTGGAGCACCAGTGCCTGGAGCCGACCCCGGCCCAACTGCACGCGGCGGTCAACGACACCGACCCGGACGACCCCCTCGGCTGGTACTTCCGCCGCCACTTCGGCCGGTTCGACTTCTCCGGCATCACGGTCCTGCCGCCCACGACGACGTTCAGCGGACGGCAGGACCTGGCGGTCGGCGGGACGAGCGTGGAGCTGTACGAGGTCGGCCCCGCGCACACCGTCGGCGACCTCGTCGTCCATCTGCCCGAGCAGCGGACCGTCTTCGCCGGGGACATCGTCTTCGCCGGCGACCACCCCTCGCACTGGGCCGGCCCGCTGGCGCGCGTCGCCGCCGCCTGCCGCCGGATCCTGGACCTCGACCCGGAGTGGATCGTCCCCGGCCACGGCCCGCTGCTCACCGCCGACGGGCTGCGCTCCTACCTCGGCTACCTCGACGACCTCGCCACCCAGGCCAGGGTGGCGCACGGCCGGGGCATGAGCGCGCTGGAGACGGCGCACCGGCTCATCGAGGAGGACCGCTACCCTGGACTCGGCCTACCGGAACGGCTCGCGATCACCCTCAGCACCGAGTTCCGCCACCTCGACGGCGACGACACCCCGCCGGACCTGCTCGCGCTGATGGAGCACGCCGCCCGGATCGCCTGGACCCGCGACGCGCCGCCCGAGGAGACCCGCCAGGAGGAAGCCGCCCGGCTGCCCTGACCTCCAGCCTCCGGCTCATACCTCGTCCACCCCCCGTAGGGAAGCCCTTCTACCGGAAGTCGAATTTCCTGAGCCCGGTTTTCCGGAAGTCGGACTGACGGAAGGAACCCCTCCTGGCCAATCGGCCACCGCTGGAGAAGCATCGACGGCGGATCCGGAACCCGACGGTCACGTGCGATCGCCTCTCGCGTACCGCCGGCGTCACGGAGCCGGCCCGGGCGGTGCCCGGGCCGACAACGGGGGAACCTCCCTCCGCGCCCGTCGCGACGGACGCGGAGGGAGGGACCGGACGGCAGCCGGCCAAAGTCCCCTGCGAAACGCCCGTGCCCCGGTCGAGGGAACGGCTCTGGTCCGGTCGGCCCCATGACACCGCTGACACCGCCCGATTGCCGCGCTTCCGCGGCCGGCGGCGGGACCATCCCAGGATGTTCGCCGTGGCGCTGTCCCTCTTGCTCGTCCTGCTCCCCCGCCCGACCGCCCCCGCCGGCGCGGGCGGTCCGGCCGCCGAGGTGACCAGGCTGTACGCAGAGGCCGCGCGGGCCACCGAGGCGTACGAGTAGGGGCGCCGCCAGGCCGCCGTCCAACGGGCGCTCGCCGGGCGGTTGGACCGGGAGCGGGCCGCCCAGCGCCGTACGGTGGACGACCTGCACGACCGGGTCGGCGCACTCGCCCGGGGCCAGTACCGCACCGGCGGCGCCCTGGCGCTCACCGCCCGGCTGCTCACCTCCGACGACCCGGACAGCGCGGTACGCGGCGAGCAGGCGGCCCGCAGGGTGCAGCGCGCGGTGGCGGTGCTGCTGGCCGACACCCGCACCGCCGAGCGGCGACTGGCCCGGGCGGAGGACGCGGCCCGAGCGGCCTGGCGGCGAACGCATGCGCGCCAGGCGAGGCTGGGGGTGATCCGCCAGGGGGTCGAGGCGCGGCTGGAGCGGGCGGAGTCGCGGCTGCGGACGGCGGCGGAGGGCTGGCGCACCGCGCGTCCCTGCGCCACCGCTGCCCCTGTCCGCCCCGCCCCGCGGCGCGAGCCGGCCCCGAAGCTGTCCTCGATGCCGTTGCCGGAGCCGTTCCCGGAGTCGGGCCCGATCCGGCTGTCCCCGCCGTTCCCTGACTCCGGGGCTTCGGCCGCCGCTCCCGGACCGGCCCCGTCCACCACGGGTGCCCCCGGGGACGTCTCGGTGGACCTGCCGCCGCCGGCCGTACCCCTCGCGATGCCCGCACGGCCCTCCGTACCGCTGCCCGACGACGTACCGGTCCGGGAGCCGCGGCCGCCGCAGATCCGGGCCGGGGCCGAGGCCGCACCGGGTGCCGGTCCTGGCGCGCCCGACGGTCCTTGGGCGGCCCCCGCCGCACCTCCGTCCGCGGCCGGCGGTCCGCGCACCGGGTCCGCCGCGAGCGCCGACAGCCCTGCGGGAAGGGCCGGCGGCAGTGCGGCGCGGCCCGCCTGGGTGGCGCCGGTCGAGCGGTACACGCTGTCCGCGGGCTTCGCCGACGCCGGCGCGCACTGGGCGCACCGGCACACCGGTCAGGACTTCGCGGTCGATCCCGGCACCACCGTGCGGTCCATCGGCCCGGGGCGGGTCCACTCGGTCTCCTGCGGAGGCCCGTTCGGCGTGGAGGTGGTGGTGCGGCACCCGGGCGGCTGGTACGCGCAGTACGCCCATCTCGCCTCGCCGGGCGTGCGCCCCGGCCAGCGGGTCACCACGGGCCAGGCGATCGCGCGCTCCGGCGACACCGGCAACTCCACCGGTCCGCACCTGCACTTCGAGGTGCGGTTGACCCCCTACGCGGGCTCCGCGGTGCACCCGGTCCGGTGGCTGGCCGAGCACGGCGTCCTGCTGCGCCCGGTCGCCTGACCTTCCGCTCTTCGGTACGCCGGGTCGGGCGGGGTCAGGCCGGGGCGGCGAGCAGGTCCTCGATGACCCGCGCCACGCCGTCGTCGTTGTTGGCGACGGTACGGCCGGACGCGGCGGCGACCACGTCCGGGTGGGCGTTGCCCATGGCGTAGGAGCGGCCGGCCCAGGACAGCATCTCGATGTCGTTGGGCATGTCGCCGAAGGCGACCACCTCGTCGGCGGAGATGCCGCGCTCGGCGCAGCACAGCGCGAGCGTGCTGGCCTTGGAGACTCCGAGGCCGCTCACCTCCAGCAGGGCGGTGGGGCTGGAGCGGGTGATGTTCGCGCGGTCGCCGGCGGCGGTGCGGGCCAGGGTGAGGAAGGCGTCCGGATCCAGCTCCGGGTGGAGGGCGAGCAGTTTCAGCACCGGGTCGCCGGAGCCGGGCTCGTCCTCGTGCAGCAGCTTCTCGGCGAGCGCGATGGAGCCCGCGGTGTCCAGGTAGAACGGCGGGTAGTCGGGCTCGTAGTGGACGCCGGAGGTGAGGTCCACGGCGAACGAGGTGCCGGGCGCCTCCCGCCGCAGGGTGTGGACGACGTCCAGCGCGACCTGGCGCTCCAGCGGCCGGGTCTCCAGCAGGGAGCCGCCGGCGTGCAGATCCACCACGGCCGCGCCGTTGGCGCAGATGGCGAGCCCGTGGCCGTGCACGTGGTCGGCGACCACGCCCATCCAGCGGGCCGGCCGCCCGGTGACGAAGAAGACCTCGATGCCCTCCTGCTCGGCGGCCGCCAGGGCGGCGACGGTGCGGTCCGAGACCGACTTGTCGTCGCGCAGCAGCGTTCCGTCGAGGTCGGTGNNCGAGGTCGGTGTGGTCACGCGCCCCATTCTCCCGCACCCGTCCGCACGTGCGTGCAGGATCCCGCACATCTGAGCCACTCGTGTGATCGACAGTGTCCGTTTCGGAACGCACTGTGCTCGCGTGTCGGGTAGCGATCGACCACGGGTGACCGTTCCCGCGGTCATCCGTGGTGATTCAGCTGCGGCGGCGGAAGTGTCAGGCCTGTCCGCCGTAGCCCAGTTGAGCCGGGGCCTCGGTGGCGATCTTCTCGAAGACGGCCTGGTCGGCGGCGAAGTCCGAGTCCGGGATGGGCCAGTGGACGACGAGCTCGGTGAACCCCAGCTCCTGGTGACGGCCGGCGAAGTCCACGAAGGCGTCCACGGACTGGAGCGGACCGGTCCGCTCCGGGGTGAAGCCGGTGAGCAGGATCCTGTCCAGGTCGGCGGCGTCGCGCCCTGCCTCCGCGCAGGCCGCGCCCAGCCGGCCGAGCTGGTCGCGCAGCGCCTCGGCGGACTGCTCCGGCGTCCCCGCCTCGTACAGCTTCGGGTCTCCGGTGGTCACCCAGGCCTGCCCGTACCGCGCGGCGAGCCTCAGCCCGCGCGGCCCGGTGGCCGCGACCGCGAACGGCAGCCGGGGGCGCTGGACGCAGCCGGGGATGTTGCGGGCCTCGTCGGCGGAGTAGAAGACGCCCTCGTGCGACACGGCGTCCTCGGTCAGCAGCCTGTCCAGCAGGGCGGTGAACTCGGCGAAACGGTCGGCCCGCTCGCGCGGCGTCCACGGCTCCTGCCCGAGCGCCGTGGCGTCGAACCCGGTGCCGCCGGCCCCGATGCCGAGGGTGACGCGCCCGCCGGAGACGTCGTCGAGCGAGATCAGCTCCTTGGCGAGCGTCACCGGGTGGCGGAAGTTGGGCGAGGTCACCATCGTGCCCAGGCGCAGCTTGGTGGTGGCGGTCGCCGCCGCGGTCAGCGTCGGGATCGCGCCGAACCAGGGCCCGTCGCGAAAGGTCCGCCAGGACAGGTGGTCGTAGGTGTAGCCGGCGTGGAAACCGAGGTCTTCGGCCCGCCGCCAGGTCTGCTGTCCTTCGGCCCACCGGTGGATGGGGAGGATCACGGTACTGAGGCGCATGGGGCCGACCCTACGCCCGGCCCGTCGCCCCGACCGCCGTCTGCCGTCTGCCGTCTGCCGTCGTCGGCGCTCGGGGGCGCACGGGGGCGCACGGAGGGCGCTCGCGGGCCGTGGTCAGCCGCGGAGGCGCAGATAGGCGGCGGGGACGGCGTCGGTGAGCCAGACGCCGTTGGCGCTGACGAGGAAGACGTGTCCGTCGCGGTGCATCGCGCCGGCGTCCACAGTCAGCACGACGGGCCGGCCGCGCCGCGCCCCCACCCGGGTGGCGGTCTCGCGGTCGGGGGAGAGATGGACGTGGTGCCGGGCCATCGGCCGCAGCCCGTCGGCCCGGATGGCGTCGAGGTTCCGGGCGACGGTGCCGTGGTAGAGGTACGCGGGCGGGGTGGCGGGTGCCAGGTCGAGGTCGACCCGCACGGTGTGGCCCTGGTTGGCCCTGATGCGGTCGCCGTCGATGGTGAAGCGCTGCTTGTCGTTCTCGGCGACCACGTGGACGAGCTCGGCGCGGGTGAGGGGCATGCCGTGGAGTGCGGCCGCCGCGATGAGTGCGTCGATCGCGACCCAGCCCTGCGGGTCGAGGGTGAGGCCGATACGGGCGGGCTGGTGGCGCAGATGCCGGGAGAGGTACTTCGACACCTTCACGGTGCGTCTGTCGTCCATCGGGGCAGTGTGCCAGGGCTCACAGGGAACGTCCCGTGATTTTTGCCTCCGAGAGGTTTGATCCACAGGTAACGGGCCTTATCCACAGAGCAGTTGTGGATCACTGTGGACAACCGGACGCCCTGTCAGTCGGATTGTCCAACTTCCGGGCCGGTGTGGCCGGTGGCCGTGACCCGTGGGGCGAGGGCGTCCAACCTCCTTGTCTGCAACTCCCGTTCGACGGCGGCGGTCACGAACGCCGACGCGTGCGTCGCTCCCACGAGCCGGGTCACCGCCTCGACCGTGCCCGAGGGCAGGGCCATCAGCCGGTCCTCGCCCTCCCGCGGCGGCCCCTGCGGCGGTCCTGGGGTGGCCAGTTGCCGCTGGAGGTGGCGGGTGGCCAGCGTCCGCATGGCGCGCGCCAGTTCCGCGTCCACGGTCTGCTGCGCCAGTGGCCGGAGGCGCCGCACCAACGCCGCGGCCTCCGCCGCGTCGGCGTCGGTCGGCGGCCGCCGGTCCAGATAGCGGGCGAAGACGTGCTCGGTGGTGAACTCCAGGAAGCGCCCCGCGATGTGTTCGACCTGGCCGCGCAGCTCCCGCAGGTGCCCGGAGATCGCCGTCAGCGGCACCCCCGCCGCGTACAGCTCCACAGCGACGGCCAGTTCCTGCGGGCTGGGCACCACGAACTCGTCGTCCCGCCCGGGCACCCGCTCCAGCACGCCCAGCTCGACGGCCTCCCGTACGGCGTCCTCGTCGGGCGTCCCGCCGAAGGCAGCGTCGAGGTCGGCCCGGGTGATGCGGTCGGCCTGCTCGTCGGTCCACGGCCCGTGCACCTCGGCGACGAGGCCCAGCACCCCGCCCAGCCCTCGCCCCGCGTCCCACGCCTCCAACAACTCCCTGATGGAGGCGAGGGTGTAGCCGCGCTCCAGCAGATCAGCGATCTGCCGGAGCCGGGCGAGGTGCTCGTCGCCGTAGACGTTGGCCCGCCCGCGCCGCTCCGGCTTCGGCAGCAAGCCGCGGTCCTGGTACGCGCGGATCGTGCGGACGCTGGCGCCACTGACGTGCGCCAGATCCTCGATCCGGTACTCCGCCCGTTCCTCCACATCCACTCCCTCAGCGCCTCCGGACCGCCCGCCGGCCCCGGAGCCGACCGTAACCCGGCTCGCCGCATCCACTCCTCCCCCGGCCCGCGGCCGCCGGTCCGCAACCCGGGCCCCGTGGCCGCCGGTCCGCAGCCCGGGCCCCGGGCACGCTGGTTGGCAGCCCGGGCCCCGCGGCCGCTGGTTCGCAACCCGGGCCCTTCGCGGCTCGTGCCTAGGCTCCCGGAAGCCGTGCTGCTCACGGCTCGCGTCCGCGGAGGTCCCGGTCCGCCTCCGGCACGGTCGGCGCGCCGCTGCTCAGAACCGCGGCTTCACCCGGGCCAGGGCTCGCAGGGCGCCCGGCGCCAGTCGGCCGAGCAGGCGGGCGGCGCGGGCCTCCGGGGTCACCGGGACCACCGCTTCGTTGCGTGCCACCGCCCGCAGGATCGCGTCCGCCACCTTCTCCGGGGGGTAGTTGCGCAGCCCGTACAGGCGGGCCGAGCTGCGCTGCCGCCGCCGCTCCTCCTCCGCCGACACCCCCGCGAACGTCGCCGAGGAGGTGATACCGGTGTTGACGATCCCCGGGCAGATCGCCGTCACCCCGATGGAACGATGGGCCAGCTCGGCCCGCAGGCACTCGCTGAGCATCAGCACCGCCGCCTTGGAGGTGCTGTACGCCGGCAGCGCACGCGACGGCAGATACGCCGCCGCCGAGGCGATGTTCACGATGTGGCCGCCCTGGCCGCGCTCGGCCATCTGCCGGCCGAAGAGCCGGCAACCGTGGATCACCCCCCACAGGTTGACGTCCAGGACCCTGCGCCACTCCTCCGCAGAGGTGTCCAGGAAGGCGCCGGACACCCCGATCCCGGCGTTGTTGACCAGCACGTCGACCGTGCCGTACGCGGCGGCGACCCGCTCGGCGAGCTTCTCCATCGCCTGCTCGTCGGAGACGTCCGCCTCCTCGGCCCACGCCTCGGGCGCGCCGACCAGTTGGGCCATCTCGGCCGTCCGGGCCGCGCCCAGGGCGTCCCGGTCCACCGCCACCACCCGCGCCCCGGCCTCCGCGAACGCGAAGGCCGTCGCCCGCCCGATGCCGCTCGCCGCGCCGGTGACCAGCACCAGTCGCCCGCCGAAGCGGTCCGCGTACGGCCGGCCCGCCGCGACGGGCGCCGGCAGCTCGGCCCCCGGCTCCTCGTGCGCGGTGACGAACTCCGCGATCCACCCGGCGAGCTGGTCCGGCCGGGTCCGGGGCACCCAGTGCTTGGCGTCCAGCGTGCGGCGCACCAGTTGCGGGGCCCAGCGGTCCAGGCCGTCGTAGAGCCGCTCGGAGAGGAACGCGTCCCCGGTGGGGGTGATCAACTGCACCGGGACATGGGCGTACGCGTCCGGGCGCGGCCTGCGCAGCCGGGGGCGGACGTTGTCCCGGTACAGCCAGGCGCCGTGGGCCGCGTCCTGCGGCAGCGAGGACGTCGGATAGCCGTCGGCCGGGGTCTTCTCCAGCTTCTGCACGAGCGCGGGCCAACGCCGGCCGAGCGGGCCGCGCCAGGCCAGCTCCGGCAGCGCCGGGGTGTGCAGCGCGTACACGTACCAGGACTTCGCGCCCTGTCCGAGCAGCTGGCCGAGCGCGCGCGGGGTCGGGCGGGTCATCCGCCGCTTGATCCAGTGTCCGAAGTGGTCCAGCGACGGTCCGGACATCGAGGTGAGGGAGGCGATACGGCCCTCGGTTCGTCGCACCGTCGCGAACTCCCACGCCTGCACCGAGCCCCAGTCGTGCCCCACCACGTGCACCGGCCGGTCCGGGCTCACGGCCGCCGCCACCGCGAGGAAGTCGTCCGTCAGCTTCTCCAGCGTGAAACCGCCGCGCAGCGGCGTGGGCGCGGTGGACCGCCCGTGGCCGCGTACGTCGTAGAGCACCACGTGGAAGCTCTCGGCCAGACGGTGGGCGACCTCGGCCCATACCTCCTTGCTGTCCGGATAGCCGTGCACCAGCACCACCGTGGGCCGGGCGGCGCCCCCCAGCTCGGCGACGCACAGCTCGACCCCACCGGTACGCACCACCCGCTCCCGGGCTCCGCGCAACAGGCCCGCCGCGCCCGCGTCCACCACGCCGCCCTTGTCCGGGCCGCCCTTGTCCGGACCGTCCACCGGGCCGCTTCCCCGCGCCGTCATCGAACCGCCTCCCAGCGCCGCACATGCGGCAGATCGTCGTCGAGCCAGAATGCGCTCTGCTCGGGATCCCGGGAGTCGGTGACCACCAGGAGCTCCTCGAACTTGGCGCCCGTACCCCGGAAGCCGAGGTGCGGTTCGACCGCCCACAGTCCGGGCTGCGGCGGGTGGTCGGAGAAGGTGTACGGCGACCACAGCGGGGACCAGCCGTCGCGGTGCCCGTGCAGGGCGTCGCTCGCCAGGCCGCGCAGGGCCTGGGCGCCGAACCCGAACAGCGTCGGCGACCAGCGCCGCCGCCGCACCGTCCCCACCTTGTGAGCGATCACCCCGAAGGGGTAGGCGCGGTGCCGGTTGGCGTACCCCTGCCGCACCGTCAGCCGGTCCACGTCCTCGTACACCTCCCGCAGGGTCCTGCGTTCGCGCACTTCCCGCAGGATCAGCTCACGGTGCTCCCTCAGGTCGTCGAGCATTCGGTCGTGCAGCGGGTTGAGCCCCAGCGAACCGGAGTAGCCGACGTCGGCGGTGAAGCCCCGGTACACCGGGGCCAGGTCCAGGATGAACGGCATCCCGGGCTCCAGCTTCCGGTCGGTGGGGAAGAACTGCAGCGGTATCCGGAAGCCTGCGAACGCCGTGCGGTCGCCGAACCAGGCGAATGGCAGATGGAACCAGTCGCGCACCCCGCGCTCGCGCAGCCACTCGCGCTGCATCCGGGCCGCCTCGCGCTCCGTCACCCCGGGAGAGAGCCGGGCCGCGACGGCCTCGGCGCAGTCATAAGCGAGCCGCTGCACCGCGCGGAAGCCGTCCAGCCCGGCCGCCGCCGGCGCTCTCGCGCCGCCGGTCACCGGCGGTGCCGTGGCCGCCCTGATCGTGGAAGTCATGCCATCCGCCCGCCCTCGTCGTCTCCGGATGCCGACCGGGCCGTCGCCGCACCTGCACCGCCCGGCCGATAGTGCCACTGATGAATGTGACAATGCCTGGCGGCGGCGTCAAGGGCCGCGCATCAGCCTGTGGATAACTCGGCGAAGCGGGGGAACCGCGTCCCGCTGCAGGCGATGTTTCACGTGAAACATCGCCGGTGCCGCCGTGACCGCCGGCCGCGGCGGGGCCCCGCCGCCCCTACGGGTCTCTACGCCTGGAGGCGGACCCCGATCCCCCCATCAGGTCTGACGACGGGTGTGGCCCAGGCCACTACCGTCGTCTCTGTGACTGTGATCGCTACCGAGAGCCTCACCAAGCGGTTCCCCCGGGTGACCGCCCTCGATCGGCTCTCCCTCGACATCGGACCGGGTGTGACCGGGCTCGTCGGCGCCAACGGGGCCGGCAAGTCAACCATGATCAAGATCCTGCTCGGGCTTTCTCCGGCCACCGAGGGGCGCGCCGAGGTCCTCGGTCTGGACGTGGCCACCAGCGGCGGCGAGATCCGCGAGCGGGTCGGCTATATGCCCGAGCACGACTGCCTGCCGGCGGACGTCTCGGCCACCGAACTCGTCGTCCACATGGCTCGCATGTCCGGGCTGCCGCCCGCCGCGGCCCGTGAGCGTACCGCCGACACCCTGCGCCATGTCGGGCTCTACGAGGAGCGCTACCGGCCCATCGGTGGCTACTCCACCGGTATGCGCCAGCGCGTCAAGCTCGCTCAGGCGCTGGTGCACGACCCCAAGCTGGTGCTGCTGGACGAGCCGACCAACGGCCTCGACCCGGTCGGCCGGGACGAGATGCTGGGCTTGATCCGGCGGGTGTGGACCGACTTCGGGATCTCCGTGCTGGTCACCTCCCACCTGCTCGGCGAGCTGGAGCGGACCTGCGACCATGTCGTCGTCATCGACGGCGGCACGCTCCTGCGTTCCAGCTCCACCAGCGACTTCACCCAGGCCACCGCCACCCTCGCGATCGAGGTCACCGACAGCGACCGCCACCCGGACGGGACGGCCGCCCTGCGCGAGGCGCTCACCGCCGCCGGGCTCGCCCTCCACGCCGGCACCGAGGAAGGACTCCCGGGCGCCGGCCACATCCTGCTCCTGGACGCCAAGGGCGAGGGGACCTACGACATCGTGCGCGACACCGTCGCCGACCTCGGCCTCGGTCTGGTCCGCATGGAACAGCGCCGCCACCGCATCGCCGAGGTGTTCCGCCCGGCCGACGCCGCGGCCCCGGCCGCGGACCAGCCCGCCCAGGAGGTGCAGCCCCGGTGAACCACGACGACCGGACCCCCGCCCATCCC
>NZ_PVLV01000510.1 GCF_002982015.1 Streptomyces solincola
CCCTCCGGGACAAGCCGCAACTGGAGCGGATCAAGGGCCTGGTCATCCCGCCCGCCTGGCGGGACGTGTGGATCTGCACCAAGGCCAACGGCCACCTCCAGGCCGTCGGCACCGACGCCGCCGGCCGCCGCCAGTACCTCTACCACCCGCAGTTCCGCGCCGAGCAGGAGGCCGCCAAACACGAGCACGTGCTGGAGGTGGCGGAGGCCCTGCCCGCCGTGCGGGAGGCCGTCGAGGGCCACCTCGCCGACCGCGGCCTGACCCGGCAGCGGGTCCTCGCCACCGCCGTGCGCCTGCTGGACCTCGGCTTCTTCCGGATCGGCAGCGAGCGCTACACCGAGCTGAACAACAGCTACGGCCTCACCACCCTCACCCGCGCCCACACCCGGTGCAGCGCCGCCGAGGTCACCCTCACGTACACCGGCAAGCACGGCAAGGAACAGGTCCACGCCGTGCTCGACCCCTCCGTCTGCCGCACCCTCACCGCGCTCAACCGCCGCCGCGGCGGCGGCGACCGGCTGCTCGCCTACTGGGACCGGCCCGACTGGCACGATGTCAACGGCGACGACGTCAACGCCTACCTCAGGGAGATCGCCGGCCTGGACGTCACCGCCAAGGACTTCCGCACCTGGCACGCCACCGTGATGGCCGCCGTCGCCCTCGCCGTCTCCCAGGGCGCCGCGCACAGCGAGACCGCCCGCAGGCGCGCCATCGCCCGCGCCGCCCGCGAGGTCTCCCACTACCTGGGCAACACCCCCGCCGTCTGCCGCGCCTCCTACATCAACCCGCGCGTCATCGAGCTGTACGAGGAGGGCGTCACCGTCGCCGCCGCGCTGCCCCGCCTCGGCGTCGAGGCCGAACACGGCGTCCCCGCCACCCACGGCCCCGCCGAACGCGCCGTCCTGAGCATGCTGCGCACCGGCCGCGCCGCGCGCCCCGAGCCGCCTGACCGCCGGGCGCCACCCCGATCGCCGGCGGCCGGCGGGCTCCGTGACGCTTCACCAGCTCACGGCCAGGACGGCTCGCGGCGCGGGACGACCACCAGCTCGCCCACCGTGCTGCCGGCCGGCACCGACAGGGCGTACAGCACCGTGTCCGCCACGATCTCCGGGCTTTGCAGCATCGAGGTGTCCGCGTCCGGGAAGCGCTCCAGGACGAACGCGGTCTCCATGCCGCCGGCGATGATCCCGGTCACCCCGATGCCCGGGCAGTCCCGCTGGGCCTCCTGGAACAGGGTGTGCGTGAACGCCCGCAGCCCCGACTTGGCCGCCGCGTACGGACCGGCCTCCGTCCAGGTGCGGTGCGCCGCCGTGGACAGGATGTTCACGATGTGGCCGCCGCCCCGGGCGATCATCCGCCGGTAGACCTCCAGGCACAGGTACACCGGCCCCAGCAGGTTGGTCGACACCACCCGGTCCACCTCCCCGGCCGTCAGGTGCTCGATCGGCTTGGACACGTCCACCGCGGCGTTGTTGACCAGTACGTCCACCGCCTGCCCGGACTCCTCCAGCTCCCGGAACACCCCGGCCACCGCCGCCGCGTCCGTCACGTCCAGCTCCACGAACCGCGCCTCGCCCCCGGCCCGGCAGCTCCTCGCACAGCTCCCGGGCCGGGGGCGAGGCGCGGTTCGTGGAGCTGGACGTGACGG
>NZ_PVLV01000511.1 GCF_002982015.1 Streptomyces solincola
GCGCCGGCGGGGTCCGGCTCGGGCGCGGGCCCGTCGGAGCCGTTCATCGGCTTACGCATGACGACCGGCGGGATCGGCCGCGACCCGGGGATGTTGATCCGGATGCGGGTGGTCAGCGTGGTCTCGGTCCTGGGTTCGTCCGGGATGCCCGCCTCGGCGGCCTCCTGCGCGCCGTCCGGGGACTGGCGCGTTCCGTACGGCGGGGTGCCCGAGGGGTACGCGGCTCCGCCGCGCCCCTGGGGGCCGGAGGACGAACTGTCAGTTTCACGGCTCAAAGCTGGTTCTCCTGGTCGGCTCCGCCGCCCGCTCTTACACGTACGGGCGCCCGGCGGCGCGCACCACCATACTGGCCGCCGCCGGGCCGCATCGTGCGACCGGGAGAACCGAGCCGGTCAAACAGCCCCAAGCCGGGGCAGATCACCCCCCGAGTGGGCCGCCGCGGCGCTCCGCCGGGGGAACGCGGGCGAGGGTGGCGCAGATCACCACGGCGACCAGGCCGCCGATGACGTAGAGGAGTTCGGACAGCGAGCCGAAGAACACCCCGTCGCCCTCGGGGCGGCCGAGCGAGAGCAGGATCACGGCCACGAGCCAGCTCGCGCCCGGGGCGAGCACCCCGGCCTGCGCCCCGTAGGCGCGCAGCCCGCCGTAGAAGACCGCGCCCGTGCCGGCCAGGGCGAGCAGCAACCCGCCGGGGAACCACAGGGCTTGGACCAGCGAGCCGGCCGCGCCGGCGAGCGCGCCCAGCACCAGCAGCGCGGCCAGCAGCCCGGCGGAGGCGGCCCGGCCCGGCGTACGGGAGGCGGCGGTGCGGGAGTCGGGGGCGGTCACGCGGCCACCCCCGCGAACAGGTCGCGCTCCCGCTCGCCGGCCGGGGCGCCGGAGCCGCCGCGCGCCAACTGGTAGTGCTCGGTGGTGAGCACCGGCTGGCCCAGGTCGTTGGAGAGGGCGAAGAAGCCGCCCTCGACGGCGATCTGGGTGGCGTGGGCGCGCATCGCGGCGGTCTTGCGGCCGGCGTAGGCCGCGCCGTCGATCTCGGCGGTGATCAGCGTCTCGTCGGCGGTGAGGCCGGGGACGTCCTCGGGGGCGGCGGACTTCGCGAAGACGCCGGCGTCGCGCAGGCGGGCGAAGCCCTCCTCGGCGTACGCGCGCGGGACGCGGTTCCAGTAGACCTTGGCGATCTCGTGCGGGGCGCCGAGGTCGCGGCGGTAGGCGCGCTCGGCGGCGAGGTCGAAGGCGCGCATGGCGACCCGGTGGGCCTGGATGTGGTCGGGGTGGCCGTACCCGCCGTGCGGGTCGTAGGTCACCAGCACCTGGGGGCGGACCTGGCGGACCACCTCGACCAGGTGGGCGGCGGCCTCGTCCACGTCGGCGCTCCAGAAGGCGCCCGGGCGGCGGTTCTGCTCGGCGCCCATCATCCCGGAGTCGCGGTAGCGGCCGGAGCCGCCGAGGAAGCGGTGGTCGGTGACGCCCAGCTCCTTCATGGCGGCGGCCAGTTCGCCGACCCGGTAGGGGCCGAGCTGGTCCTCGCGGTCGGGCGCCAGATGGGCGAGGGAGGGCGGGATGACCTCGCCCTCCTCGCCGCGTGTGCAGGTCACCAGGGTGACCTGGGCGCCCTCGGCGGCGTACTTCGCCATGGTGGCGCCGTTGTTGATCGACTCGTCGTCGGGGTGCGCGTGCACCAGGAGCAGACGACGGGCGGGCAGGTGGGTCATACGACCCACCTTAGGACCACCGGCGGCGCCGCCGGGGCGCGAACCTCCGGGCCCCGCGGCCGCTCAGAACTTGAAGCCGCCGATCATGCCCGCGACGTTGGTGGTGAGTTCGCTGATGGTCGGGGCGATCGAGGAGCTGGCCAGGTAGAAGCCGAGCAGGACGCACACCAGCGCGTGGATCGCCTTCAGTCCTGACTTCCTCATCAGGATGAAGACGATGATCGCCAGCAGCACCACCGCCGAAATCGAGAGTGCCACGGCGGTTCACCTCCATACATATGCGGTCGGGACCGGTCGACGTGCATGTGCCGGACGGGTTATACCCACCCGGCGCTACGGATCATAACTATCCGTTTCCACGCATCGTTCGGTGCACGGCAGCACGCGGGGGCGCACGACCGCTAGTTTCGGTCGTATGACCTCCCATCATGAGACCTCCGCCAAACGGCTCTCCTTCCCCCGGCAGTTCGCCCGGACCCAGCGCTACACCCTGGGCGCGCCCCGGGCGTTCACCGTCGCGCCCGACGGCTCGCGGGTGGTGTTCCTGCGCTCCCCCTCGGGCACCGTCAGAGCCGGCAGTCTGTGGGTGCTGGATCTGGACGACGGGATCCGCGAGCGGGTCGCGGCCGATCCCGGGGCGCTTCTCCAGGGCGCCGAGGAGGAGTTGTCGACGGAGGAGCGAGCGCGCCGCGAGCGCAGCCGGGAGGGCGGCGGCGGCATCGTCGGCTACGCGGTGGACGGCGCGGTGGAGTTGGCGGCGTTCGCGCTCTCCGGGCGGCTGTTCACGGCGGAGCTGCGGGCCGGCACCGCCCGGGAGCTGCCCGTGGCGGGGCCGGTGATCGACCCGCGCCCCTCCCCCGACGGGCGGTGGGTGGCGTACACCGCCGGCGGGGCGCTGCGGGTGGTGGGTGCGGACGGCGGCGGCGACCGGGCGCTGGCCGAGCCGGAGGCGGAGACGGTCACCTACGGTCTGGCGGAGTTCATCGCGGCCGAGGAGATGGGGCGTTCGCGCGGCTTCTGGTGGGCGCCGGAGTCGGACCGGCTGCTGGTGGCGCGGGCCGACGACGCCCCCGTGCAGCGGTGGTGGATCTCCGACCCGGCGCACCCGGACCGGCGGCCGGCGGCGGTGCCCTACCCGTCGGCGGGGACGCCCAACGCCGAGGTGCGGCTGTTCCTCACCGACCTGGCCGGCGAGCGCACCGAGGTGGTGTGGGACCGGACGGCGTTCCCCTATCTGGCCCGGGTGCACTGGTCGTCGGGCGGGCCGCCGCTGCTGCTGGTGCAGGCCCGCGACCAGCGCGTCCAGCAGTACCTGGCGGTGGACGCGGCGAGCGGCGAGACCTCGCTGGTGCGTCTGGAGAAGGACCCGGCCTGGCTGGAGCTGGGGCCCGGGTCGCCGGCGTGGACGCACGGCGGGGAGCTGGTGCGGATCACCGACGAGAGCGGGGCGCGGGCGCTCGCCGTCGGCGACCGGGCGCTGACCGGCGCGGCGCTGCATCTGCGCGCGGTGCTGGACGTGGGCGCGGACGACGTCCTGGTGAGCGCGTCGGCGGGCGAGGACGCCGGTGATCCGGAAATTGGCCAGATTCATGTGTACCGGGTGGACGGCTCGGGCGCGGAGCGGATCTCCGAGGGGCCGGGGGTGCACACCGCGGTCCGCGGCGGCGGGGTGACGGTGCTGGCGTCGGCCCGGCCGGACGAGCCGGGTACGGCGGTGGCCGTGTGGCGGGCCGGCGAGCGGGTCGCCGAGGTCGCCTCGTACGCCGAGCGGCCGGTGATCTCGCCGCGGGTGGAGCTGGTCGCGGCGGGCCCGGAGCGCATCCCCTGCGCGGTGCTGCTGCCGCGGGGCTACGCGGAGGGCGACGGGCCGCTGCCGGTGCTGATGGATCCCTACGGCGGTCCGCACGGGCAGCGGGTGGTCGCCGCGCACAACCCGTATCTGACCTCGCAGTGGTTCGCCGACCAGGGGTTCGCCGTGGTGGTGGCGGACGGCCGGGGCACCCCGGGGCGCTCGCCGGCCTGGGAGAAGGCGATCCGCGGGCGGCTGACGCTGACGCTGGAGGACCAGGTGGCGGCGCTGCACGGGCTGGCCGGGCGCTTCCCGCTGGACCTGGACCGGGTGGCGATCCGCGGCTGGTCGTTCGGCGGCTGGCTGGCGGGCCTGGCGGTGCTGCGCCGGCCGGACGTGTTCCACGCGGCGGTGGTGGGCGCGCCGGTGAGCGACCAGAAGCTGTACGACACGCACTACGCGGAGCGGCTGCTGGGGCATCCGGACGAGGAGCCGGCGGCGTACGCGGAGGCGTCGCTGGTCACCGACGACGGGCTGTCGGCTCCGGAGGACCCGGCCCGGCCGATGATGATCGTGCACGGTCTGGCGGACGACAACGTGGTGGTGGCGCACACCCTGCGGCTGTCCTCGGCGCTGCTGGCGGCGGGCCGGCCGCACGAGGTGCTGCCGCTGACCGGGGTGACGCACATGACCCCGCAGGAGCAGGTGGCGGAGAACCTGCTGCTGCTCCAGGTGGACTTCCTGAAGCGGTCGCTGGGGCTGGGCTAGCCGGGGC
>NZ_PVLV01000512.1 GCF_002982015.1 Streptomyces solincola
GTCCTGGGTGGCGCTCGGCGGGCGGCTGGTGTCCCGGGAGGCGGGGCCGCCGCGCTGCGGGGGCTGGGGGAGCCGGGCCTGGAGCGGCTGGACGTCCTCGTCCATGGCGGCGAAGACGTCGCTGACCTGGTTGCCCACGTCGGTGAGCTGGACGGGCAGCCGGTCGCGGACGCCGTTCCAGGTGTCGCGGTGGCTGCGGGCGAAGGAGTTGAGCGCGGCCATCGGGGCGAGCGCGCCGTCCCGCTGGTAGGCGAGGCGGAGCAGCCGGTGGCCCTCGGCGGCGTCGTGCTGCATGCCGTTGAGGGCGCGTCTGATCTCGGTGAGCGACTCGTGGTCGAGGGCGCCGCCGCGGCCCCGCTCCAGCAGGCGTCTCGCCTCACCGAGCCGGGTGGACGCCTGGTCCAGGTAGATCTCGCCCCGGTCCGCCTCGCCGTCCGCCATGCCGAGCTTGAGGTCCTCCATGCCGCGCTTCAGCCCGTAGAGGGAGTCACCGGGGAGGGCGTCGGAACTGGCAGCGGCCACTCCGCTGAACGCCCCGGCCGCCACGCCCACGGTGAGGCCGCCCGCGGCGAGCCCCTTGGTCCAGCGGGAACGGGGACGCAACCTCCGCAGTCCGGTGGCGCGGTGGGCGCCCCGCCCGGGGGTCCGCTGCGGCGGCACGGTAGGGCCCGCGGACGCACTGCCCTCGGCGGCCATGGCCTCCATGGCGGCGATCATCCGCGCCCGGTGGACCACCTTCACGTCCGGGTCCAGCTCCGGTCTCGGCAGCTCGCCGAGCCCGCGCACCATGGCCAGCAGCCGAGCCTGCTCGGTCGGCTCGGCGGCCGGCTCGGCCGGGGCCTCGGGCTCGGCCGGCCGCGCTGCCGGCTGCTCTTCCAGGGCCTGGGCGAAGGCGTTCGCCCGCCGGTGGGCCGATACGTTCGCGATCACTGGCGGCACCTCCTCTCGTCATGACGGTCGACTCCCCGGGGGGTCCGGAGGGTTGCGCACCGTGAGTCCGTCCACACGAACGAGTGAGGGGCGGCGCTCCGGCGGCGACCACAGGGAGCCTGCATCCCGCACAACGAGCGTCGCGGCACTTGGGTTACGCACGGAAGATGATCGGACCAGCGCGTCATCGAGGCGTCACCGGGGGTGAGTTGGGGACAGGGGCGGGATGGCGGCGCTCTCAGCGGGCGTCGTCGGGCAGGAGCCGGGCCAGGGTGCGCACCGCGCGGTACTGGAGGGTCTTGATCGCGCCCTCGTTCTTGCCCATGACGCGCGCGGTCTCCGCCACGGACAGGCCCTGCAAGAACCGGAGCGTGACGCACTCCTGCTGCTGCGGGTTGAGCTTGCGGACGGCCTCCAGCAGGGCGGCGTTGGAGAGCATCTCCAGCACCGAGTCCTCGGGGCTGCGCTCCACCTCGTTGGCGTCGAGCATCTCGCCGGTGGTCACCTCCAGGCGGAACCTGCTCGACTTGAAGTGGTCGGCGACCAGGTTGCGCGCGATGGTGACCAGCCAGGCGCCGAAGTCGCGGCCCTGCCAGGTGAAGGTGGAGATCCGGCGCAGCGCGCGCAGGAAGGTCTCGCTGGTCAGGTCCTCGGCGGTGGCCTTGCCGCCGACGCGGTAGTAGATGTACCGGTAGACGGTGTCGCTGTACTGGTCGTACAGCCGCCCGAAGGCCTCGGCCTCGCCGGCCTGGGCCCGCTCCACCAGGTCCATCATGCGGGCGCTGTCGCTGTCCGCGCTGGGCCGGCGGGCGGTGGCCTGGGCGCCGCCGCGGCCGCCGCGTCTGCCCACCGCGGGGCCGCCGTCGGCGAGCGCGTAGACGGGTCCGGCGAGCGCGGGTGCGGCGAGGGCCGGGACGGCGTACGCGGTGGGGACGAGTCCGCGCAGGTGGCCGAGGACCGTCGCGCGGAGCGTAGCCAGGCCCGAGGCGTCAACCCCGACGTGTGGGTACACGGGACTCCCAGTGGCAGAGCTTCCATCACGTGCGGCACGGAAGCTTTCACTCTTCGCAGCGAAGCGTGGGGCTGCCGTACACGTCTGAGGAGAATAACGCTAAGTGCAGGGAGTGCTACACCGAGTTGCTCAAATCATCGATTCAGTCGCTTTTGTTACGCCTTGACGACGGAAGCGATCGCACATGGTGAGCGGGAATCGATCGGAAGGCAGCCGAAACTGTCCGATTCGACGATGTGTTGTGCCCGAACGGCGCGAGTGTGTCTGGCCGGGGCCGTGGCTGGGTAAGGAGCACGGGTTGGGGGTCCCGCGACCGGGTCCGGACGCCCGCGGCCGGCGCCCCCGCGGGGCGGGGGCCTCGGCGGCGGGGGCCGGTCAGCGGCGGCGGCGGTGC
>NZ_PVLV01000513.1 GCF_002982015.1 Streptomyces solincola
GGCCGGCTCAGGTCGCGGCGGGGACGAGGGCGGTGTCGCCGCGGACCAGGGCCGCGTACCGCCCGTTCTTGGCGAGCAGTTCGTCGTGGGTGCCGCGCTCGGCGATGCGGCCGGCGTCCAGGACGACGATCTCGTCGGCGTCCCGGATGGTGGAGAGCCGGTGGGCGATGGTGAGGGTGGTGCGGCCTGCGGAGAGCGCGTCGATGGCCTCCTGCACCGCGTGCTCGGTGCGGGTGTCGAGAGCGCTGGTGGCCTCGTCCAGGATGAGCACCGGGGGGTCGCGCAGGATGGTGCGGGCGATGGCCAGGCGCTGCTTCTCCCCGCCGGAGAAGCGGTACCCGCGCTCGCCGACCAGGGTGTCGTACCCGTCCGGCAGGGCGGCTATGTGGTCGTGGATCTGCGCCGCGCGGGCGGCTGCCTCGATCTCCTCGTCGGTGGCCTCGGGCCGGGCGAAGCGGAGGTTGTCGGCGACCGAGGCGTGGAAGAGGTACGTCTCCTGGGAGACCACGCCCACCGCGCGGGCGAGGGTGTCGAAGTCCAGGTCGCGGACGTCCGCGCCGTCGAGGGTGACGCGGCCGGCGGTCACGTCGTACAGCCGGGGCACCAGGTAGCTCAGGGTGGACTTGCCGGAACCGGTGGGGCCGACGACGGCGAGGCTGCCGCCGGCCGGGACGGTCAGGTCGATGCCGTCCAGCGCGGGCGCGCCCTCGTCGTCGTACCGGAAGCGGACGCCCTCGAAGCGGATCTCGCCGCGGACCGGACCGAGGCGGACCGGCCGGGCCGGCTCGGTGATCTCCACCGGGAGGTCCAGGTACTCGAAGATGCGGCGGAACAGGGCCAGCGAGGTCTGGATGTCGACGCCGGTGGAGAGCAGGCTCACCGCCGGGCGGAACAGGCCCTGCTGGAGCGAGACGAAGGCGACCAGCGTGCCGATGGAGACCGCGGGCCCGCCGGTCTGCTGGGCGAGGCCGGCGGCCCAGTAGAGCAGGGCGGGCAGCGCGGACATCACCATCGCGATGGTGGACATCCGCCAGCGCCCGGCCATCGAGGCGCGCACCTCCAGGCCGACCAGCTTCTCGGACTCGGCGGCGAAGGAGCGGGTGAGGGAGTCGGACCGGCCCATGGTGCGGCCGAGCAGGATGCCGCTGACCGACAGCGACTCGGTGACCGTGGCCGCCATGGCGGCCATCTGCCTCTGCCGCTGGGTGGCGACCTTCTCGCGCTCCCGGCCGACCCTCCGGCTGATCCAGACGAAGACGGGCATCAGCAGCAGCGAGACGAGCGTGAGCCGCCAGTCGAGCGCCAGCATGGCGACGACGGTGGCGACGACGGAGGTGAGGTTGGAGACCAGCGAGGTGGCCGTGGAGGTGACCGTGGCCTGCATGCCGCCGATGTCGTTGGCGATCCGCGACTGCACCTCGCCGGTGCGCGTGCGGGTGAAGAAGGCCAGCGGCATGCGCTGGAGCTGCCCGTAGACGGCGGTGCGCAGATCGTGCATGACGCGCTGCCCGACCGTCGTCGAGATCAGCGTCTGCAACACGTTGAAGACGCTGGTCACCACGGCGGTGAGGATCATGCCGGCCGCGAGCAGCGTCAGGAGCCCGGTGCGGCCCTGCGGGATGGCGGTGTCGAGGATCTCGCGGAGCAGGAACGGGGAGACGACGGACACCAGCGAGGAGGCTCCCACCAGCAGCCCGACCAGCGCGAGCCGGCCGCGGTAGGGGCGGAACAGCCGCAGGATGCGGCGGATCGACACCGGCGGCTGGTCGGGGTCGGACGGTGGCGGTGTCCACTGGCTCCTGGCGTGGATGCGCATGGGCTCCTTCGGGAGGTTCGGCCGGGTGGGGACGGCGAGGACGGCGGAGGGATCGGCGGATCACGGAGTCTAGCTCATTGTTACCGTAGTTCACAATGAGCGTGGTCCTGATAGTATTCCCGTATGGACTCCCCCGCCTCCGCGTCCGAGCCGGCCGCCGCCCCTCCGCTTCCCGCGCCGGATCCGGACGGGGTGCTGGCCGAGCAGCTGCTGCGGCTGACGCGGCGCATCCACCGCAGCCAGAAGCGGCAGCTCGACTCGGCCGACGTGGCGATCACCCCCGCCCAGTCCCGGCTGCTGCGCACGGTCGCCCACTACGAGCAGCCGCCCCGGATGGCGGACCTCGCGGCGCGTCTGGAGGTCGTCCCCCGGGCGGTCACCAGCCTGGTGGACGGACTGGAGGCGAGCGGCCGGGTGCGCCGCTCGGCCGATCCGGCGAACCGTCGGGTGGTGCGGATCGAGCTGACCGAGACCGGCCGCGACACCCTGCGCGCGCTGCGCACCGCCCGCCGGGCGGCGGCCGAGGACGTACTGGCCCCGCTGAGCCGGGAGCAGCGCGAGGTGCTGGGCGGTCTGCTGTCGGCGCTGGTCGACGGCGTGGTGGAAAGCGCGGCGGACGGTACGGGGGACGGCGCGGCGGGGGGTGCGGCGGACGGCTGCGCCGACCGGGGGACGCTGGTGGAGCGCGGCTGCTGACGCCTCCCCGGGGCAGTCGGACCGGGGGTAATTCGGTTGCCGGGCGGCTGCGGCGAGCGGGAGGCTGGCAAGCCCGAACCCGTGTCCGCCGCACTCGGACCCGAACCCCAGGGACGCCATGCAGATCCACCACCTCCCCTACGCGGACCCGGGCGTTCCGGACGTCCGCTCCGGGACCCGGTTCCTGGTCTGGCTGGGCCGCAACCAGCTCGGCGGGCAGGTGCGGTCCCTGTGCTGGGGGCTGCTGCACTTCGCCGGGCTGGCCGCGCTGCCGCCGGCCGTCGGGCTCGCCGTGCAGGCGGTCGTCGACCGGTCGGGCGGCGGGCTGGGCCGGGCGGCGGCGCTGATCGTCGCGCTGGGCGTGGCGATCACGCTCGGCGACACCATGCTGCACCGCACCGCCGTCACCAACTGGATCACCGCCGCGGCCCGGGTGCAGCAGTTGCTGGCCCGCAGGACCGCGGAGCTGGGCTCGGCGCTGACGCAGCGGGTGGCGGCCGGTGAGGTGGTCGCGGTGTCCACCGGGGACGTGGAGAAGATCGGCTGGTTCGTGGAGGCGCTGTCGCGCTTCGCCGCGGCCGCGCTCTCCCTCGTCCTGGTGTGCGTGGGGCTGGTCGTCTACGCGCCCGCGCTCGGCTGGGTGGTCGCCGCCGCGATGCCGGTGCTGGCGCTGGCCGCGCTGCCGCTGCTGCCCCGCGCCACCCGGCGGGCCGACGTCCAGCGGGAGAAGGCCGGGTACGCCACCGAGCTGGCCTCCGACACGGTCGCCGGACTGCGGGTGCTGCGCGGGATCGGCGGCGAGGAGCTGTTCCTCGCCCGCTACCGGGCGGCCTCCCAGGAGGTGCGGCAGGCGGCCGTGGGCAGCGCCCGGATGTGGGCGCTGATCGCCGCCGTCCAGGTGGTGCTGCCCGGGCTGCTGCTGATCGGGGTGGTGCTGTACGGGGCGAAGCTCGCCGCGGAGGGGCGGATCACGGTGGGCGAGCTGGTCACCGTCTACGCCGCGGTCGCCCTCACCGCGTATCCGCTGCGCCACTTCGAGGAGATCGCGATGGCGTTCTCCTTCTCCCGCCCCTCCGCCAGGCGCGCCGCGCGGGTGCTGGCCCTCAGCCGCGCCGCCGCCGGGGCCGCGGCCCCCGCCGACGGCGGCGGTCGGGCGCCGGTCCCGGGCGGCGACCTGTACGACCCGCTGACCGGTCTGCACGCGCCGGCCGGCCTGCTCACCGCCGTGGTCTGCGGCGACCCGGACCTAGCCGGCAGGCTGGCCGAGCGGCTCGGCGGCCACCCCGCCGAGCCCGGCGGCGAGCACGTCTCGGTGCTGCTCGGCGGGGCGCCGCTGGACGGGCTGCCGCCGGCGGCGGCGCGCACCGCCGTCCTGGTGCAGGACAAGGACCCGGTGCTGCTCTCCGGGACGCTGCGGGAGCTGCTGGACGTGCCGTCCTCCGGCAAGGTGCCGGTGGGCGAGGCACTGGCGGCGGCCCGTTGCGGCGATGTGCTGGACGCGCTGGCGCTGGCCTCGGCGGACGGTGCGGGCGATCCGATGGACGCGCAGGTCACCGAGCGCGGCCGGTCGCTGTCCGGCGGCCAGCGCCAGCGCCTGGCGCTGGCCCGGTCGCTGGTCACCGACCCGCAGGTGCTGGTGCTGGACGAGCCGACCTCGGCGGTGGACGCGCACACCGAGGCCCGGGTCGCCGAGGGGGTGCGGCGGTTGCGCGCCGGCCGGACCACGGTGGTGCTGGCCTCCTCGCCGCTGCTGCTCGACGTGGCGGACCGCGTGGTGCTGGTCCGCGACGGGCGGGTGGCCGCGGTCGGCGCCCACCGCACGCTGCTGCGCGAGGAGCCGCACTACCGCGCGGTGGTGACCCGGGAGCCCGGCGCTCCGGCGGCGCACGACGGCGCCCCGGGGAGCGAGGGCGCCCCCGGGAGCGGGCGCGGCTCCACGAACGGCAGCCTCCCCGGGAGCGACGGCACGCAGACCGACGGGCGGGACCTGATGAGGATGGAGGAGCGGGCATGAGCCGGGCGATCGGCATGGCGCCCCCGGCGTACGACCCGGCGGCGCCCCGGACTGCGACGACCCTGCCGGTGGCCGGGCCGGCGACCGTGCGCGGCTATGTGCGCGAGCTGCTGCGCCGGCACCGCCGGGCGTTCACCGTGCTGGTGGTGGTCAACACGGTCGCGGTCCTCGCCTCCATGGTGGGTCCGGCCCTGCTCGGCGCGCTGGTGGACCGGCTGGCGTCGGGGGCGCGGGAGCTGTATCTGCCGCAGACGGTCGCGGTGTTCGCCGGGGCGCTGGCCGTGCAGACGGTGTTCACCCGGATGGTGCGGCTGCGCGGCGCGATGCTCGGCGAGGAGATGCTGGCCGATCTGCGCGAGGACTTCCTGGTGCGGTCGGTGAAGCTGCCGCCCGGCGTGCTGGAGCGGGCGGGCACCGGCGACCTGCTGTCGCGGATCACCACGGACGTGGACCGGCTGTCGGAGGCGATGCGGGAGGCGGTGCCGCAACTGGCGATCGGGGTGGTGTGGGCCGGGCTGCTGGTGGGCGGCCTGGCGGTGACGGCTCCCCCGCTGGCGCTGGCGGTGCTGGTGGCCGCGCCGCTGCTGGTCGCCGGCTGCCGCTGGTACTTCCGCCGCGCGCCCGCCGCGTACCGCTCGGAGGCCGCCGGGTACGCGGCGGTCGCCTCGGTGCTGGCCGAGACGGTCGACGCGGGCCGCACCGTGGAGGCGCACCGGCTGGGGGCGCGGCGGATCGCGCTGTCGGACCGGCGGATCAAGGAGTGGACGGCCTGGGAGCGGTACACCCTCTTCCTGCGCTCGGTGCTGTTCCCGGTGGTGAGCTTCACGCATATGACGGTGCTGCTGTCGGTGGTGCTGGTCGGCGGGGTGGGCGTGCTGCGGGGCTGGCTGGACGTGGGCCAGTTGACCACCGGGGCGCTGCTGGCCCAGATGCTCGTGGAGCCGATCGGGCTGATCCTCCGCTGGTACGACGAGTTGCAGATCGCCCAGGTGTCGCTGGCCCGGCTGGTGGGCGTGCGGGAGATCGAGCCGGACTCGGGCGAGGAGGACGTGCGGCCCGAGGGCCGGGAGGTGCGCGCCGAGGAGGTGCGGTTCGGCTACCGCGCGGGCGCGGACGTGCTGCACGGGGTGTCGATGGCGGTGCCGCCGGGGACGCGGGTGGCGCTGGTGGGCCCCTCCGGCGCGGGCAAGTCGACGCTGGGCCGGCTGCTGGCCGGGATCTACGGGCCGCGGGCGGGCCGGGTGACGCTGGGCGCGGCCGAGTTGTCGAGGATGCCGGCGGAGCGGGTGCGGGAGCATGTCGCGCTGGTCAACCAGGAGCACCATGTGTTCACCGGCTCGCTGCGGGACAACCTGCTGCTGGCGCGGGCGGACGCGAGTGAGGCGGAGCTGTGGGCGGCGCTGGAGGCGGTGGGCGCCGACGGATGGGCGCGGGCGCTGGCCGAGGGGCTGGGGACCGGGGTCGGCTCGGGCGGGCTGGCGCTGACGCCGGCGCAGGCGCAGCAGACCGCGCTGGCCCGGCTGGTGCTGGCCGATCCGCACACCCTGGTGCTGGACGAGGCGACGTCGCTGCTGGACCCGCGGGCGGCCCGGCATCTTGAGCGGTCGCTGGCGCGGGTGCTGGAGGGCCGTACGGTGGTGGCCATCGCGCACCGGCTGCACACCGCGCACGACGCGGATGTGATCGCCGTGGTGGTGGACGGCCGGATCAGCGAACTGGGCGCGCACGACGAGCTGGTGGCGGCGGGCGGGGCGTACGCCGCGCTGTGGCGGTCCTGGCACGGGTGACGGATGACCGGGGGGGCGCGAGAGCGTCCCCCGGCGACCCCGCACGGGGGTCAGATCAGGTTCAGGGCCGCCGCGCCGCCCACTCCGCCGGCGAGCATGAAGGCGGGCATGAGGATCTTGAGTTCGACCCAGCTCCCGGCGCGGAAGCGCATGACGGAGGGCGGGCCGATGGGGTACCAGCGCTTGCCGGCGATGGGGATGGGCCACAGGATCGGGCAGCCGGAGACGGTCAGGGCGTCGCCGATGTCGTGCACCAGCGCGCCGAGGACGATGGGCAGGCCGATCCAGGCGTAGGCCGTCTCCGGGTCGGTGAACAGCCAGTGCGCGCCGTTGCCGGGCTGGTCCAGCACCCCGGCCAGGATCCAGGCGCTGGTCGCGCCGAGCAGCCACACCAGTACGTCGCTGGAGACCCGGGCGGCCCGCCACAGCAGCCCCTCCACAGCCAGCACCAAGTGGACGAAGAGCAGCCCGAGCACGGCCCAGCGGCCGCCCTCGACGGCCAGCGCGGAGGATCCGGCGCCCATCAGGACGGCCCAGAACCAGGTGTGCGTGAGGGTGCGGTGGCCGCCGGTGCGGCGGGGGTCCTTCTTCGACTTGGTGATCTTGTAGACGGCGTAGGAGAGGGCGTCGACGATCCCGCACAGGGTGCGCGAGAGCGGACCGAAGGCGCGGGAGATGGTGGCCGACTTGTGGTCCAGGTCGGGGGCGAGCGCCGCGCCCGCGCAGATCAGCGCGCCGGTCAGGAGCACCGGCCACGGCATGGTGTGCCCCGTCGCGGCCGCGGCCGCGCCGACGCCGAGCCAGGCGGCGGCTCCGGACAGTGAGTGCGCCGGCCCCATCATCGGTCCACGTCCCCCCGTATCGCATGTCCCCCGGCCCGCCGGGCCGTTGCCCGGTGCCGTGCTGTCTGGTGCGCGGCGCCCGCGCCCGCCCCGGTGTGGTGGCGCCGCCGCCCTCCGTTGCTGCCCACGGCCCGCCGCTCGTACGCCTGTCCGCGGGCAGGGCCGCGCCCCGGCCCCCAGGCCGTGGCGGGGCGGCGCGGCGGGCGGCGCGGGGGCCGCCCCCGGCAGCGTAACGCTTGGTGATCTTCGCAGGGACGGCCGGTTCCCCCTCGGCGGCCTCGGGCAGGCAAGATGGGGGCGTGACCCTTATCGATCAGCTCCCGCCGGACGCCGACCCCGACGCCCTCTTCGAGGCCTTCTCGTCATGGACCGAAGGGCGCGGCATCACCCTCTACCCCGCCCAGGAGGAGGCGCTGATCGAGGTGGTGTCGGGGGCGAACGTGATCCTGTCCACGCCGACCGGCTCCGGCAAGAGCCTGGTGGCGGCGGGCGCGCACTTCACGGCGCTGGCGAAGGACCAGGTCACCTTCTACACCGCGCCGATCAAGGCGCTGGTGTCGGAGAAGTTCTTCGACCTGTGCAAGCTGTTCGGCACCGAGAACGTCGGCATGCTCACCGGCGACGCCTCGGTGAACGCGGACGCGCCGGTGATCTGCTGCACGGCCGAGGTGCTGGCGTCGATCGCGCTGCGGGACGGGGCGGACGCGGACATCGGCCAGGTGGTGATGGACGAGTTCCACTTCTACGCGGAGCCGGACCGCGGCTGGGCGTGGCAGATCCCGCTGCTGGAGCTGCCGCAGGCGCAGTTCGTGCTGATGTCGGCGACGCTCGGCGACGTCGCGATGTTCGAGAAGGACCTGACCCGGCGGACGGGGCGGCCGACCGCCGTGGTGCGCTCGGCGACGCGGCCGGTGCCGCTGTCGTACGAGTACCGGCTGACGCCGATCACCGACACGCTGACCGAGCTGCTGGAGACCAGGCAGGCGCCGGTGTACATCGTGCACTTCACCCAGGCGCAGGCGGTGGAGCGGGCGCAGTCGCTGATGAGCATCAACATGTGCACCCGCGAGGAGAAGGACAAGATCGCCGAGCTGATCGGGAACTTCCGGTTCACCACGAAGTTCGGACGGAACCTGTCGCGTTATGTCCGGCACGGGATCGGGGTGCACCACGCCGGGATGCTGCCGAAGTACCGGCGGCTGGTGGAGAAGCTGGCGCAGGCGGGTCTGCTGAAGGTGATCTGCGGCACCGACACCCTGGGCGTCGGGGTCAACGTCCCCATCCGCACGGTGCTGTTCACCGCGCTGACCAAGTACGACGGCTCCCGGGTGCGCACCCTGCGGGCGCGGGAGTTCCACCAGATCGCCGGCCGGGCCGGGCGGGCCGGCTTCGACACCGCGGGCTTCGTGGTGGCGCAGGCCCCCGAGCACGTCATCGAGAACGAGAAGGCGCTGGCCAAGGCCGGCGACGACCCGAAGAAGCGGCGCAAGGTGGTGCGCAAGAAGGCGCCGGAGGGGTTCGTCGCCTGGTCGGACACCACCTTCGAGAAGCTGATCGCCTCCGAACCGGAGCCGCTGACCTCGCGCTTCCGGGTCACCCACACCATGCTGCTGTCGGTGATCGCCCGCCCCGGCGACGCGTTCACCGCGATGCGCAGGCTGCTGGAGGACAACCACGAGCCGCGCAGGAACCAGCTCCGGCACATCCGGCGGGCCATCGCCATCTACCGCTCGCTGCTGGACGGCGGGGTGGTCGAGCAGCTCGACGCCCCGGACGCCGAGGGCCGCCGCATCCGGCTGACCGTCGACCTCCAGCAGGACTTCGCGCTCAACCAGCCGCTGTCCACCTTCGCGCTGGCCGCCTTCGCGCTGCTGGACCCGGCCTCCCCCTCGTACGCGCTGGACATGGTCTCGGTGGTGGAGTCCACGCTGGACGACCCGCGGCAGATCCTGGCCGCCCAGCAGAACAAGGCGCGCGGCGAGGCGGTGGCCGCGATGAAGGCGGACGGCGTCGAGTACGAGGAGCGCATGGAGCGGTTGCAGGAGGTGTCGTACCCGAAGCCGCTGGAGGAACTGCTCTGGCACGCGTACGACTACTACAAGCAGTCCCACCCGTGGGTGGGCGACCATCCGGTGTCGCCGAAGTCCGTCATCCGCGACATGTACGAACGAGCGCTGACCTTCACCGAGTTCACCTCCTTCTACGAGCTGGCCCGCACCGAGGGCATCGTGCTGCGCTATCTGGCGAGCGCGTACAAGGCGCTGGACCACACCATCCCGGACGACCGCAAGACGGAGGACCTTCAGGACCTGGTCGCCTGGCTGGGCGAGCTGGTCCGGCAGGTCGACTCCTCGCTGCTCGACGAGTGGGAGCAGCTCGCCAACCCGGAGGTGGAGACCGCCGAGCAGGCGCAGGAGAAGGCCGACCAGGTGCGTCCGGTCACCGCCAACGCCCGCGCCTTCCGGGTGCTCGTGCGCAACGCGATGTTCCACCGGGTGAAGCTGGCCGCGCTGGACCACCTCGCCGAACTGGGCGAGTTGGACGGCGAGTCGGGCTGGGACGAGGAGCGGTGGGCGGAGGCGATGGACGCGTACTGGGAGGAGTACGACGACCTGGGCACCGGTTCGGACGCGCGCGGCCCCAAGCTGCTGGCCATCGAGGAGGACGAGGCGCACGGGCTGTGGCGGGTCCGGCAGACCTTCGCCGACCCGAACGGCGACCACGACTGGGGCGTCAGCGCGGAGGTGGACCTCGCCGCCTCCGACGAGGAGGGCCGCGCGGTGGTGCGCGTGACCGGCGTCGGTCAGCTCTGACAGAGATACGGACCGCCATGGACGACAGAAGGGACGGACGCGTGACCAACCCGGCCGAGGCACTGGTGGACCTGCTCGATCTGGAGCGGATCGAGGTGAACATCTTCCGCGGGACGAGTCCCGAGGAGTCGCTGCAACGGGTCTTCGGCGGCCAGGTGGCCGGGCAGGCACTGGTGGCGGCGGGCCGCACCACCGACGGGGACCGTCCGGTGCACTCGCTGCACGCCTACTTCCTGCGGCCCGGCATCCCGGGGGTGCCGATCGTCTACCAGGTGGAACGGGTGCGGGACGGGCGGTCGTTCACCACCCGCCGGACCACCGCCGTCCAGCAGGGCAAGACCATCTTCAACCTGACGGCCTCCTTCCACCGGGCCGAGGTCGACGGCTTCGAGCACCAGTTGCCGCCGCGGCTGGACTTCCCGCCGCCGGAGGAGCTGCCGACGGTGGCCGAGGAGGTGCGCGGGCACCTGGGGGCGCTGCCGGAGGCGATGGAGCGGATGGCGCGGCGGATGCCGTTCGACATCCGGTACGTGGACCGGCTGCGCTGGAGCCCGGAGGAGCTGAAGGAGGCCGATCCGCGCAGCGCGGTCTGGATGCGGGCGGTCGGGCCGCTGGGCGACGACCCGCTGGTGCACACCTGCGCGCTGACCTACGCCTCCGACATGACCCTGCTGGACGCGGTCCGCATTCCGGTCGAGCCGCTCTGGGGGCCGCGCGGGTTCGACATGGCGTCGCTGGACCACGCGATGTGGTTCCACCGGCCGTTCCGGGCGGACGAGTGGTTCCTGTACGACCAGGAGTCCCCGATCGCGACCGGCGGGCGGGGCCTGGCGCGCGGCCGGATCTACGACCGCGAGGGGCGGCTGCTGGTGTCGGTGGTGCAGGAGGGGCTGTTCCGGCGCCTGTGAGGGGTCGGCGTCACATCCCGGGCAGGGTGTCCTGGTCGGCCGCGCGGCGGCGGACCGGGATGTCCGGGGCGGGCGGGTGGAGCTTGGCGTCGCAGGCCGGGCCCAGCCCGGAGCGCCGGGACTCCGCGCCGGTCAGCGCCCGTCCGCACAGCCCGCAGCGCACGGTGCGCCGCTCGGGGTCCGGCGGCAGCGGGCCGGTGTCCGGCTCCAGGCCGGGCAGGGCGTCGTCGTGAGGGGTCACCCGTCGTGTCTACCAGGCGTCCGTGCTTTGATCGAGCCGACCGACCCGAAGGACGTTCGAGGAGATGCCCCATGTCCCTGTACGACATCCCGCTGCGCACCCTGTCCGGTGAGCCGACCAGCCTCGCCGCCCACCGGGGGCGGGCCGTGCTGGTGGTCAACGTGGCGTCCCGGTGCGGTCTGACCCCGCAGTACGAGGGTCTTGAGCGGTTGCAGAAGACGTACGGCGAGCGGGGACTGACCGTGCTGGGCGTGCCGTGCAACCAGTTCGGCGGCCAGGAGCCGGGCACCGCCGAGGAGATCGGCGCCTTCTGCTCGGCGACCTACGGGGTGACGTTCCCGATGCTGGAGAAGACGGACGTCAACGGGGAGGGCCGGCATCCGCTGTACGCGGAGCTGACGCGGGTGGCGGACGCCGCCGGGGAGGCCGGGGACGTGCAGTGGAACTTCGAGAAGTTCCTGATCGGCCCGGACGGTTCGGTGGTCCGCTTCCGGCCGCGCACCGAGCCGGAGTCGGCGGAGCTGGTGGCGGCCGTCGAGGAGCGCCTGCCGGCCGCCTGAGCCGGCAAGGGCCCGCCCCCGGTGCCGGGGCAGGGGCGGGCCGGG
>NZ_PVLV01000514.1 GCF_002982015.1 Streptomyces solincola
CGTCTCGTGGGCTCGGAGATGTGTATAAGAGACAGCTCCTGCGCTCCACCCCCGCCCGGCCTCCTCGCCGGTGGCTTCGTCTCCGTCCTGGCCCGGTTGGGCCGGGTGACCAGCGACCAGTTCCGCGCCCTGCTCCCGGCCCCCGAGATACGGGTGACCCCGTGGCGGGGGTTCGTCCTGCCCGGTCTGGCCGGCGAGGCGGCCCGCAGCCGCCTCATGGAGCTGGCGTCCGCCGGATACGTCACCGAGCCCCACTCCCCCTGGGCCGGGGTCAGTGCCTGCACCGGCCGGCCCGGCTGCGCCAAGTCCCTGGCCGACGTCCGCGCCGACGCCCGCCCCGTGGGCGGCGGCCTCCCGGTGCACTGGTCCGGGTGCGAGCGGCGCTGCGGTCATCCGCGCGGTGACTGGATGGACATGGTCGCCACCGGCGAGGGCGCCTACCGGCAGACGGTGCACACCCGTGCGGGCGGCTCCGAGGTCATGTTTCACGTGAAACATGACCGGAAGGACGCAGGTCTCGCCCCCGATGTTTCACGTGAAACCGTCCCGGGTCCCCGCACCCGCCCCACCTCCCCCCAGCAGCGATGAGATGAGCGAGAGCAGCACAGTGACAGCGTTCGACGCATCCGACCACGCCGACGGATACGCCTACGAGAAGGACGGGGCGGAGATATACCGCCAGTCCTTCGCCACGATCCGTGCCGAGGCCGATCTGGCGGGACTGCCGGCCGACGTGAGCCAGGTCGCCGTCCGCATGATCCATGCCTGCGGCATGACCGACCTGGTCCGAGACCTCGCCTACTCCCCGCACGTCGTCCGCGACGCCCGGGCCGCGCTGCGCGCCGGGGCGCCGATCCTGTGCGACGCGCAGATGGTCGCCAGCGGGGTGACCCGCAAGCGGCTGCCGGCCGACAACGAGGTCCTCTGCACGCTCTCCGACCCGGCTGTGCCGCAGCTCGCCGCCGAGCTGGGCACCACCCGCAGCGCGGCGGCGCTGGAGCTGTGGCGGGAGCGGCTGGAGGGCTCGGTCGTCGCCATCGGTAACGCGCCCACCGCGCTGTTCCGGTTGCTGGAGATGATCGCCGCGGGCGCGCCCCGTCCGGCTGCGGTGCTCGGCATTCCGGTCGGCTTCATCGGGGCGGCCGAGTCCAAGGACGCGCTGGCGGCCACGGCGGGACTGGAGCACCTGGTGGTCCGGGGCCGGCGCGGCGGCAGCGCGATGGTGGCGGCGGCGGTCAACGCCCTCGCGAGCGAGGCGGAGTGAGCACCATGGGAAGCGTTCGGACGGAGCCCGCCGCGGTGGAGCGGACGCCCGGGACCGGGAAGCTGTACGGGGTGGGGCTCGGCCCCGGCGACCCGTCGCTGATGACGGTGCGGGCCGTGCGGGCCATCGCGGAGGCCGATGTGGTCGCCTACCACTCGGCCCGGCACGGGCGGTCCATCGCCCGCTCCATCGCGGCCGAGCACATCCGCGAGGACCACGTCGAGGAGCGGCTGATGTACCCGCTCACCGTGGAGACCACCGATCACCCGGGCGGGTACCGGGGTGCTTTGGACGACTTCTACGAGGAGGCGTCCGCCACGCTGGCCGCCCACCTGGACGCCGGCCGCACGGTGGCGGTGCTGGCCGAGGGCGATCCGCTCTTCTACGGCTCCTACCAGCACATGCACAAGCGGCTGGCGCACCGGTACCCGACCGAGGTCATCCCCGGCGTGACCTCTGTCAGCGCCGCGGCCGCACGGCTCGGGGAGCCGCTGTGCGAGGCCGAGGAGACGCTGACGATCATTCCCGGCACGCTGCCGGAGGAGGAGCTGACGGCCAGGCTGGCGGCGGCCGACTCGGCGGTGGTGATGAAGCTCGGCCGTACCTTCCCCGCGGTGCGCCGGGCGCTGGAGCAGACCGGGCGACTGGACGACGCCCGCTATGTGGAGCGCGCCACCATGCCCGGTGAGCGCACCGACCGCTTGGCGGACGTGGACCCGGACTCGGTGCCGTACTTCTCGGTGGCGGTGCTGCCCTCCCGGATCGACGCCGTACCGCCGGAGCCGAGCCCCGGATCCGGAGAGGTCCTGGTCGTCGGCACCGGCCCGGCCGGTGCGCGCTGGCTCACCCCCGAGACCCGCGGGGCGCTGGCCTCGGCGACCGACCTGGTCGGTTACACCACCTACCTCGCCCGGGTCCCGGAGCGGCCGGGGCAGCGGCGGCACGGGTCGGACAACAAGGTGGAGTCCGAGCGGGCCGAGTTCGCCCTGGACCTGGCCCGGCGCGGGCACCGGGTCGCGGTGGTCTCGGGCGGCGACCCGGGCGTGTTCGCCATGGCGACCGCCGTCCTCGACGTGGCCGCGCAGGAGGCCTACGCCGACGTGCCGGTGCGGGTGCTGCCCGGTGTGACGGCCGCCAACGCGGCGGCGGCCAAGGCGGGCGCGCCGCTCGGCCACGACTACGCCACCATCTCGCTGTCCGACCGGCTCAAGCCCTGGGAGGTGATCGCCCGCCGCCTCGCCGCGGCGGCCGCCGCCGACTTGGTGCTCGCCCTCTACAACCCCGGCTCGGCCAGCCGCACCTGGCAGGTCGCCAAGGCCCGCGAACTGCTCCTGGAGCACCGGGCCCCGGACACCCCCGTGGTCGTCGCCCGCGACGTCGGCGGCCCCGACGAGTCGGTCCGCGTCCTCCCCCTCGCCGACCTGGACCCGGCCGAGGTCGACATGCGCACCCTGCTCCTCATCGGCTCCACCCAGACCCGCGCGACGACCCGAGGAGACGGCGCCCGCGTCACCTGGACGCCGAGGACGTACCCGGAGGACTGAGCGGCCCCCCCGGGTGCCGGTCAGCTCCGTCGACGGGCCCAGGTGGCCGCCTCCTCGACGGTGGCGGCCACCTGGGAGCCCGGAGGGAGGGACGGGCGGTCGACGAGGACGACGGGGACGCCCGCCTCGCGGGCGGCGGTGAGCTTGGGGGCGGTGGCGGCACCGCCGCTGTCCTTGGTGACCAGTACGTCCACCGCGTGCCGGCGCAGCAGGTCGCGTTCGCCGTCCAGGGTGAAGGGGCCGCGGTCGAGGAGGACCTCCAGGTGCGGCGGACAGGGGGGCTCGGGCGGGTCGACCGAGCGGACCAGGAACCAGGCGTCGTGCAGGTGGGCGAAGGCGGCGAGGCCCATGCGGCCGGTGGTGAGGAAGATCCTGCGCCCGAGCCGGCGGGCGGTGGCGGCGGCCTCGGGCAGGTCGGAGACCCGGTGCCAGTCGTCGCCGGGGACGGGGGCCCAGGCGGGGCGGCGCAGCACCAGCAAGGGAACATGGACGGTCCGGGCGGCTTGGGCCGCGCCGGCACTGATGGTCTCCGCGAAGGGATGTGTGGCGTCGATGAGCGCGTCCACCCGGTGTTCACGCAGCCACCGGGCCAGGCCCTCGGGGCCGCCGAAGCCGCCGACGCGCACCTCGCCGCCGGCCGGCAGCCGGGGCGCGGCCACCCGGCCGGCGAGCGAGCTGGTGACCCGGAGGCCGGCGGGCGCGGACGGGCCGGTCAGCGCCTCCGCGAGCCGGCGGGCCTCGGTGGTGCCGCCGAGAATGAGCAGGTGCACGGGGGCTGAGGGGTCCTTCCGTGGGTGGTGAACCGGGCGTGGGGACCGCTGTGGGCGAGGCCGCGGGCGGGCGTGCGGCCCAACTCAAGCACACCGGTCTGCGGCCCGGCTGGACGACCGGGGCCTGTGCGACGGCGGCCGCGACCGCCGCGTACACCGCGCTGCTGAGCGGCGCCTTCCCCGACCCGGTGACGATCACCCTGCCCCGCGGGCAGACCCCGGCGTTCGCGCTGGCGGTGGAGGAGCTGGCGGCCGGCACGGCGGAGGCGGGTGTGGTCAAGGACGCCGGGGACGACCCGGACGTGACGCACGGGGCGCTGGTACGGGCCCGGGTGCGGGCGCTGCCGGCCGGCGCGGGCGTGGTGTTCCGGGCCGGCCCCGGCGTCGGCACGGTCACCCGGCCGGGGCTGCCGCTGGAGGTGGGCGAACCGGCCATCAACCCGGTGCCGCGCCGGCTGATACGCGAGCACCTGGCCGAGGTCGCCGCCGCGTACGGGGCCGCCGGCGACGTCGAGGTGACGGTATCCGTGGACGACGGCGAGGAGCTGGCCCGTTCCACGTGGAACCCGCGGCTGGGCATCCTCGGCGGGCTGTCCGTGCTGGGCACCACCGGCATCGTGGTGCCGTACTCGTGCTCGGCGTGGATCGACTCCATCCGGCGCGGGGTGGACGTGGCCCGGGCGGCGGGCCGCACCCATCTGGCGGGCTGTACGGGGTCGACCTCGGAGAAGACGGTCACCGCGCTGTACGGGCTGCCTCAGGACGCGCTGCTGGACATGGGCGACTTCGCCGGGGCGGTGCTGAAGTACGTGCGCCGGCACCCGGTGGAGCGGCTCACGGTGTGCGGCGGCTTCGCCAAGCTGTCCAAGCTGGCGGCCGGCCATCTGGACCTGCACTCGGCGCGCTCCCAGGTGGACAAGGGCTTCCTGGCGGAGCTGGCCCGCACCGCCGGCGCGGGCGCGGCCCTGGTCGCGCGGGTGGCCGCCGCGAACACCGGGCTGGCCGCGCTCCAGCTCTGCGCGGCGGCCGGCGTCCCGCTGGGCGACCTGGTCGCCGCCACCGCCCGCGACCAGGCGCTCGCCGTCCTGCGCGGCGCCCCGGTCGCGGTGGACGTGGTCTGCGTCGACCGGGCGGGAACGGTGGTGGGGCGGTCGGCGGTACGCGGGCCGGGCGGGGCGGACTAGCAGCACGGCGGCCCGGCAGCCCCCGTGCCCGGGCGCGGTCTAGCGGCCGGCCGCCGTGCGGGCCCAGCCGGCCAGCACCGGGACGCAGCGGGCGGCGAAGTCCTCGTAGTCGGCGGGGGTGTTGTACGCGTGGGCGGACAGGCGGAGGTAGCCGGTGCCGCGGAAGGCGGTGAAGGCGGCGGCGACGCCGAGTTCGCGGGCGGCGCGGCCGCGTAGGGCGTCGGCCTGCTCGCGGGTCGCGGCCAGGGGCCCCGGCAGGCGCACCAGTTTCATCGCGTCCACCGGCATGCCGACCTGTGCGGAGGCGTCCTCGCCGGTCAGCTCCTCGAAGGCGGTGGCGACGATATGCCGCCCGTAGGCGGCGAGGTCCCGCTGGTAGGCGCGTACGGCGTCCCAGCCCCAGGTCTCCTCGATCAGGGCGAGGGCGGCGGGGGCGGCGAGGTGGCTGGTCGCGTCGTGCGTCGCCTGGAAGTCGAAGCGCTGCGGGAACGGTTCGCGCGCGCCCCAGGAGTCGATCAGCGGGTGGAGCGAGGTACGCAGCGGGGAGCGGGCCGCCAGGGCCGCCGCCCCGGGCGGGGCGCAGCCGAACTTGTGCAGGTTGCCGGTCCAGACGTCGCATTCCAGGCCGTGCAGGGGGTCGGCGAGGAGACCGGGCGCGTGGGCGCCGTCGACCAGGAAGGGCACGCCCCGGCGGCGCGCCTCCGCGCCGACGCGCTCGACCGGCAGGCGGCGCGCGGTGGGGGAGGTGACCTGGTCCACCACCAGCAGCCCGGTGCGCTCGCCGACCTCGGCCAGGATCGCCTCGTAAGCCGTGTCGGCGTCCGCGTCGAGCGGGACGCGGGCGGTGCGGACCGTGCCGCCCCAGCGCCGCGCCAGCCTCTCGGCGCCCATGGTGACGGCCCCGTAGCCGTGGTCGGTGACCACGATCTCGCCGCCGGGGCGGTCGGGTAGGCACCCGTAGAGGACGCTGGCCCCGGCGCTGGCGTTGGGGACGAGGGCCAGCTCGTCCGGGTCCGCCCGCAGGAAGCGGGCGACGGCGGCTCGGGCCTTCGCCACCCGCTCGGGCAGCTCCGGGAACCAGAGGCCCGGGTGGGCGTTCATCTCGTCCCGCAGGGAGTGCTGGGCCTGCTGGGCGGCGCGCGGGACCGCGCCGAAGGAGCCGTGGTTGAGGTGGCGCACGGCCGGGTCCAGCGACCAGGCGTCGGCGGCCGGCCGCCCGTCGGGCAGCCGCAGCGGGACCGGCGGCCGGGGCCCGGACGGCGGGGACGGGACGGGCACGGTGGGGCGCATGACTCTCCGGAGGGGCCGAGGGGCCGAGGGGCGCAGAAGGGTGG
>NZ_PVLV01000515.1 GCF_002982015.1 Streptomyces solincola
CGCCTGTGGGGGTGGCGCGTTAGTGGGGCGAGGGGGAGTGCCCGGGGCCACTGGGCGGCTCCCCGGGATCCACACCCCCCAGGAGTACGCATGCTGCGCCGTCTCGTCCTCATGTCCGCCGCGTCCCTCGCCGTGCTGGGCGCCGCCGCGCCCGCCGCACTGGCGGAGGGGGGCGGGCTGCCGCTGCCGCTGCTGGCGGGGCCGGACAAGCTGACCATCACCGTCGCCGACTCGGGCAACCCGGCCGCGGACGGCACCTTCGAGCTGGAGTGCGGGACGCGGACGGCGGAGGGGACGCACCCGCGGGCGAAGGGGGCCTGCGACCGGCTGAAGGAGCTGGCCGACGAGGGCCGCGACCCGTTCGCGCCGGTGGCCGAGGGCACCATGTGCACCATGCAGCACGGCGGCCCCGCCACCGCGCACATCACCGGCACCTGGCATGGCAAGGACGTCGACGCGCGGTTCTCCCGGGGCGACGGTTGCGAGATCGCCCGCTGGGACGCGCTGAAGCCGGTGCTGCCGATGGCCCGCTCGTAGCCGCAGGCGCGTCCCCGGGGCCCGAAGGGCTTGTGGCCTGGGCATATGCGGGCGGGAGCGGGCACGAGGAGGATCGTCGTTCGCGAACCCCCACACAACCGCCGTCGGGCCCCCATCACCAGCCCTTAGACTCCTTGTGCAGTGAAGGCCGAGCGGGAGGAAGCGTCGTCGTGAGCAGCAGGCCATCCCGAGGCGCTGCTCGCCTCGCAGCCATACTCGACGCCCTGCCGGACGGGCTGGTGCTCGTCAACTGCAACGGCACGGTGGTCAACGCCAACACCATCGCGCTGGAGATGTTCGAGGCTCCGGGCACCGCACTCGTCGGGCGGGGCCTGCTGGACCTGCTGCCGGCGTTCGACTCCCGGCTGATCCCAGGCTCGATGCGCCGGCCGGAGGCCGCGGACGCGCGCGGACGGACCAAGCCGGCCCGGATGGTGGCGCAGCGGACCGACGGCGGCGAGTTCCCCGTCGAGGTGACCAGCGCGAGCCTGGAGGACGGGCGGGAGGCCTACGACCCGTACGCGACCGGCGCCGGCTCTTCGTACACGGGTGACGAGCTGCTGATGCTCGTGGTGCGCGACCTGTCCGGGACCGTCGACACCGAGGCGGAGCTGGCCCGTTCGCAGCGGCAGACCGAGATGATTCTGCGGGCCGCGGCCGAGGGCGTCGTCGGCACCGACACCGACGGCCGGGTGGTGTTGGTCAACCCGGCCGCCGCCCAGATCCTCGGCTGGCGCGCCAGCGACCTCGGCGGCAAGGAGCTGCACGGGCTGATGCTGCACTCCCGCGCGGACGGCGAGCCGTTCCCGTACGAGGAGTCGCCGCTCGCCGACACGCTCCGCTCGGGCCGCAAGCACCGGGTGCGCGGACAGGTGGTGTGGGCCAAGGACGGCTCCCCGGTGCCGGTGGACCTGACCACCGCGCCGGTACGGGACGGGGACCAGCTCGTCGGCGCGGTGATGACCTTCACCGACCGGCGCCCGTACGAGGAGTTGGTGTCGGCGCACGAGGCCGCGGTCACGGAACTGACGGAGCGGCACGAGAAGGAACTGGCGGCGCTCACCGAGCGGCACGCGGCCGAGGTCTCCGAGCTGACCGAGCGGCATGTCACCGAGGTGGCCGACCGCAGCGAGCGGGACGCCGTGGAGCGGGAGCGGCGCGAGGAGGCGTACGCGGATCTCACCGCCCGGCACGATCAGCTCACCGCCGTTCTGGGCGGTTCGCTGCGCGGGCCGCTGGAGGAGCTTCGGGGCGAGCTGGGCACGCTCGCCGCCGATCCGGCCGGGCAGCTCTGGCCGGAGGCCAACCAGGTGCTGCACCACCTCGCCGCCGGGTACGCCCGGATGACGACGCTCGTCGACAACGTGCTGGGCTTCCAGCGGCTGGACACCGGGTCGGAGCCGCTGCGCAAGGGCGTGGTGCTGCTGGACGGGGTCGTCGCCGCAGGCGTCGAGGGCGCGGTGGAGCTGATCGGCCCGGGCCGCGCGCAGTTTGCGGTGCACGCGCCGCCGATCGCCGCCGAGGTGGACGGAGTGCGACTGGCGACGGCGCTGGCGCACCTGGTCGCCGACGTGGCGGGCGTCGACTCGACCGGACGGGCCCGGGCGGTGGCCGGCGGCGGCTACGCCGACTCGACCATCGTGGTGGCCGCGGCCCAGCGCGGTGACGTGGTCCGCATCGAGGTGCGCGGCCCGTACGCGGGCGGCGACCCGGTGCACGAGCCGATCGTGCGCGGCATCGTCCGGGCGCACGGCGGAGTGCTCCAGACGCACGAGGTACCCGGGATGCCCGGCAGTGCGTTCGTGCTGGAGGTTCCGGTGGGCCGGCTCGATGGTTCGCAGGGCGGGTTCGGCGAGTCCGGGCAGGCCGGCGGGTCCGTGGAGTCGGCGGTGGCGGCCATGGCTCCACTGGTGCCCGCCCAGCAGAACGGTGAGGGAAGCACTGGGGCCGCCGGCACCGGTACGGGCGGGGAGACGACGGTCGGTGGCGGGCGGCGCCGGGCGCGGCGCGCCTCGACGGACGCCTTCCTGGCGAGCCCGGTACGCGCCGAGGACCCGGTGGCCGCGGAGCCGACCGGCCGCCGGCGCGCCCTCGGGGACGACGCCGCGGCCGGCGCGGACGGAGCCTCCGGGGTCGTGGCGGCCCTGGCGCCCGCGGCGCCCACCGGTCGGCGGCGCGGACGGCCGAGCCCGGCCGAGGGCGCGGTGCGGACCGCCGCCGAGAGCGCGCAGGGCCGGCCGGCCCTCGGCGAGACGGTGCCGCCGCAGGGCGTGCCCATGGACGCCACGCCGGTGCCGGCGTCCGGGCGACGCGCCCGGCGGGACGGCGAGCGCGCTGCGCTTCCCGCGTTGCCGGCCGGCTCCGCCGAGCAGCACCCGGGTGAGGCCGCCGAATCCACCGGCCGTCGGGCCCGGCGCGCCCTGGGCCCGGCCCAGGAGCGACCCGCGCCCGATCCGGCCGCACAGCGCAGCCCCTTCGCCCTGCCGCCGGCCGACGCCGACCGACTGGCCCCGCCCGCTGCGGCCACGGTGGCCGAGGAGGATCGGAGCACGGAGCACGCCCGTGACGGGCTGGCGCCGCATGCCCCGTCGTACGGGGAGGACGTCCGGGCGCAGCAGCACCCGCCCGGCGACCCGACCCCGGCGGCGGCGCCCACCGGGCGCCGCCGGGCAGTCGGCGAGGGCGTCGCACGGCCGGAGACGGAGACGGAGGCGATGTCGGCTGCGGTGTCGGCTGCGGACCGGGGAGCGTCCGCGGACGGCGGCAGCGGTCACGGCCACGGTCACGACAGCGGCACTTCTGCGGGGGGTGTGGGCAGCGGCGGTACGGGGTCCGTTCCGCTGCCGCCGGAGGCGCCGACGGGTGCCGGTTCCGCCGACGGAGCCGGTGCCGGGGCGGGCGGCGCGC
>NZ_PVLV01000516.1 GCF_002982015.1 Streptomyces solincola
CCCGGCCCGCCCGTCCGGCGCACCCGATCAGGTGGCGGCGGTGGTCGCCGGGTGCGGGGTCGCCGTCGGCCCCGCGGGCCGAGGCGCCGGAGGGACGGCGCGCCAGGCGGAGGGCGACGACGGGGGAGCCGGGTGCTAGCCGCGCACGCCGCAGACGTGCAGCAGGGCCGCCACCCGGCGGTAGGGCTCGGTGCGGCCGGCCCGGTCCTCGGCGTCCAGCAGCAGGGCCAGCTCGTCGGACGGCGGCAGACCGACCTCGCTGGGCACGTTGTCGGTGAAGACCCGCACGCCGTACCAGGCCTGGAGCGGCGCGGCGATGCCCGCCAGCGTCGCGGTCAGGTCCGCCAGCCGGTCGGCGCGCACCTGCTGCCCGAACCGGTCGACGTCGGTGGCCGACTCGTAGGCGGCCAGCGCCCCGCGCCAGTCGCCGCCGGTGCCCGGGCGCATCGCCAGCGCGTCGCCGTTGCGCACCACCAGGGACAGCAGCCCGCCCGGCGCGAGCATCCGGGCCAGCCCGGCCAGCATGGCGTCGGGCTCCTCGGCGTACATCAGGGTGCCGTGGCAGAGCACCACGTCGAAACTGCCCGGCAGGAAGTGCACGCCGGTCTCCCGGCCGTCCCCCTGGAGCAGCGTCACCCGCTCGCGGATGCCGGCCGGCTCACCGGTCAGCGCCTCACGCGCCGCGCGCAGCAGGGTCTCGTCGGCCTCCAGACCGGTGACCGTGTGCCCGGCCCGGGCCAGCCGCAGCGCCTGGGTGCCCTGCCCCATCCCGGCGTCCAGGATGCGCAGCCGCTGGCCGACCGGGTACCGGGCGGTGATCTGCTCGTCGAGCTGCCGGGCCACCAGCTCCTGGCGCACGGTGGCCCGCAGCCCGCCCAGACCGTCCAGCCGGCCAGCCGACGCGCCCGCGAATCCCGAGACCTGGGTGCTCAGGGCCGCTCTCCGCGCTTGACCTGCGGCTTCGGCAGGCGCAGCCGGCGCATCTGAAGGGTGCGCATCAGACCGTAGGCGACCGCGCCGCGCTTGTTCTCGTTCGGGAAGCGGGCGGCGAGCTGCTTCTTCAGCCGGATCCAGATACCGACCGAGTCGACCACGATCATCGCGATCACACCGAGCCACAGCAGCAGCGAGATGTTCTTGAGCTGCGGCGACGGCATCGTCGACAGGATCAGGATGATCACGGCCATCGGGAGGAAGAACTCCGCGACGCAGAACCGCGAGTCCACGAAGTCGCGGACGAAGCGCCGCACCGGGCCCTTGTCGCGGGCCGGCAGATAGCGCTCGTCACCGCTGGCCAGCGCCTGGCGCTGGCGGGTCATGTCGGCCCGCCGGGCCTCGCGCTGGCGGCGCGCGGCCTCCTTGCGGTCCAGCGGAGCGCTGGTCTGCGCACGGCGGCGCGTGGTCTGGGCCTCACTCCGCTTGGGAGTGGGGCGGCCCTTGGGGGCCTGCGGGTCGCGGGGCTGCGTGGGGAGGTCCGCCGGCGCCTTCACAGCGGAGACCTTCTCGTCCTTCGAACGGCTACGGAACACAAGGCCCAGGGTACGGGAGGGCTCGTGCGTACTCCTGTGCGCGAGCAGAACGATCGCGCAACGGCGGCCCGCGGCCCCGTGTGCGGGGGCGCCCCTCGGGGTGGCCGCTCCTCCCTGGGCCTGATCGCGGACGTCCGCACTCGTCCTTGCGGATGACCGCATCCGGCTCCGGACGGTGCGGTAATGGATGTGGGCCCCGTACTGTGGGTTCTGTTGGAGTGCCGGAGCCGAGTCCGTCAGAAAAGGGGGCGCGCGCAGCCCATGAGCGGTGTCATGAAGCGTATGGGGATGATCTTCCGCGCGAAGGCCAACAAGGCTCTTGACCGGGCCGAGGACCCGCGCGAGACGCTCGACTACTCGTACCAGAAGCAGCTCGAACTGCTCCAGAAGGTGCGCCGCGGCGTCGCCGACGTGGCCACCTCACGCAAGCGCCTGGAGCTCCAGCTCAACCAGCTCCAGACCCAGTCCGCCAAGCTGGAGGACCAGGGCCGCAAGGCGCTGGCGCTGGGCCGCGAGGACCTGGCGCGCGAGGCGCTGTCCCGCCGCGCCGCGCTCCAGCAGCAGGTCAGCGACCTGGAGACGCAGCACCAGACCCTCGCCGGCGAGGAGGAGAAGCTGACGCTGGCCGCGCAGCGCCTCCAGGCCAAGGTCGACGCCTTCCGCACCAAGAAGGAGACGATCAAGGCCACCTACACCGCGGCCCAGGCGCAGACCCGGATCGCCGAGTCGTTCTCCGGCATCTCCGACGAGATGAGCGACGTGGGCGTCGCCATCCAGCGCGCCGAGGACAAGACGGCCCAGCTCCAGGCCCGGGCCGGGGCCATCGACGAGCTGCTGGCCTCCGGCGCCCTGGACGACCACTCCGGGCTGGCCAAGGACGACATCCAGGCCGAGCTGGACCGCCTCTCCGGCGGCACCGACGTGGAGCTGGAGCTCCAGCGGATGAAGGCCGAGCTGGCCGGCGGCGCCGCCGACCGCCAGCAGGCCATCGAGGGCGGCCAGGGCGCCGCCGAGGACCAGTCCCAGGGCCGGTCGCAGTCCCAGCCGCAGCCGCCCAGGTTCGACAAGCAGTAGGCCGCCCGCTCCCGCGGGACCGCACCGCACTCCACCCGCCCGGCACCCGGGCCCGCGTCCACGGGCCCGGGTGCCGGGCCGTGTGCGGTCCGTGCGCGCGGCACGCAGAGAGGCTGGCCCGTGCGGCACAGCGACGAACACCCCGGCCGCCGCCCCCCGCTCCCGGC
>NZ_PVLV01000517.1 GCF_002982015.1 Streptomyces solincola
CACGCCGCCCGCCCCGACGCCGTCGGAGACGTCTCCCGCCGCCACTCCGACCGCACCCGAAGCCTCCCCTTGAGGGCGGCGCCATGGGGGACGGCGACCGGGGGAAGACCGGGGACGCGTACACCTGACGCCGGATGCCCGGGGGCCTGACGGAGGGCCAGATTGGCCCCCATGACCCTTCGTACCTCCATCGTCGCCACATCGGCGGCCCTCCTGCTGGCCCTCGGCGCGGGCGCCGCCGCCGCCTCCACCCCGACCGGCGATCCGGCGGCCCGCTCAGCCGCCGCCGACCGCCGCCCGGTGCGCTTCGACCTCCCCGAGCCGACCGGACGGCACCCGGTGGGGAGCACCGAGCTGCATCTCGTCGACAGCCGCCGGCCGGACCCCTGGGTCGGCGGCGGCTCCCGCGAGCTGATGGTCGGCGTCTGGTACCCGGCGCGGTCGGCGAGCGGGCGCTCGCCGGAGCCGTACATGCGGCCGGGCGCCGCGCGGTTCCTCGACCGGTCGGGCTCCTACGGGCTGGCCGCTCCCGGCGAGGTCGACTGGGCGTCGCCCCGGACGCACGCCACCTCACTCGCCCCGGCCGACCGGCGCACCCGGCGGCCCGTGGTGCTCTACTCGCCGGGCATGGGCATGCCCCGGACGCTCGGCACCTCGACGGCCGTGGAACTGGCCAGCCGCGGGTACGTCGTCGTCGCGGTGGACCACACCCACGAGTCCTCCCCGGTGGAGTTCCCGGGCGGGCGCGTGGTGCCGGGCACCCGGCCGGAGCCGGGGACCGGGACGGACGGGGCCAGGACGGCGGTCGACACCCGGGTGCGCGACATCCGCTTCGTCCTGGACCAGCTCGCGGAACTGCGGGCCGGCCGGAACCCGGACGCCGCGCGCCGGCCGCTGCCGGACGGACTGGGCCGGGCGCTCGACCTGGACCGGGTGGGCATGTTCGGGCACTCGGCCGGCGGGATCACCGCGGCGGAGACCATGCGCGTCGACCGCCGCGTCGACGCCGGCGTCAACCTGGACGGCACCCTCCAGTACAGCCCCACGGACTTCCTCCCCGTCGCCCGCGAGGGGCTGGACCGCCCGTTCATGCTGATGGGCAAGGAGACCCAGACCCACCTCGACAAGCCGTCCTGGCAGTCGTTCTGGGACCTGTCGACCGGCTGGAAGCGCGACTTCAGCCTGGTACGGGCCGGCCACTTCAGCTACACCGACGCCCAGACCTTCGTGCCGGCCGTGGACGCGGCCCTGGACATCCCGGCGGGGCTGCGCGAGCAGTACGTCGGCACGGTGGACCCCGAACGCAGCACCTCGGCCCAGCGCGCCTACCTCACCGCGTTCTTCGACCGGCACCTGCGGGACCGCCCCCGCCCCCTGCTGTCCGGCGGGAGCGGGTGAGGGCC
>NZ_PVLV01000518.1 GCF_002982015.1 Streptomyces solincola
GCCCCCCGCCCCCGCCAGGACACGGAAGACCCCGCCCGTCGTCGGGCGGGGTCCGCGTGCCGTCACCGAACGGAACGTCCTACGGGACGTCGCAAGCGACGTCGTACGCGACGTCCTACGGGAAGTGCGTCACCGTCGAGGGGATGGTGGAGGTGCCCGAGGTCGGGCCTCCGCGGTCGTTGATCACATGCTCGAACTGGCCGTTGCCGCCCAGCGACACCACCGACAGGCTGTGGAACCTCACCCCGGGCTTCACCGGGGCCTTGAAGCCGTGGTCCTGCCGGATGGTCGGGTCCACGTTGTAGTAGCAGTAGCTGCCCATACCCCATCCCTCGTGGGTGGTGACCGAGTCGTCCACCCGGTAGGCGGCGTAGCCCTTGGTCGACCCGTTCTGGATGGCGGCCTGGTTGGGCGCGTCGTACGCCTTCTCGTTCTGGAAGAAGATCGTCCGGCCGCGCTCGCCGAACCACTCCACGTCGTACTTGTTGAAGTGCTCCACGAACAGACCCGTCGCCAGCACGTCGTCGCCGTTGACCCGGACCCCGTAGTCGGCCCGGTTGGTCTCCCAGCCCCAGCCCTCGCCGTGGTCCGCCCGCCACACCCAGGTGTGGTCGATGATCGTGTCGTCGCTGTTGACCACCATGCTGGTGGTCGCCTTGCCCGGTCCGGCGCCGCCGATCCGGATGAACACGTCCTGCACGGTGGTCGGGTTGGCGGCGTGGTCCGCGGACGCCCCCTCGGGGCCGACCTCCAGCAGGGTGCGGGAGTTGACCGGACCGGCGTCGATCAGGAAACCCGCCAGCCGTACGCCGTCCACGTCGGCCACCTTCATCGCGGTGACCCCGTTGTCCGGGATGATCGTGGCGTAGCCCAGTCCCAGCACCACGGTGTCCGGCCGGTTGACCTCGATGGGCCGGTCCACGTGGTAGATCCCCGGCGTGAACAGCAGGTGCAGCCCCTGCGCCAGCGCCTGGTTGATGGTGGCCGCGGTGGCGCCCGGCTTGACCACGTAGAAGCGGCTCAGCGGAAGCGAACCGCCCTGCGGCGCGCCGTTGCCCCAGGACGTGCCGCGCGCGTTGGTCCGCTTGGCCGGGACGAACACCTTGTACTCGCCGCCGTCCAGGTACAGGAACGGCTTCTCCCGGGAGACGGGGGTGGTGTCCAGGGCGGTGTAGGGCGGGTTGGGGAAGCCGGTCGCCGGCGCGCCCTGCACCCCGGAGAAGACCATGTTCCACACGCCGTTGGTCCAGCCGCCCACCGAGCTGTCGCGGGTGTACCACTGCTGCTGCGAGTACGGGCCCACCGTGCCGTCCACCCTGCTGTCGGCGATGTAGCCGCCGCTGGCCCAGCCGTAGCCGTCCGGGGCCAGGTTGAGGCCGCCCTTGACGTGCATCCGGCGGAACGGGGCCGCCTGCGACACCGCCCACCGGTTGGTGCCGTTGACCGGCTTCAGCGCAAGGTTCTCCGCCGAGCGCCAGAAGTTCTGGGTGGCGTTGCCGTTGAACCAGCCCGCGTCGACCGTCACGTCACCGTTGAAGGTGGTGTCGTCGGGGGACAGGCCCAGGCCCGAGATCGAGGTGTAGAACCCGATCTGCGCGTTGATGTCGTCGTACGTCCCGGGCTTGAACAGCAGTTGGTAGCGGCCGGTGCCGAACTGCGCCGACTCCTGCCGGCGGAACACCTCGTCGAGCCTGCCCTGGATGTTCGGCGTCGAGGGGTCGAAGACCAGCACGTTCGGGCCGAGGTCGCCGCCGCCCGGCAACTGCGGCCCGCCGCCCCCTCCGGTGGTTCCGTACACCTGGAACTCCCACAGCGAGTATCCCCACTGGGTGGCCCGCGCCGTGCCCAGCATCCGCACGTACCGCCCGCTGCCGGAGACGGCCAGGCTCTGGGTGCCGCCGGTGGCGGTGGTGGTCGCGTAGGCGTCCGTCCAGTTCGTCCCATCGGCGGAGAGCTGGATGCGGAACGCCTTCGCGTACGCCGTCTCCCACCGCAGCACCACCCGCTCGACCGACGCGGAGGCGCCCAGGTCGACCTGGAGCCACTGCGGGTCGGCGGCTGCACTGGACCAGCGGGTGCCGGCGTCGCCGTCCACCGCGGCCGCCGCCGTGGACCAGGCGTGCTCCTGACTGGAGGCGGTGGCCGGTCTGCCCTGGGAGAGCAGGACCGGTTCGGCGTACGCCGGTGGCGCGGGGAGCACGGCGATCAGGGCGGCCAGCAGCGCGGCGGCCAGCAGGGCGGCCGTGGAGCGCGGGCGTGGCGGCCCGCTGCTGCGCGGGACGGCGAGGGGCATGGAATCTCCTGACATGGGGGTGCGCGGCGCACACGGATGCGCCGGATGGACACCGGGCGCGGCCGGAGCGGCGTGAACCGGCCGCGCACGCTCCCCGACAGCGGTGGGCCACTGTGGGAGAGCGCTCTCCGGCTACCGGGATGCTTCAGCCGGACGACATGTCCCGTCAAGAGGCGTGCACCGATGCAACGACCAGCCATCCCCGTCGAGTTGCGCTGGGGCGGCGATTTCGGGGAGCGCTCTCCCGACGGGTCGGTGCGGTGCTATAAAGACGCCCATGAGCGCCGCCATGAGCAGAGGCTTCCGACGGTCCGCGGGCGCCCCCACCCTGGAGGACGTCGCCCGGGCGGCCGGGGTCTCCCGTGCCACCGTTTCCCGGGTGGTCAACGGGGTCCGCAACGTCGACCCGGTCATCCAGGACGCGGTACGGCAGGCCGTCGCCGCCACCGGCTACGCGCCCAACCGGGCCGCCCGCTCCCTGGTGACCCGGCGGGCCGAGACCATCGCCCTGGTGGTGTCCGGCGCCGCCGACGACTCGCCCTCCGCCTCCACCGCCTTCGCCGGACGAACCGTCACCGACCCCTTCTTCGGCCGGGTCGTCACCGGAGTGGTGCAGTTCCTGAGGCCGCGCTCCATGCACCCGGTGCTGATGTTCGCCGAGTCGCCCGCCGACCGCGACCATGTCGTCTCCTACCTGCGCCAGGGCAGCGCGGACGGGGCGCTCATCGTGTCCAACCACGCGGACGACCCGTTGCCCGCCCAACTGGCGACGGCCGGGCTGCCCGCCGTGGTCTTCGCCCGCCCGGCCCTCCCGGTGCCGCTGAGCTGCGTCGACCTCGACCACCGGGGCGGCGCCAGGCTGGCCGCCGAACACCTGGTGGCGCGCGGTTGCCGGCGTCCGGTCACCATCACCGGCCCCACCGCCCTGCCCGCCGTCCAGGACCGCGTGGGAGGCTTCCGCGACGCCATGGCCCAGTGCGGAATCCCCGACGTCCCGGTCGCCGATGGCGAGTTCAGCCAGGAGTCCGGCGAGGCCGCGATGGCCGCGCTGCTGGAGCGCCACCCACGCCTGGACGCGGTGTTCGCCGCCAACGACGTGATGGCCCAGGGCGCCTGCCACGTCCTGCGCGACCGGGGCCGCCGGATACCGGAGGACGTCGCGGTCATCGGCTTCGACGACGGCCCGGTGGCCGCCGCCTGCCGGCCCGCGCTCACCACGGTCCGCCAGCCCGTCGAGGACATGGCCGCCGAGATGGCGCGGCTGCTCCAAGGGCACATCGAGCACCCCGACCGCCCCGTCACCACCGTGGTCTTCACCCCGGAACTGGTACTGCGCGAATCCGCCTGACCGCCGGCCCCGACGGGACAGCCGGCCCCGACGGGACCGGCGACCGTTGCCCGCGACCGTTTCCTCGGGAAACAGGTGCGGGAAACGGGTCCGGGAAACAGGCCCGGATACAACTGCGGGAGACGGGTCCGGGAAACAGGCCCGGGATACAACTGCGGGAAACAGGTCCGGGAAACGCCAACCGGCCGCCCACGGGGGACGGCCGGCAGGGGGGCCGGGGCGCCGGTCCGGCCGGCGACCCCGGGACCGCGTCAGTCGATCTCGAACTCGCCCGCGTGGATGTTCTCCACCCGGACGTCACCGGCCTGCACCCGGGTGGCGTCGAACCACGCGCCCTCGACGTCCGAGGTGTGGGCGGCGGCCGGGCCCGCGGCGGCGAGGCCGAGAGCCAGCAGACCGGTCAGAACGAAAGCGATGCGCCGAACCATGGGTTTCTCCTTCGAAGTGGGGACTCCGTGACGACTGTTCACCACCCCGCCCGCCCCCGCACGCCGAGCGGTCCGCCCGGGTGGCGCCCCGCGCCGTCGCACCGCCGTGCCCGTTTCCCGCCTCCGCGCATGCCGCGCGCCCCCGCCGACGCGCGGTGGGCGCGGGGCGGGGGCGCGGGAGAGGGGTCGACCGAGGCGGCGACCCGAAGGTTCAGAGGAAGTCAGGTGCGGTCAGGTGCGGGTCGGCGGGTCCTGGTTCGGGTCCCGGCCGAACTCGTCCTTCATCCGCTCCTGGGCGGAGTCGACCTGGCCGCTGTACTTGCCACCCGTCCGCTTGTCGACGAAGTCACCGCTCTTCTCGACGCCCTTGTCGACCTGCGACTCGTGGCCCTTCAGCTTCGCCTTGATCTTGTCCAGCATGGACATGGGTCATCCTCCTCGCCGAGCGGTCCCCCGCCCCTCAGTCTCACGCGAGGGTCCCCGGTTCGCATCCGCGCGCGCCGCCCGCCGCCCGCGCAACCCGCCGGGGCGGGCGAAACCGCAGCTCAGCGCGGTGTCTCGGAGAATGCGCGCGGTTCCATCGGTCTCGGCGGCGGCCGTCCCACGCGGTCAGTCTGCGGAGAGCGACCATCCCTCCGCCTCGATCCGGGCGGCGTCGCCCGGACGCGTCTCGTCGAACAGGGTCCGGGCCCCGTCCAGCACCCGCAGCCCGTCCACGTACACGCCCCGGCCCACGTACCGCTGGTCCGTGGTGTACCGCCAGCGCAGCCGCAGCGCGGCGCCGCGCCAGTCGGCCAGATCGGCCTCCACCCGGTGCCACACCCGCCCCGACCAGCCGGTGACCGTGCCGTCCGGGCGGCGCTCGGCGGGTGCGCCCGGTCGCGCGGTGGTGAACGGCACCGCCCGCCAGGTCGCCCCCGCGTCGGCGGACGCCTCCAGGAACACCGCGTCGGCGGCGGGCTCGATGTCCCACCACAGGGCGCACCGCAGCCGCGGCCGGGGCGAGCGCGGGGTGAGGGCGGGCAGCGTGAGGAGCGCCGTCGTGCCCGAGGCCATCCCGCCGAACCAGGCGCCCCGCCCGTGGGCCGGGCGCACCGCCACGGCCCGGGCCATCCGGTCGGCGGTCGCCACCCGGGGCGCCGAGCCGGAGCGCCAGGTGCGCACCGGATGGACCGAGTTGCCGAGGACCACCAGGAAGGAGTCGGTGGTGGGATCGATCACCAGGCTGGTGCCGGTGAAACCGGTGTGCCCCGCGGTGTGCGGGGTGGCCATCGCCCCCATGTACCAGTGCTGGTTCAGCTCGAAGCCCAGGCCGTGCTCGTCGCCCGGGAAGGCGGTGTTGAAGTCGGTGAACATCAGCCGCACCGACGCCGGCTCCAGGATCCGGGCCCGCCCGTACACCCCGCCGTTGAGCAGGGTGCGGGCCAGCACGGCCAGGTCCCAGGCGCAGGAGAAGACCCCGGCGTGACCGGCGACCCCGCCCAGCGCGTGGGCGTTCTCGTCGTGCACCTTGCCCCACACCAGACCGCGGTCCAGGCCCGACCACGGCGGCCGGGCGTCCTCGGTGGCCGCGATCTTGGGACGCCAGGAGGCGGGAGGGTTGTAGCGGGTGCGGTGCATGCCCAGCGGACCGGTGATCTCGTTGCGCAGCAGCCCGTCCAGCGCCTCCCCGGTGATCTCCTCCAGGACGAGCTGGAGCGTGATCAGATTGAGGTCGGAGTAGCGGTACACCGAGCCGGGCGGGTCGGCCGGAGCCTCGTTCCACAGCAGGCGCAGCTTGCCCTCGCGGGTCGGCTCCTCGTACAGCGGGATCCAGGCCCGCAGCCCCGAGGTGTGGGTCAGGAGCTGGCGGACGGTGACGTCCCCCTTCCCTCCGCCGCCGAACTCCGGCAGGTACGCGGTGACGTGCTCCTCCAGCTCCAGCCGCCCCCGCTCGATCTGCTGCACCGCCAGCACCGAGGTGAACAGCTTGGACACCGAGGCCAGGTCGAAGACGGTGTCCTCGGCCATCGGGATGCGGCGGTCCGCCTCCAGCTCCACCCCGGTGTCGGTCTTCTCGTCGTAGCCGGCGTACCGCACGGCGTGCCCGACCGCGCGGTGCAGGGCCACCGTGCCGCCGCGCCCGGCGAGCAGCACCGCCCCCGCGTACCAGGGGTGCACGGGGGAGGGGCCGAGGAAGCGCTCGGCGTCCTCCACGAGTCGGTCGAGCGCGCCCGGCAGCAGCCCAGCCCGCTCGGCCGAGCCCAGCCGCAGGGTGGGCCGCCGGTCGGCCTCGGCGGGCCGCGCGGGTGCGGCGGCCGCCGCACCCGGGACCGCGCCGATCACCACGGCGCCACCCAGTGCCAGCACTCCGCCGCCCAGTCGGCGGCGGCTGATCTCCGCGCCCTCCCCGGCATGCTCTGCCCCCTCAGCCATCGCCGCCCTCTCCGCCGCGCTCGCGCACGGCCGTCCGCCGCCGCTGAAAGATTCCTTCGGACCACCGCGCAGTAGGTGAAACTTTCTTACCGCCGCCACGGCCGCGTCAAGGACCCGGACCGGGGGCGTACGCGGGCGCGCCGGGGAGCGCGGGGACCGTCGGACGCGGGCGAAGGGACCGGGGCGCGGGCGGGGAGCGGGCGCGGCGTGAGCGGGAAGTGGGGAGCGAGCGG